>SIAQ01000139.1 GCA_009697105.1 Gemmataceae bacterium | reverse complement strand
CGGAGCGCGGACATCGAACCCGCGCTCCGCTGGCGCGTCCCGGCTAAACGGAAAAACACTTACAGCGTCGTCATCACCAAAACGCCCTCGCTCGGGAACGGCAACTCCCAATCGTCAGGCGGGTCATCGAAACGATATGTTTTTTCGTTGTCATCTTCGATCGTTTCACCGGCCTGGAACGCGATGTTTTGCTCCATCATATGAGCGAAGCAATTATTGAACAACTCGATGACATTGTTCGCTTCATCGTCATTCGTGAAAGCCCAAGCGAGGTCAGGCAGATCACAATAACCCAGGCCGCACGTCGCGAGATATTGGCGATTCTTGATCTCGATCAGTTCGATGCTCATCAAAAGTTGCGGCGGCTCGCCGTAAATTCGCAGCGATTCCCAGACCGATTGCTCATCGTTCGCGGGCGGCATGCCGAACAGTTCGTGCAACATCTCGGCCGGTAGAACACGCTCGGTGTGGACATTGCCCACCCCGATCGCACCTTGCAGGCAAAGCCCGGCCGCGACCTTGTATGCAAACAGCAATCGCTCGATCGGCGCTTCGTCCTCGCCACCGACGAGCGACAACACGGCACACGCTTGATGCGCGACAAGCACCTGTTTCACTTCGTCAGTAACGGCTCCCAGGCGGATCAACTCCATGTTCGGCGTCGGAGCGCTCTGCATCACGACTCCGACATTCATATCGCCAAGCGATACCACAAAACCGACGATTCGGACGCCTGGTTCGTTCGTGTCGTCATTTTCGACGGGGGCGACATCGGCCTTTTCACCAGCATCCGGCTCGCATTGATCGATGAACTGAGCAAGGCGCGCGTAATCGATTTTGGGAAAATTCGAGAAGTAGACCTCGAATTCGATCGGAAGCCCGCCGTCGCTCGGTTGGTCGTCGCTGTGGGGCATAGCTTGCGCCTCGGAAAGCCGTGGTGATCTACTTCGCCGCGATGCCGTCCATCGGGATTTTCTCATTCATGGTCCAGAGGACGCCCTGGGTGATGAGCCGGCGATATTCGGACATCTGCCAATTTTCATGATAGTGAAGTCCGCTGAAACCGAACGACCTGCCGCCGTCAGGCCGAGCAAAGGCCCACGCTACGGTGTGGTCTTCCTTGTCAATGGTCGCACGCAGGATCGGCTCGACGCCCGACTTGGCAAGCTTTAGCGTGTAGTAAAACTCCTCGCGAACATTGAACCGCCCCAAGCCCGATGCGATCGGATGTTTGGTGCCGGCAATCGTAAACGCTTCGGTTTCGAGGAACTTGTACTTCCGATCCGGCCCGCCGTGACAGCCGCCGAACAGGGCGACGAAAGGTGCAATGTTGCTCGCGTCCTTCGTGCCCATACCCCAATGCAGAACACTGAGGCCGGCCTTGCGTTTGGACAATGCTCGAAATGCCTCGAGACGCTTGGCATCAGCGTTCACCCATTTCGCGCCCTCGGAAACGAACAGCACAACGCCATCGGCCTTGGCGAGCAGGCCTGGGCCGTCCTTCCAGGGGTCGTCGGCGTTGACGAGTACCACATCAAGCGTGGGGAACTTGTCCAACTCACGCTTCAATATGCGCTGGCTGAGTTCATACTCGTGCGTGCCTTTCGGATGCCCGTCAGGCTTCTGCCAAAGCAGCAACACGCGATTCTTCGGTTCGCCGGCGTGCGAAGTGGACGTGGCAATAAGACAGGTCAAGATACCAAAGAGGATTCGCATGAAGGCACCGAGTCGTGAGGTAATTAGGAAACTAACCACAGAGACACAGCGCGGCAAGCCGCAACCGATGTAGAAAATCCAGCCACGGAATCACACGGAATGAACACGGAAAAAGACACTAGATGGGAGCACTACTATACAGTATTTCCGAAATCAACTTAGCCACGGATGGAACACGGATAAGGGGCAGTATTTCCTATCCGTGTTCCATCCGTGTTTCATCCGTGGCTAATTCCGGGGACTACTGCCTTTGTTTTCTTCCGTGTTTTTCCATGTGCTTCCGTGGCTGAATTTTCTTGATCCAATGCTGTTGCGGCTTGCCGCGCTGTGCCTCTGTGGTTAGTTCGCTTTCTTTTTCTCGTCTTTCGCCTCCGCAATGTACGCCGAAACGGGCCGCGCGATAATGATATTGTCCACTTCATCAAGGACGAACACGCTGCCGGTGCCCGCGATCGTCGCAAAGGGACGTTTCGACTTGTCCTCCAGGTTGCCGATCAGAAGCTCGCGTTTTTCCTTGCCGAGCGATAGCTCCAATTTCCAGTTGGGCTTTTCGAGTCCGAACGATTTCAGGTCGGCCTTGGCGTCGATCGCGAAATGGTGCGCTTCCAGCGTTTCGAGCGTATCGAAAAGGCTGAGGACGGCGGATGCCTTGACGCTCGCCTTGGGCATGCCGGCAATCTCCCAATCTTTGTCCTTGCGTTTGAGTGTGTACGCTCCGGTCGGTCCAGTCACGGTTAACTCGGTGACGGTTTCCACCTTGAACGCCGGCCAAACCTTAAGCGAGCGGTATTCGTGCAGCGATCGTGCCGCGAGCTTCGCATTGACGAGGAACACGGTATGTCTGTTGCCCAGCTTCGCATAACGACGACCGCCCGATTCGCCTGGCTCGATTCCTCCGATGAGCAAATGCAGCTTCTCGTCCTCGCCGAGCTTGAATTTCCATTCGGCTGTCGGTGCGTCGAGGCCGTACTTCTTCAGGTCGGCGCCTTTGTCGGCCACGATTTCATCGGCACGGAGGCGTTGCAATGCGCGGACGAGATCGTCCAGAGTCGCGGTATCCGCATCTGCCTTGATCGGGTCGATGATCTGCCAGCTTTTGTCGCCACGCACTAGCGCAAGTTTGCGTGAACCACGCATCAACTCGGCACGGTCGATGCGCGAGAAGCTGGCGATATTACGGTCGGCGAAGAATAGGCTCGGCGCGACGAGTTGCTTCGATAGGTCCGCCGGTAGGACGACGACGGTTGGCTTGTCATCGACGATTGCAAAGCGTTCCTCTTTCTCGCCGCGAACGTCGTCCTTGGTCGGATTGCCGATCTTGATGACATGTTTTTTCCCAACGCCATCGGGATCGAAATTGAGCGTGACGACGGCAAACGGCTTGTCCAGGCCGTAAGGTTGCAAGTCTTTCACATTCACCGCCGCGATGCGTTTTGCCTGTAACTGCGAAACTCGGCGCAGTAACTCAAACATCGTGAGATTGTCGGCCTCACGCAGCGTCGGTTTGACGAACTGCCAGGCGTCATCTCGGCGAGTGAGTTCAATGTCGCCGCCGAGCATCTTACGATCGATCAACGCGATGGCATCAGGATCGAACGGGCGCACCATCCGCGTATCGACAAAATCGAGGTGCGAGCGCGTCATCATCTCGGCAACGAAGCCGTTGAGTACGACAACGGCTTCTTTCTTGCCAAACCGCGCGTAACGCCCGCCATCCTTGGCGTCTTTGCCTAGCTCGATGACGTGCTCTTTCGGTTTGGCGCCGTCGTCTGCCGACTCGGACACGGTGATGGTGGTCGCCTTTTCCAGGCCAAAGTCGTTCCAGACGATCTTAGGCCCGACGGCGACATAGCGCTCGGCTCGCAGTTTCTGCCAGCCCTTCAGGATGCTATCGATGGCGTCCTTATCGACGGCGGAACTCGGAATCGGAGCATCGACGATCTGCCATTGTTTCCCGCTGCGTTCCAGCGAGAACGATGACGGACCGGCGTATCGAATTCGCTCGATTTTTTCCGGATCGAGCGTGGCGAGGTTCTTGTCCAGGAAGGCCAACGGATCGGCTCGCAGGTTGGCCGCGAGCTTATCGCTGAGGACGAAGACGATGTCGCCATCCTTGACGCGAGCGAACCGCCCGCCCTCTTTGGTCTCTTCGCGTTTGCCAAGTTCGATGATGCGCGGCGAGCCGTCCTTGACAACCACGCTGACACGAAAAGCTGGCTTGTCGAGGCCATACTTCGCCAAGTCAGCGGGCTTACGTGCCTCAAAGCGTTCGGCGCGAAGGGACACAAGCTCATCGACGAGGTTTTCCGGTTCGGAGCCGGTGACCTCGACATCGATTGGGCCAGCGACACGCCAGCCTTTGTCCTTGCGATCGAGATGGTACGACTTGCCTTCCGCCTCGATCGTGACGCGCGTGATCGCATCGCGTTCGAGTTTCCACAGTTCGCGAGGACGGTAGGCGATGTCGGCCCGCTTGGCAAGCGTGAAAACCTCATCGCTCACGCGGTTGATGCGCGACCAGCCGTCGACACGGACGAACAACTTGTCCTTTTCCGCCGCTTGTTGACCGAGCGACAGAACGATCGTGCGTTCCTTTTTCTTGTCGTCATCCTTCTTCTTCGGATCGGCAGGCTCTTCAACGGTGATGGTAATGCGGCCCGCCGGCTTGTCGAGCCCGAAATCGGCATCCTTTTTCTTGTCGAGAATCGCGTTGTCGCTGGCTTGCAGACCGGAGATTTTGTCAAGAAGATCCTCAACTTGCTTGGCTTCAATCTCTTCTTGGCTGGGCTGCTCCATGCGCCATTTCTTCTTGCCTTCTTTGTCTTTGGGATCGTCTTTGCGATTCACAAACACCAACGTTTGGTCGCCGGCGCGGATTTCCAATCGTGCGACATCGTCCGATTTGAAGCGGGCCAATTTCGGATCTCGCAGGACATCCACGGCGATGGCGATTTCGTCCAGCTTGGCCGTTTTCACTTTGAAAATCTGATCGCTGGTCTCGATCTTTGCGTAGCGGTACTCGGTATCTTCTTTCGGCTTCATTTCCTTGATTGGCAGCGGCGGGGGCGGTTCTTTGTCTGAGTCTTTCTTCGGCACGCCATTGCCGATGAGCAGACGGATCGGCGCTCCCTTGGGCCTCGTCACGAGCAGCGAAAATTCGGGATTCTTCAGACCAATTTCGTCGAGCGACTTGCCCTTGGCGTCGAGGAATTCCTCGACCCAGAGATCCGTGAAGCCGGCGAGAATGCCGGTCAACTTCGCCGGATCGATGCGATCGTTGTCGTAGGCTTCCTCCCACTTATCAGCTTTCTTGATCTGAGCCGAGGCGATGACCCAACTGTCGTCGTCGTGTTTCTGAATCTTGAACTTGGTTTTGTCCGCGACAACCTCGATCGCATTGGCGACGACCTGCTCGACCTTGTCTTTCGGGGAGCCTTCTTTGGCAACGCGGGCCGCCTCGAAGATACGGTGTTGCTGGAAGTATTGACGCGTGCGGTCCAGAGTATTGACGATGCCTGGGCCGAGACGTATCACTTCGGGTTTCTCGTCGACGCGCAAGAAGGTGGCGCGGGCAAAGCGATTGGTTTCCGTCGGCTCCTCCGCAATGCGAAGCGTGTGCGTGACATCGCCGACGGTGACTTTGACGACGAGCGGACTCGCATCCAGGCCGTAGGGTTTGAGGTCGATCTTGACGCCGAGCGTGGTCGGCGTATAGCGCGAGCGCAGTGAGGTAAGCAGGCCGACCCACTGATTGGCTTCGACGGCGCGGGTGGGCCAATTGCCTGGCAGCGTCCATTCGCCCGCGATCTGTTCGAGCACGAATTGGCTCTTATCGCCGCGAAATACTTCGATTCGTCTGATTTTCTCAACGACAAGCGATTTTTCGAGAAAGTCAATCGTTTCGCTGACGGCCGGCGTGCGATTGCGATTCTCGACCCAAACCCACGTGCCGGCGCCAATCGCTATCGCCAAGAGTAGGGCAATCGTCGTTTTCAGGTTCATTTTCCAACCCTTGCTTCGTTTAGCCGCTCGCCTTTGGCGAGCGCGGGCCTAACGATAATCTTTCGACCGCGAATCGACGCGTCCGCGCTCGCCAAAGGCGAGCGGCTAAACATCGTCGGCGGATAATATTTATCTCACGTTACGAACCATCAACACCATGAAACCGAAATACAAACACAACACCGGCAGCGCCGCCGCCAGGCCGAACCAGTAGCGCCGATCGGCCTCGCTGATCTCGGCCCGCGGATACTGCCAGGTGGCGACATCGCGCACAAGCAGATCATCACGGCCGGCGAGCCAGTTGACCATATCGAGGAACGCTCGCTGCTTGACCGGCGGCAGATCAGTGCCGACAAAGGCGTTACCGCTGCCCACGACGACGATGCGTGGCTTGCGAATTGTTTCGCTGTCCTTCTCGAACCAAGCCGATGGCAGCGTCGCTTCGACGGCGACGCCGACTGGGAACGGGCCACGCCGTACTTCTTCGACCGTGCCTTTACGCCAATCGTCGTCCGGGCTGGCCGTATAGGTTGGTACCTTGTCCTTGGCGATGAATGGATGATCCTCATTCCACGATTCTTCGCGGGTCACCAGGAATACCGCGCTATCATCGGGCAACTGCTTCGCGCGGCTCAGCCACGCTGAGCCGGTCCAGTGCGTGCTTGCCAACAGTGGGCCTGCGAAACCTGGCATCGCGAGACTGCCGACGACGCCACCTGCGGCTTTTGGCTCGAACGTCGGCGGAACGTAGTAGACCGGCCGCGAATAACGCATGCGGATCTCGTCCGATTCCTTCGCGCCCAACGCTCGGTTCATCGTTGCCAGGCTCGTGCGTATTGCATGTGGCGAAAAGGCTTCACGCTTCTTATCCATGAAACGCGTCGACGTGGTCTCGTCAAGCCGAATCCCGGGCACTTCAAATTTGCGTTTTTCTTTGGTCTTGCCGAACCGCGCCACGCCGGTCTTGCGTTCGTTGAACTCGCGCATCTCGGCGTTGAAGAGCACAGTCTGCTTGGGCAGCACAAAGCCAATCTCGCGCAACATAGGTTCGACTTCGTCCGCAGCCTTGCCCGGTTGGTCCGGCGTCTCACGCGGCTCATTCGTTGGGCCAAGCAGGAACAACACGCCCTTGCCTTGCTTCATGAACCATTTGACCGCAGCAAGCTGAGCCTTCTCGATTCGATGGACACGATTCGGAATCACCTGGCCGACCGTGGCGTCGATGATCGTGATACGAGGCACGATTAACACGTCGATGTTCGCCAGCAAATTCTTCGCCTTCAGTTCCAAATCGGAAACACGGCGTTTCTCCATGAGTTGATCGACTCGCAGCGTCGCTTTCTCTTTGGTTAGGCTTTCCTCATCGGTGCGATATTTATCGACAAGGCCCTGGAGTTGGTTGGTTGCTTGACGATAGGTGCTCGTGCGGTTTTTCTGATCGTCGTCGTCGACATCGATGAACTTGAAACCGATCCCCGATTTCTTCGCGTCGGCCATCTCGGTGCGGAGCGTAATGCCTTGCAGCCCGTCCTGACGGAAGTAGTAGACGTACTTCTTGTTAAGCTCTGCCAGCGTCGATTCGCTCCAAAACTTGAATAGCTCCTTGGCCTCTTTCAGATCCTTTTCGAACTTCGGCAGCGACTCCTTGATGTCTTCCAATTCATCTTCGATTTGTTCAAAGCGGCTCTCGTCATAAGTGAGAATGGTCGGCTCGTCGGTCAGATCGCCATCGACATCGAGCTTTTTCAGCATGATGTCAGTCGTCTGGAAGTTGTACCGCTCCAGTGTTTTCCGTGTTCCGGACATCGTGTAGAACGGAATATCCTCGTTTTGGAAGCCAAGCAACGGATGAATCACGGCAAGCCCGACGTGCGGTCGTTTTTCTTCGACGTTGAACACCTTCCGTGCGAACGGGCCAACGCCTTGATATTGCAGCACCAGGTTTTTTTTCTCAATCGACGCTTGCCGGTCGAGGTGATAAATGTCGCTAAAGCTGATGCGTTGGATGCTCTCTTGCTCCTTTGAGAACAGAAAGATGCTGTTCTCCGGTGCCTTGAGGATTTCGTCGGCGAGCTTCTCGGACACGTTCTTCTTGATGTTGAGAAACTTCTTTTCCTTCAGCTTATCTTGCTCATCCAACACATGAACGCGGAAGCGCGGTCCCAAATCCTGAAACTGCTCGGCCAAGTCTTTGATCTTCTCGACAATCTTCCGAGCGGCAGCGAAATCGTAGTTATCCTGCTTCGTCTCTGCTGTTTGGCCGAAGGAACGATGCGCATAGTAGACGACGATATCGGTGTCACCACGAAGCTGTAATAGCTGCTGGCGAAACTTGTCTTCCAGTGTGAACTGCTGATCGCGAGTGAGGTCGATGCGAAGGTAATGGATGAAGGAAAAGACGTTGGCCCCGATGACGAGCACGAGGACCACGATAAACTGGGCAAGGACGTTGAAGCCCACCGCACCGCGACGTGAACCGAGGACATCAAAAACGCCGCGCAGCTCCACTGCCAGTGCGAGCACGACGGCCACGCCGCCGCCGATGAAAAAGCCGAGACTTATCATGGCGTCGTCGGTCACCAGGCTGAAGAACAGGCCGGCGAGCAGCGCAAGAGCGCCAGTCAAGCCGCACATCCGCGTCAGCAAGTGCAGCCATTTTCCGGCCGCGGTTGTCTTTTTATTTAGCGCCATCGGCGACTCTCCAAACTGCGAATCGTAAGAAAGAAGCCCAGAAACGCCACTGTGCCGTACAGAATCAGATGCCGTGTGTCGATCAACCCGCGTCCGAAGTTTCGCTCAAAATGCAACGGCACGGTAAAGTAGAACAGAATGCGATACGGCAGGTCGCTGGTATCGAGGTCCGGCCTCCAGATACCGACGACGACGAAAAGCATGCTGATGAATAGCGCGATTAACGCCGCCACCATTTGGCTCTTCACCATGCTGCTGACGAACATGCCGATTGATAGGAACATCGCACCAGCGCAAGCCACGCCGAGGTAGGTGGTGAATATCGGCCACGGGTCAATGCCGCACTCGAGCGTCCACCATTTCCAATCGGTGAGAACGGGCAGGTAGAGCAGCGTCGGCAACCACATGAGCACGTAGAAGATGTAACACGCGACGTACTTGGCGAACACGACCTGCCAATCTCGAACCGGCGCGGTGAGCAGCATTTCCAATGTGCCGGTGCTGCGTTCTTCTGCAAATAGACGCATTGTCAACAGCGGCGGAATGGCCATGAAGACAAGCCAAAACGGCACGTTGTTGACGAGCAGTTCCATCGAATATGAAACGCCGTCGGGCCCACGCTCTGTCAACATGAGCAGCGTGAGGCAGAACAGGTAGGCCGTAACCGTCAAGAACAGTGCGATCGCCACATAGGCTATGGGCGAGAAAAAGTACGCACTAAACTCTCGGCGAATCAGGCTGAGAGTCGGACGCATGGGTGAGACTCCATATTATTTCTTCGTTTACGTACAGCGTTCGCGAGGCGTCACGTGAGCGCTAAACGTAAACAGGATTACTACACACCAACCGAGGCTTCCTCTTCTTCCGTGATCTCCACGAACAGATCTTCTAGGCTCGGCCGATCGACGAACATTTCGATCAACTGCCAATGATGTTCTAAGGCGAACATGCACAGCCGCGGCGCCAGCTCGGCCATTTCGGATGTCGCGATGCGCAACCGCGTCGTGCCCGGTGTTGCCGACGGGGTGATGCGAAGGTCCATGACGCCCGGCACACCGCGAAAATCATTCGGGTCGCCTAGACCGCCGAGGACCATTACAAGGTGCTCCTGCTGACCATGCCGAGTCTTCAATGCTTCAAGCGAGCTTTGCACCGCGACGCGGCCACGGTGAATGATGATGACGCTGTCGCACGCCGCCTCGACTTCGCTGAGAATATGCGTGGACAGCAAGATCGTATGCTGGCGTCCGAGTTCGCGGATGAGGTTGCGCGTTGAGCGGATTTGTGTCGGATCGAGGCCAGCGGTCGGTTCGTCGAGAATCAGTACCGGCGGGTTGGCGAGCAGCGCGTCAGCCAAGCCCACACGCTGGCGGAAACCTTTTGAAAGCGTGCCGATCAGCTGGCGTTCGACTTCGTTCAGCCAGCAGCGTTCGAGGACGTAGGCGATGCGTTGCTTGCGTTGCCGACCGTATACACCCTTGATGCCCGCGCGGAAGTGCAGATATTCATTGACGCGCATTTCGGTATACAGCGGACAGCTTTCGGGCATGTAGCCAATTCGCCGGCGAACCTCGACGCTGTCCCAAAATACGTCCAAGCCGGCGATGGTCGCAGTACCCGATGTCGCGGTAAGAAAGCCCGCCAGGATGCGCATCGTCGTGCTCTTGCCCGCGCCGTTCGGGCCGAGGAAGCCGACGACCTGCCCGGCGGCGACATCGAAGCTGACATCGCGCACGGCAGCGTAATCGCCGTAATATTTCGTCAATTGGCTTACGTGGATCATAATAATGGTCCGTAGTCCCTGGTCCGTAGTCGGTAGCAATGCCATTTGGGAGTGAACGCGTGGATTCGAGCCACGGAATAAGAACTAAGGACCAAGTACGAAGTTTCGCAGGTATGAAAATGGATAGACATCACGCGAATTTTGGCAAGACCTAGACGCGATTCAGTGAAGTGATAACGGATTGCCAAAACAGATTGGAGCGCAAAAGGCGATGTAACCATTCCACCACAGAGGCACACAGAGGCACAGAGAAAGCCAAATGAAAGAAGGCGTTGCTGGAAATTCCGAACAACCTGATGGTTCGGACCAGTTTTTGATTCCTATTCTCTCTGTGCCTCTGTGTTACCTACCTCCAAAATCTTTGCGAGCCGCGCAGAATTCATTTTGCGCAAATTCAGAATGCGAATCACGAAAGCCCGAAAACACGAAAACACGAAATAGAAACCTAACCCAAGCGATTTGCCCAACCGTACACCGCACTACCGGAAGGAAGGCAGGAAAGCAAAAATTGAATCAGCCCTTTTTTTCTGCATTCCTGCTTTCCTTATCGATAATTGCTTTGGCTTGTGACTCGTCGTGAATGGTTATGTCTTCCTTTCGTGTTTTCGTGATTCTGTATTTGTTGCGGCTTGTCCGCGCTGTGTCTATGTGGTGAATAATTCGGATCGTTAGGCGGTAATTATCGCCCCGACGACAGCGATGTGATGACCGGGAAATTTGCGAACGGCAGCCAGATCGGCGTCATCGTGATGCGCCACGGGCCAGGCTCCGCATTGGGTATCTCGACCACGAACAGGCCTTCATCGGCATGGGCGATCTTTTTGCCGCTCGGCGATTCGATCTTAAGCCTTACCTTGGCGCCGACCGCCTCGAATCCCAGCGCAACCTGTAAGGAACCGCGCGAATGATTGTACACGCTCGCCACCGACTTTGACGGCCACAACAATGCCGGCCGCATTTCATTTGGTGAATAGCCCGAATGGACCATCATGTCGCGCAGCCGATTTTCCGAACGAGCGTTGACTGCCGAGAATACGAGGTACTCGATCAACTTGCGAACGGTCGGCGATTCGACTTTGGAGTTGTGGAACGACGTGAAGATGACCGTGCCCTGCTTGTGGCGGAACTTCACGAGCAACGGCGCCAAAACATCGTGACCGAGGCTGTTGCGATAATTTCCCCGCAGGCACACTGTGACCTTCGCCGGATCGAACGGCGATGGTCGCCAATCGAACGATTCAAACTTCAGCGGGATTCGCTTGCGATCCAGACATCGCTGCAACGCCGGATCGACGACCGTCGCATCGACGTTCTGTGGCACGCCGGGAAACACCGGGTAGGCCGAGCGATACTCTGGAAATGCCGCCTGCAGCAAATCGCCACGCAGGTCGGATGCGTAGAGCGTGCCGCCCTGCTCGACGAATTGGCGCAACGTGCCCGCCGAGCGAAAGTCACGCACGTACATTTCGGAGCAGGTCAGGAACACGACATCGTATTTCTTGAGTTGATCGAGCGACAGGAGATCGCTGTTGGAAACTTCGCTGGTGCCATAACCCGTGCCCATTTGCGCCAGCACGGTGCCAAGGTCGTCGTGCACGAATTTTGTCACGCCCAAGCGCATCGGCGTTGGCGTCATATCCGAGAGCTTGACGCGGCGAACCGTATGCGTCAGCTCGGTGTCCTCCATCTTCGCCACTTCAATCGGCATGATCAGATTAGGACCCACCATCGGTAGCGCTTCCATCACCCAGCGCGGCGACACCGGCATCAGCTGCTTCGGACTCGGCAACGGCGTTACTGGTACAAGCAATGGCGGCGTTTCATCCGCCTGCCGCGACGGCATCCGCCGAAGAAAAACTTCATCCTCGGCTGGCGGTGTCAGCACGGCTTCGCTTGCCCGTTCCACAGTGACTGGTTCCGGTATCGGCACCACGATTCGCGGCAACTCCGCACGCATCGGCACGACCTCGCCGACATCCGGCGACAGCAGCAGCCATCCCACCAGAACGATCACCGTGCCCAAGCCGAATAACCCCGCTAGGATCGGCAGCATCACCCACTCGGACAACGACGTTCGTTGATCCGCCGGCAGCGCCATTCGAATCGGATTGACAGGCTGCCCGATCAACGTTGGCCCGCTCCGCTTCCTAAATCCCATTTCACGATAACTTCGCATGAATCGGTCCCGCGAAAAAATAGCTCAGTGAAACGCTCCGATTCTAGCTCATACGCTCCCATCAAACCAAGCCCGGCAGGATGTAATGAGTTGATCGATTCGCAAAACCGTAACGATCGCACCGATTGTGCGGGAAATGCACAGCAAGAACCTGATGCGTATTCGGCGAGCCGTGAGCGTAAGCGACCCGATGGAGGCGCAAGCCGTCGGCCCTGGAGAAACCATGCCCTATTCCGTAGAATTCCAGCTAATGCACACTTTCGGCCTCGATTCGATACCGCAGGCATCCAGCAACCCATGAAGACGATCCTCTGTTACGGCGATTCCAACACCTGGGGCTACATTCCCGGCAGCGCCGCACGCTATCCGCGCGACCAGCGTTGGCCTGGCGTCTTGCAGAAACTGCTTGGCTCAAGCATGCACGTCATCGAAGAAGGCCTGAATGCTCGCACAACCGTGCTGGATGATCCAATCCGTGGTGGAGCGGTCAAGAATGGCCTGACCTATCTTCGCCCGTGCTTGGAATCGCATGCCCCACTTGATCTCGTCGTGTTGATGCTCGGCACGAACGATCTCAAACACCGCTTTGGGTTCTCGGCATATGACATCGCTGCCAATGTCGCAGCGCTCGTCGGCGTCATTCAGCAGAGCGGATTCGGCATCGACGGCAAGGCCGTTCTGATGATCGCGCCACCGCATTTGGGCAAACTCAGCGCGCTGGCCGAGCTTTTCGCCGGCGGCACCGAAAAATCGCGGGAGTTGGCTCCGCACTATCGTGCCTTTGCCGCACAACTCGGCTGTCATTTTCTCGATGCCGCCGCAATCGTCGAATCCAGCCCGCTCGACGGAGTCCATTGGGCGGCTGACCAACATGCACGATTCGGGAACGCCGTCGCCGAACTCGTCGGCGCGATTCTGCGCGATCGTAGTGTATAATTGATCCGGGCACATGATATTGTCCTTTGTGTCTTCTGCTTGCTTCGCAGTCAGCGGATTAACAGAGAAGCTAACACCATGTAAGCCGATCGGCTATTGCGCGATATGCACAAATTGTGTTGCCACGATCTGCCCAATCAGGTCGTAATCGCACAGACGCTGGTTGAGTTGCTCGCCGAGGACGAGGCTGATCGGCTAAGTGAGGATGGACTCGAATACGTCAGGCGGCTAAAAAACTCGCTCGGCGCCGCGAATGAGATGACGCGCGTCCTTCGCGAGTTGGTGAAGCTGAGCGAGTACGAAGCAGCCATCACTCAAATCGAGTGGGCAATACTGGCACGCGATTGGCGTTCGAAAATCGCTAAACGATTCGCCGAATTTGCGATTGCGACAAATTGCACGTGGGGTGTGTCGACCGCGCTAGGCGATGCCCGTGCACTCACGCACGTGGTGCTCGAGTTCGTCGGTCTGGTTCGCCCCGTGGATTCGGATCGCCTTGGCATCGAGTTGCACACGGAGGATCGCGCTAAGACCCGAATCGACACCATGCGCCGCGGCAAAACGGATTTGTCGCCGACATGTCACGCTTGGTCCGCTGATCGATTTCGGGTAAACTGATGTGAACGCGAAATCCGCTGGAGAGAATGAATATGCCAGTGCTTGAAACCGAAAACGTGGAACAGCTGATCGCCCACCTGGGCGTGCCGCCGCACCGCATTCGCTTGCAGCCGCCGCCGGGCTTGGCGACGGAGGGGAATGCGATTCTGGCCAGGCCGCTCTGCGAATTGATCGATGGCGTTTTGGTGGAGAAGGCCATGGGATACTGGGAATCGCGCCTTGCAGTTTTGCTCGGACATTTCATCGAGAGCTATCTTGATGAAAACGACAGCGGCTTCACACTGGGCGAAGGCGGCATGCAGCGTGTCGATTTTGGGCAGGTTCGCATTCCCGATTTGTCGTTCTACTTGTGGAGCCGATTCCCCAATCGGGAGTTGACGCTTGAACAAATCCTTGGTGAAGTGGGCGACTTGGTGGTCGAAGTGCTAAGTCCCAGCAACACAGATCAGGAGATGGCAAGGAATCGACAAGAATTCTTCACTGCCGGTACCAGGTTGTTCTGGATCGTCGATCCTGTGGATCGCACCGTCGCCGTTTACACGTCGCCCGATGACATGACGCTGCTCGACGAAACGCAAACGCTGACGGGCGGCGACGTGCTGCCGGGGTTCGCACTGGCGATTCGCGATTGGTTCGCGCGAGCAGGTGGGCGGCGGTAATCTAGGACTCGCCCCTCATAACGAGCCGAAAGCGTTAGCGACGGACCCGCGAAATCCGTCGCTAACGTTTCCGGCTCGTCATGCCGCTCACTCAATCACACTCAAATGAAGGACGACCTGATTGTCCTGCTTCGGATTGTAGTTCTGCCGTGGACCGGGGTTGCCGCGACAGATGACGGGTGTGACGCCCGCGGAAAAATCCTTGGTAAATGCTGCTCTGAAACCATTTCCGGCTACCACTGCTTCAACTCGAACAACCTCGCCCGTCGCGCCTGACCCAAGCTCCAGGAGCATTCCCGGTTGCAGGGTGATCGTAACCTTGCCAGCGTTGCCGACGGGTGGCGTAATGAACATAGTCACTGGTGACCAAAACTTAGTGCTAGTTAACGGCAAGTTTCCAGTGTTTGCTTGAACGCACTCATAAGTCAACCCATTGTAGATAGCTGCGTCCTTTACTGCATACCCCTTCATGCTGTTCCATATTTGCGGTTGCCCCAGCTTGAACGTAAATGAATTGGTTGGCGTCGTTTGAAACAGGTTCATCCCTGAGCGGTCAACGATTGCGAAGAAGCGATGGCGGATGTGCCGATTCTCCGCTTTGCCGATCTCCGCTCCCAAACGTGCCGGGCGAACGGTTTCGTCTTCGACCTCGAAGAAGCCAACGGTCCACCAGACGGCAAAGACGTTGCTCGTCGTCGTCACGTTGTTGTAGATTTT
>SIAQ01000017.1 GCA_009697105.1 Gemmataceae bacterium | reverse complement strand
CTTCGAACGGCAGATCACAGCCGACACACCGCTGATCGTCAACTATCGGCTTTCCATGCAACCCGGTGAAATGACCGCCGACCAGGCAAACGCTCAGCGAGCCAGCTTTGCGGCGCCGGCGAAGACAGCTACAAAGTAGTCCGTAGTAGGAGACCCTCGGCCACCAGCAGATTGCTCGTTGGTTTCGCCACGGACTACGGACTACGGACTAAAGCGCAGCGAGCACCGCCTCAGCCATTTCGACCGTCGTCGCTTTGCCGCCCAGGTCGGGTGTGCGGACGCGGGCTTCCTTGAGCACTCTTGCGATGGCAACGTGCATCATGGCGGCGCTTTTCGCGTGGCCGAGGTGATCGAGCATCAGCTTAGCCGACAGGATCGCGGCGAGCGGGTTGGCGATGCCTTTGCCTGCGATGTCCGGGGCCGACCCGTGCAATGGCTCGAACATGCTCGGGAACTTCCACTCGGGGTTCATGTTCGCGCTTGCGCCGAGGCCAACGCTGCCCGTAATGACGGCGCTGAGGTCGGTCAGGATGTCCCCGAACAGATTCGACGCCACCACCACATCGAATACCTCCGGTTTGCGAACCAAATCCATCGCGGCAGCGTCCACGAGCAGCATGTTGCATTGCACATCGGGATAGTCCTTTGCGACTTCCTTCGTAACGTCGTCCCACAGGCCGAGCGTGTGTACCTGGGCGTTTGACTTTGTGATCGACGTTACCTTTTTGCGTGGCCGTTTGCGCGCGGCCTCGAACGCAGATCGCAGGATGCGCTGACAGCCAAAGCGAGTAAAGACCGCGGTCTGCACGGCGGTTTCGTTAGGTGTGCCGACGTACAATCTGCCACCGGTTGGCGCGTATTCGCCTTCGGTATTTTCGCGGTAGACGAGCATGTCGATGCTGCCTGGCGCCTTGTCGCGCAACGGCGATTGCACGCCTTCAAAAAGATACGCGGGCCGAAGATTGACATAAAGATCGAACTTCCGCCGCATTGGCAGCAGTAAGCCGTGCACGGTAACGAATTCGGGCACATCAGGTGAACCGACGGCGCCGAACAGGATGGCATCGTGCTTACACAATGTGTCCCAGCCGTCGTCGGGCAGGATCTTGCCGGTCTGCTTGTAGTACGCAGACCCCCAGGGCAAGCGGTTCCAGGTATAGGTGACGTTTTCACGTTTAAGGGCAGCGTCAGCAACGCGAATCGCTTGCTCGGTTACTTCAGGCCCGATTCCGTCGCCGCCGATTACTGCAATGTTGGCAGATGCCATTGTCGAATATCTCCGAAATTGTTACCCGTGGACCATAGTCAGTGTTCCGTAGCAAAAGCGGTTGTGCTTTCTTGCCACGGACCACTGACCACGGACATACGACGAAGTACTACGAACCACGGACAAATAGGTTAAAGTTCCCGTTCGTTTGTGTCGATTTCTTTTTATTGGAGAATTGACATCCCACAAGATCGGCGGACACGCCAAATGTCGAAAGATCGGCAGAATAGGCGAAAGATGATGGCCCGACAGACCTGTCGATCCCTCGTGATCGGTTCGATTGCCCTGACATTCGCCGTTTTCACGGGATGTTCGACTTCCCATAATTCGAGTACGCAAGCGGGCCACGATCCGCTCAAAGGGATCCTGGCTCCACCGGCTGCCATGCCGATCCCGAATCAGCAGCAAGCGATGACCGGCACCCTCGTTTCACCTCCACAGGGCGGCGTGCCGGCGATTCCGACGGCTTTTTCCGGAACGAACAACGCCGGCCTCGCAGCGATGAGCACCCAGGGGCCGTTGGGCCGACCGCTCGCCATCGACGACGACGGCAAATCACGCCCGACCGCCGACTGGGCGCGCCAAGGCCAAGCGTTGCAGACGCCGACGATGCCCGGTTACCCCGGCGCTTCCACGACGCCACGCGTCGAGCGACTCCGCGACAACAGCGCCACGCCGCCGTTCACGCCGATAATCGGTTGGCAATCGCAAGGCTCGCCCCTGTCGACGGCCCAGACCGCGAACACTTCGCCGACCAATCTGCCGCTCGATACCCAACTCAAAGAGCGCGGCGTACACAAGCAGAGCGTCGCACAGGTTCCCGAAGGCATCCTGCTGACCTGCTATCTCTCGCGTGGCCCCGCCGGCGGCATCCGCATCCTCGAAGCCACTGCTTCCGACTACCTCTCCGCTGCCCAGGTTATCCTCGAACGTCTCAATCAAGACTCGGAGAAAAAGGGTCAGGACGCGAATTAGGTTGAACGCACGACCGCCCATATCACCTATCGCCGCTTGCCTTTGGCGAGCGCCAACCCCTTCTTGTACGGCGGCGATGTGCATTCGCCAAAAGCGAACGGCTAAACGGCTAGCGACATCCACCGACGGACCACAGACGATTCCCAGGAACGCGGCGAATGGCAAGCTTTTCCACGGACTACGAACCACGCACATCCTTGTGTATCCGCCGGCGAATGAGATACTCTTCCTCGTCGAGGCGTTTGCGGACTTGCGGGTCGAGCGTCGTGTCTTCGTTGACCAAAGCGAGGATGGTTGCCTCCACGGCCATCAGTCGGCTCAATGAAAAGTGTGTTTGCGTGGTCCACATGTCGTAGACGCCCTCGGCTTTGCGGTAGAACTCCATCACCCGGGCGACGGCGAACTCGATCGGGGCGTAGCCGAGCGCGGTAAGGTAACCGCAGGCGAGTTCGTTTTGGTGCACGCAGTAAAGCTCATTGCGATAGAGCTGATTGCGGGCGTTGTCGAGCATCTTTCGCGCGATTGATTCTTCGCCGAAGTAGAACCACGCACAGGCCAATTCGAGCAGCAGGCAATGCCGTTGAGCGACAACGCGGCCCGCCTGGACTGCCGTGCCACGCAGGTCCGGGTCACCGGCGATAGCAGCCTCGACACGCCGCAATAGATGCAGCACTTCGTCACGCAGGCCGAACTTGCGAAGCCCGCGAAAGCTGCCGGCGATGACGCGGATGAGCTTGTCGTACGGCAGCCGGCACGAGCCTTCGAGCAGCTCCTGAAATCGCGTCACCAAACGTTGCAAGTCCTCGCGGCGATCGTATTGCCCGGCCAGGAACAAACTCTTCTCGATCAGCTCGGCCACGCGCTCGACATCCTTTTCCTTGGCGATGACGACGGCGGCGCGGTCGAGCACCTCTTCGCCGAACGCTTGGCCTAGACGAGGCGCAAGACGCAACGCCGTCAGGATGATTTGCGACTCGGCATTGGGCGAGCCTTTGATTTTCTGTTTGCCGGTCATCAGCTTTTGCAAGCGCTGAATCACGATGGCACGGTCGGATTCTTCGGCAAGGGCCGTGAGCGACTGAATCAATTCGTCTGTGTGCGTACCGTACCATCGTTCATAGGCCGCTATGCGTTCGACCGGTTCGAGGATGCGTGAATATTGGCGTACGCGGTCGATCTTGAGACGTAGCGTTTGCTGGACCTGCTTGGCGTCATCGCGTGCATTGCCTTTGGGCAGGTGTTGCAGAAAGCCTGGCGACTCGATCTCACGAAGCAGGTCGAGCATCTCTTCGGGCAGCCGTTGGCCAGCGGCCTTGCTGTCGATCGCTTGCTGCACACGAAACGCAAACGCGGCGTAGAGCCAACTGTGCACCTCGTCGGCGTGCTCCAACTCGGCGGCGGCGTCGTGCAGCAATCGGCGGGCCTCTGCGACTTCGCCTAGACGCGCAAGGCCGAAGGCAAACATCAGATCGACATAGGCGAGGGTGTGCGGGACGGGGTTTGTGCCGGTCTTGGTCCAATCGCGGACGATGCGATGCAGCCGCACGACCTTGTCGCGGACCTGCGTGAAGCGTTGATTCGCGTTGATGCCGTGGTAGCGAAGGAACGCCGGTAGGTCGAGATCCGCAGAGAGACCGTGGGCGAAGAGTCGTTCCAGAATGCGATCGCGAGCGCGGGCCAGCAGCAGCACGTCGTTGCCTGCGAGCTTGTGCAGCGCATGCCAGGCCAGCCACAACGGCCTCGCGCCGAGGTGCGACTCGTGCTTTTCGAGAAAGCGCTGAGCGCGATCGAGCGGTGTGGCGAGATCGCCGGGCACATTTGATAATGTCGCCAAGTGAATCAGACTGGCGGCGAGGCGTTGCAGATCGGTGTGCATCGGCGTCGGGATTTTGCACAAGCGAGTGATGGCGGCGCCAAGCGACTTGCCGTCGGCCAGGCTCCAGTCTCGCAGCCAATCGAGGCGTGGGTTGGCATCCTCCCAGATCGCGTTGGCCCAGCAAATCGCCTCGTCGCTAGTGCGAGTGAGTAGCCCGTTGAGTTGAGCCATCTCGACCCATAACGGCTGTCGGCCCGCGTCCTCCAATGGTGTCGTCAGTTGGCTGTAGTCCGCTTCGACAGCGTGCAGGCGTTGCTCCCACTCACTCGGCGTCGCCCTGGGCGCGTCATCGGTGTGGCCTTCGTCCGTGCGATCTTTCCGCTTGGGCGTCGGCGAGGCGGTAGGATTTTTCGCTGCGGTCGTATCGCGTTCCTTGCCAGGGCCATCGCTGAGTTTCTTTGGTGGCGGTGAGGCTTTTGGTTTCTTCGGCCTTTCGGCGTCGTCCCTGCAAATTAAGCTCTCGAACTGAAACTGTGTCGAGCCGATCCACGCAGCCATCGCTTGATGCTCATGCTCCAGAATGTAATCGACCCACTCCGATAACGGGCGGAACGCATCCTCCGGCACGCTCCGCGGCGTGAAACTGCCGTTCGGGGTCGGGGCGAGCCAGGTGAGGCGAGTACGATCCTCGGCGAGCAGTGCGATCACCGCTTCACGGCGCAATGGCGGGCGCAGAGCCGTGCTGACGGGCACATACAAATTCGGAATGCGGAGATAAGGACGAAAGCCGAGAGCGTTGAGGACAACCGCGGGCGGCGCCGCTTTCGAGGGCCGCATACGTAAGACGACGACGCGCTGGCCTTCGAACTCCGCGACGGCGAAGGCGAAGCGAGCGATCAGTTCGTTGTCGGCTGTGCGGACGAGGTCCTCGACCTGGGCGATGGCGGGATCGCGCAGCACCCAGAGTTCCGCCACGTCACGGCCGCCGGCGCGCGTCAGGGCGATCGATACGGGGATGCGGCAGGGCAGGGGGGCGTCGGCGTAGGCGATCGGCGTCGCCGGTGTGGCGAAGTCGAGCACCTCGTAGATGTCCTGCCAGGCCGTTTCGGGAAGCGTCTGCCAAACGCGCGGTTCGCTCAGCAACAATACCTGCCCGATGGGCGGCTTGATCTGCTCGCCCAGCGGATGCACGTAACCAGCCCGTACCCACACGCGCGGTGATACCTCGCGATACGCAATCGGCACGCCCGGCGAATCCGGTTGATCTAATGCCAGCAGCAGCGAATAATACGGCGGCCCGATGACTCGCAGCAGCGTCACCGGAGGGCCGACATCGCTGGTGATGTGGCGAAATGATTGCCGATCGTTACCGAGCCGTAATATCTCTGTCGCCAGTTCGCCGAGCGATGCCTCCACGGGCAGGGCGAAGAGCACGGGCGTCTGGGCGTCGCTTTCCGTGGGCCGAGGGTCGCGCATGAGCGGAAAAAGTTGCAGCCAATGCTCAGCCTTTGACGCATGTTCGAGAGCGGTCTGCTTTGGGAACTGAACGCCAAGCCGACGCAGGGCCTTGAGCGATTGCTCCGACATCGGCACGCTCGGCTCGACCTGCAGCGTGCGATCCGGCCCAGGGACGTAGCCTACCGGCGCAACGCGCACGTCCTCGGGCACAGCACCGGTCGTCAGCGCGAGTCGCAGGATATCGAAGGTGGGGAAGTGAAGGATCACGTGTAGCTTTCATTGCTCGGCGTAAGCCCCAGGATGAGCGCAGCGATTTCTGGGGGTCAAGCCATCCACCACCCCCAGGAATCGCTGCGCTCATCCTGGGGCTTGAATTTTTCTCTCGCTTGGCGGCTCTATTTTGGATTGTTCATGTGCGGCCGGTGCAGCCGCTTCTTCCTCGCGTTCCACAACAATCTTGCCGAGTTCGGAGGCCTGGATCATGCCGCCTTCGAGGAGTTTCTCGGCGAGCCGGCGATGTTGCTCCTCGTGTTCGTGAGGCAACATGTCAGCATCGGAATCCAGGCTAATGACAATATCCTTCTTCCCCGTGTTCGGGTCGATGCGCAACTGGATTGTCATTTCAGCCATGGCTTGGTCCTTAGTTCTTAGTCATTAGTCCTTGGCAAGAACTGACTGTGGACTGCGACTTATTAATCATACTCCAGTCATGAGCAGGGACCAAGACGTCACAGTGGCCATCCAAGCAGCTTGATCGGCTTGGATTTGTCTGCAGGCGCTTTTTGCCACGGACTACGGACAAATTTGATATCGCCCATTTGGCCCCCGGTGCGGATAATGTTTCAAGAGACGATCAAAACGAACATCGGGTTCGCCTGGGAGCAGCAGCGTGTCAATCGCACTGGAATCACCGACGATGTCGCGAACCGCCTGGTTGGTGGTCGTCCTGCTGATGCCGGTTGCGCTGTTGAACTATCTCGATCGGCAGATGCTGGCGGCGATGCAGGCCTCGGTCATGGCCGACATCCCGACCATCGGGAGCGACGCGAACTGGGGTTTCATGCTCGGGCAGTTCAAGTGGGTGTATGCGTTTCTCAGCCCGATCGGCGGCTACCTGGCCGACCGCTTCAGCCGACGGTTTACGATCTGCGGCAGTCTGTTCGTTTGGTCCGGGGTGACGTGGTGGACCGGGCAGGTGGCGACCTATAATGAACTGCTTTGGACCCGCTCGCTCATGGGCATCAGCGAGGCGTTCTACATCCCGGCGGCACTGGCACTGATCGCCGATTATCACGTTGGTTCGACACGATCGCGAGCCGTGGGGTTGCATCAAATGGCGATCTACTGCGGCGTTATCGCCGGCGGATTCGCGGGGCATGTGGCCGACGAGCCAGGCCTGGGCTGGCGTTTCACGTTCGATGCATGCGGGATTGTGGGCATGATTTACGCGGTGCCGCTCGCGTTCTACTTGCGGGACGCTCCAACGAGTCAGGCGAAAACTAATATGTCGAGGCCAACACCACTGCGGGCGGCGCAGGAGTTGGTCACGAACGTCTCGTTTATTTTGCTGGTGCTTTACTTCACTCTGCCGGCGCTCGCGGGCTGGGTGGTGCGCGACTGGATGCCATCGATCTTGAAGCGTGAGTTCGGCATCGGGCAGGGCGAGGCGGGCGTCGCGGCGACGCTGTATTGGCAGGTCGCCGCCATCCTCGGCGCGTTCGTCGGCGGCTGGTTGGCGGACACCTGGATGCGCCGCAGCGAGCGTGGCCGAATTCTCGTTAGCGCCATCGGCATGGGCCTGATCGTTCCGGCGATCTTCGGCGTTGGCAACGCGGGGACGCTTGGTGTTGCCATCGCGTTTCTCATGCTCTTCGGTCTTGGCTGGGGCTTCTTCGACTGTAACAATATGCCGATCCTGTCGCAGATCGTTCGGCCCGAATTGCGTGCGACGGGCTACGGGATCATGAACCTCGTCAGCATCAGTTGCGGCGGCCTCGCCGACTGGGGCTTTGGCGTCATGCGCGATCGCGCCGTGCCGCTCAATGTGATCTTCGGTATCTTTGCGAGTGCGGCGATTGTTTCCATTGTCCTCGTGTTGCTGATACAGCCGCGGACTCTTCATTCTGAAAAGGAATAACCGATATGTCCACAAAGTTAGTAGGCCTGATCGCCGCCACGCATACGCCGTTCAATGCCAGTGGCGGGTTGAATCTGGACGCGATCGAAAAACAGGCGGCGTACCTTCTTCGCACCGGCGTGAAATCGGTCTTCGTCTGTGGCAGCACGGGAGAAAGTCATTCGCTGACGGTCGAGGAACGCCTGGCCGTCGCACAGCGATGGAGCGAGGTTATCCGTGGCACTCCGATGCGGCTGGTGGTTCACGTCGGCTCGAACTGCATCGCCGATGCTCGCACTCTGGCGGCGCAGGCACAGACGCTCGGAGCCAGCGCAATCGCGGCACTGTCGCCCAGTTACTTCAAACCGAGGACGCTGGACCTCCTCATCGATTGCTGTGCGGAGATCGCCAGTGCCGCGCCGGGATTGCCGTACTACTTCTACGACATTCCCATCATGACTAACGTTCACTATTCGATGCCTGAGTTTCTCGAAATCGGGGCGGCACGAATCCCGACGCTGGCGGGCCTCAAGTTCACGAACCCCGATCTGATGGCCTATCAAAGCCTCTTGCGGGTTGCCGGTGGGCGATTCGATATTCCGTGGGGAACCGACGAGTACCTGTTGGCGGCCTTGTCGCTTGGCGCGGTCGGCGCGGTCGGCAGCACGTATAATTTTGCCGGGCCTATCTATAATCGGGTGATCGCGGCGTTTGCGAAGGGCGACCTCGTCGCCGCCCGCGCGGAACAGTATCGATCGGTGCAGATGATCGAATTGCTGGCAAGCCTGGGCTTCATGGGAGCGGCGAAATCGGTGATGGAGTTGCTTGGCGTCCCTGTCGGCCCGCCGCGTTTGCCGCATGCGAGGCTGACGCCGGGCCAGCACGAGAAGCTGAAGGCGGGCCTGGCGAGCCTCGGCTTTTTCGATTGGGTGGCGTGAGGTGTTGACTCCCTCCTTCGATATACGAGCCGGTAGCGTAAGCGACGGTTATTTCCAATCCGTCGCTTACGCTACGGGCTCGTAATACAACTGTTGTCGGCGATCAAGCTGTTGTGCACGTTTACACATCTCACGGTGCGGTTGGAATCAAACCTCTCCGCGAAACGAACGGTGTTGCACCTGAAGGAGCGGCGACGTTCCTGCGCTTGCCTCAACTCACGGTCTGTTCCATCGCATCGCAGGTGTATAGCCTACCTGGCAACGACTGAGCCGACCTTTCCCAAAGTCGCCCGGACAAGAGACGCTATGAGACACATATTGATTTTGACCGTTGCATTGGGCTGCACGTTTCCGATCGCCGTCGCGCAGGATTCCGCTCTACCCGTGCGGATCGAGACGGGTGTCAGCGGGCATATCCATCCCGCATTGTGCGTGAGCAAAAAGGGCACGCTCGTCGCGGTCTATTGCAAGAGCGAATACAAGCCGTATCTGGTGACGCGTTCCACCGACGCAGGAAAAACCTGGTCGAAGCCGACGCTGTTTCCGCATACCGTCAACACGCAAGTCTACCCCGGTTCGCTGACGACGCTGGCCGATGGCCGACTCGTGCATGCATGGAATGTTTGGTACACCGCCGAAACCGGCCCGAAGTCTCGCCACATCGCCTACTCGATCAGCAGTGACGATGGCCTGACCTGGAGCGAACCGAAAAACCTTGCCAAGCCAAAGGATGCGAAGCTTGGCAGCGTCATTCGGCATCCGTTCGTCGAACTGTCGCCGACGGCTTGGCTGATTTCGCTTATGGATCGCACGACTGTCTACAATCCCGAGACCGGTGCCGAAACGCCCTTCGGCGACGGACGAAATCACGGTCTGACGCCAATCGTGCGCACGGCCAAGGGAACGCTCGTCAGCGGCAAGGGACTACGCTCGACGGACGCGGGCAAGACCTGGGATGCGATCAAACCGTTCCCCGATGTCTCGACACAAGGTTGGCGGCATGAAATGATCGCGATCAAGAACGGTTGGCTGCTCGCCTCGCAAATCGTCGGCCCCGGCGTTGGCGGCGAGAAGATCCACTTCATCGTGTCACGCGATGACGGCAAGACCTGGGACCTCGACCGGCCCGTCGAGTTCTACAACCCCGCTCGCGCCATCGGCGGCCGGGCTTGTCCGCGCACTGTCGAAATCAACGCGGATACGCTGGGCACGATCTTCTACGACACCGAAGCGAAGCAAACCGGCGGCAACGGCGTGTTCTTCCGCACAATGCCGGTGCGAATGCTGGGAAAATGAATTCCAGTTCAGGTCTACGTGTTTATTTCAAGAACCAGTGCAAGTGTCTCTTTGATCTGTTCCAATTGTTTCAAAGAGGCATTCCCCATTTTTCTGATGAAGCGGTTCTCCGAAAGCGATCGAACCTGGAACGTGTCAGCTGCCGATGTCTTGGAAAGCCCATTCGCAGCATCAGGATCGATTCGGACCATCCACGGAAACTTCTTGAAAAGCGGTTGCCAGCCCGTGATTGGGACGATAACCTTCAGCGGAAGAATCCCAACACGATCGGAACTGACGATAATCGCGGGCCGAGCTTTGGAAATCTCAGCACCGATTGTCGGCGCAAGGTCGAGAAGCCAAATCTGCCCGCGTTGCTTATTCATGAATAGGCTCCGCGTCTAACGCTTGCCACAAGGCGACGTCCGGATCGGTGCGGTAATACTCAATCGCTTCTTTGGCAGCGTCCTCCATCTGCTTGTGAATGCCGGAGAATTCGCACGATACTGCTGGCACGCTGATGCTACTCAAGATGGATTCTGCCAGGTCCCGTTGATCGGTCACCGGCATCTCACGAATTTTCTCGACCAGTTGCGACTTCGTCATCGCATCTCCTTTCGGTTCGGATAGATTTCTGCCACCGCGTATTGAGGATGCTAAGCGGAACATCAATACCGCGGCTTCGGCTTCTCCCACGTTGGATCGTAATCGAGCGAGAAGACCTGTTGGATGCGCTCCGCCCGGCCGCCGGATTGGTCGAGCAGCACGTCGAGGGCTTTGCGGACCTTCTCCAGGCGTGGATCGTTGCCGAGGACTTCGCCCGTATCCTGGCCGCGATTGATGCGATCGAGGATGGCGGCAATATCAAGCAGCTTGCAACGCGCTTCAAAGAAGTAGTTGTCGAGCGCTTTGTTCGCGGGCAATGGTTTCATGACTTGCCTCCTTTTTTCTTCGTGGATGTTCTCTGCGTGTATTCCAGGCTGGTAACGTGCAGCAGCGAACAGCGTGCCACGCGCTCGGTCTTCGGAAAGAAGATGTACAGCTGGCTGCCAGCGATCCATGCCAATTCCGGGTGCGAAACCTCGTGGGCCTCGCCGCCGGAAAGATGTACCTCAAATGGCTCCGCACGGAGCATTTCTCGAATCGAATCACCACTCACCATTTTCCTCCTTCTACGGTTGATAGGTTCGGCATTCGCAACGTCAGTGGTATCAGGTCGTTCAAGTTCCCGCTGCGGAAACCTTCGAGGTCGAGCGTGACGTAGCGGAAGCCGAGCGATTTCAGATATTTTACCAGGTCGGCGACCACGTTGGGTTCAACGAGCTTCGCCAAACCGTCGGGCGGAACCTCGATGCGTGCCAACTCGCCTTCATGCAGGCGGACGCGGAATTCACGGTAGCCGAGGTGCTTGAGATGCGCCTCGGCAGCCTCGATGCGGGCGGTGCGTTCCGGCGTGACGGCGACGCCCGGTGCGAGTCGGCTGGATAGGCACGGTGACGCCGGCTTGTCCCAGGTCGGCAGACCCCACGCCAGGGCGAGAGCGCGGACGTCGGCCTTGGTAAAGCCGGCCTCTTGAAGTGGATGCCGCACCCGATGCTCCGCCGCCGCGAGCAGACCGGGGCGGTAGTCGCCGCGATCGTCGAGATTGGCACCGCTGACGATGATGTCGCATTCGAGTTGGGGCAGCAGGCTTTCGATTTGCGTGTAGAGTTCGTCTTTGCAGAAGTAGCAGCGCGTGCCGTCGTTTTTGGTGTAATCGGGATTAGCGAATTCGCCCGTCATCACGATCCGATGCTGTATGCCGATCTGCTCGGCGAGATGCTTGGCTTCGGCGATCTCGGCACGTGGCACGCTCGGCGAATCCGCAGTGACGGCGACTGCGGATTCGCCGAGCGCAATCTGAGCCGCCTTGGCGACGACGGTGCTGTCGATGCCGCCGCTGAAAGCGACAGCGACTTGCCCCATGGCGCGGAGTAGTTCCACCAGACAATCGCGTTTCGATTCGAGAGTGCTCATACTCTCATAGTATCCGCCGTTGGCCGTGATGCGCAGCGGAGCGCGGGATTATTCGCGATCCGCTGCATCGCCTGGACGTCACCACGGACGCGGCAGCGTCAGCGGAGAGTACATCTGGAATGGCTGAAAGAACGGTGGATAGGGCAGATAAGGCACGGGCACGTAGATCACGCGAGGCGGAGCGGAAGGCTCGGACTTTGGACGCGCTTCGCCGATTTTCGGCCCTTTCGATCCCGGACCGCCCTCGCCGCTTTTGCGTCGCGCGTCCAATTCCTGGTTCAGCTTTTCAAAGTCGCGCCGAAGCATTTGCAGCGTCTTCTCAAGCTCAAGAATTTCCTTGTCAACATTCTTCGGTTCCTTCACGCTTTTCGCGGACTTCTCTTTTTCCTTCTTCTCTGCCCGTTCGCGCTCCTTGGCCAAATCCTTCGCTCGCTGTTCGTACTCAGCTCTGAGTGCGTCCAGTTCCTTCTGCAATCGGCTCGCGTCGTCTTTCTTTTGCTGAGCCAATTCGACGGCTGGCGCGGATTGCCCTCGGACCGACGTCGGCATGACGACGAGGAAACACGCCATGGCGGCGCAGAACCCCCATGAACAATAAACCTGGATCATCATCGTAACCTTTCAGTGTGCAAACTTCGATTAACCTGGATTTTGCTGGTGAGATCCAGGATAACAATAATAGGATGTTGATAATTGTAGCATCTAAATCGGCGTTTCGCAATCGGCGGCATTTCAATAGTTCGGCACGAACCGGCAATTTCGTCCTTGTGAACATTCGGGAGAATGGTAAACTATTCCATACCTGCCATCGCTCCCTCGAACTGAGATCATTCCATGCACTCCAAAATATCCTGTTGGCTCATCGCGTTACTATTGAGTTCTATCCCGACCGGCCTTGTTCGCGGACAGGACAAAATCATCGAATTGACCGTGTCGCCTCGCCTGATTAAGCTTTCGGGCCCAACAACCGTTTCGCGTGTGCTTGTGACGGGAACAACGAAGGACGGCAAACTCGTCGATCTGACGCATTCCGCCAAATATGAAACGAAACAATCCAGCCTCATCAAGATCACCCAGACTGGCGTGATTCGCCCACTCGCTGATGGCAAGGCGGAGGTCGTCGTCAGTGCCGAGGGGCTATCCGCTAAGACGCAAGTCGAAGTGCGCGATTTCGCCAAACCACATGCCTTTCATTTCGAGAATGATGTCATCCCGCTCCTGAGCCGATTCGGCTGCAACTCTTCGGGCTGCCACGGCTATTCGCAAGGGCAGAATGGGTTCAAGTTGGCCGTGTTCGGGTCCGATCCGGATTACGATCATTATGCGATTGTCAAGGAATCACGTGGCCGGCGCGTCCTTCATGCCTCGCCGGAATCGAGTCTGCTGCTGCTGAAGGCGTCAGGCCAAATGCCGCACGGTGGTGGCATTCGCATCCGCGCTGGGACCGACGAATACAATCTACTGCGCGGCTGGATCGCCGCCGGGACGCCGATGGGTGACCCGAAGGCGCCGACCGTGGTCCGCGTTCGCGTCGAGCCGAAGGAACGGTTGCTGGCGATGAAGGACACCCAGCAACTGCGCGTCGTCGCCACCTTTTCCGATGATCGTGAAATCGACGTGACTGGGCATGCTCGCTTTCTTGTCAACAACGAAGCGTTGGCGAGCGTCAGTGCTGAGGGCGTCGTCAACGCGGGGCAGACGCCGGGCGAAGTTGCGGTGATGGCGAACTATGCCAATTGCGTCGATACCTTCCGCGCGATTATCCCGCGTCCGCAGGTCATCGTGAACTATCCCGCATTCCCGGCGAATAACTTTGTTGATACCCATGTCGTCGCGAAACTCAAGAAGCTCAACATCGCGCCATCGGAGCTGGCCAGCGACAGCGATTTCCTCCGCCGCGTGTATCTCGACCTCATCGGCACGTTGCCAACGGCTGACGAGGCGCGACGCTTCCTAGCGGACAAAGGTGTGAACAAACGTGCCACGCTGGTTGATGAGCTTCTCGACCGCCCCGAATTCGCCGATTATTGGGCGTTGAGATGGTCGGACCTCTTGCGTGTAGATCGCCAGGCGTTGGGCCACAAGAAGGCGTATGCCTACTATCGCTGGATTCGCGAGAGCATCGCCAAGAACAAGCCGTTCGACCAGTTCACTCGCGAGTTGCTAACAGCCGAGGGCCCGCTCGAAGAGATCGGCCCGGCGAGCTATTACAAGGTCGTGACGAAGGCGGGCGAGGCCGCCAGTTCGCTGTCGCAGGTGCTGCTCGGCATTCGCATCGCCTGTGCGGAATGTCATCACCATCCCTACGACCGCTGGAGCCAAACCGACTATTTCGGCATGACCGCGTTCTTCACGCCGTTGTCGATTCGGCCATCCGCGCGGGGCGAGAGCGTGCAGGCCGTCGGCGACCCGCAGAGCAAGCATCCACGCACCGGCGACGCCGTCTTCGCGCATGCGCTTGGCATGAAGCAGCCCGAGAAATCGACGGTAGGCGATCGCCGCTTGGTTCTCGCCGACTGGATGACGTCGCCCAAGAATCCGTGGTTCGCCCGCAATCTTGCCAATCGGCTGTGGGCGCATTTCCTCGGTCGCGGCATGGTCGAGCCAGTGGATGACGTGCGCGATACCAATCCGCCGAGCAACCCGGAGTTGCTCGACGCGCTCGCCAAGCATCTCGTGGACTCGAAGTATGATGTCAAGCAACTGATGCGGGCGATTGTGCTTTCCCGCACCTACCAACTCAGCGCGACGCCGAACGCCACCAACGAGAAGGACGAGCAGAATTATTCGCGCAGCCTCTTTCGCCGAATCGATGCGGAAGTGATGCTCGATATGGTCAGCCAATCACTGGGCGTTCCGGAGCGATTCAGCGGCGCCGCGCCGGGCACACGAGCGATCCAGCTCTGGGACAGCAAGCTGCCACACTATTTTCTGAAGCTCTATGGCCGACCGCAACGCATCACTGCATGTGAATGCGAGCGAGTCGTTGAGCCGAGCGTGTCGCAGGTGCTGCACCTTTTGAATTCGCCAGAGATTCACGAGAAATTGACGCACGAGCGTGGCAACGTCGCCCGCTGGGTACGCGAGAAAAAGGACGACATGGAACTGCTGGATGCCTTGTACTTGGCGTTCTTCAGCCGCTTTCCATCGGACGCCGAACGCAAGGCATCGCTGGAGCATCTGCGGCGTGATCCCTCGCAGCGCCGCCAGGCCGCCGAGGACATCGCCTGGACGTTGATGAACACGCTTGAGTTTTCGTTTAAGCGTTAGTGTTTAACCGCGACGCGCAGCGGAGCGCGATTGTATCTTCGCGCTCCGCTGCGCGTCGCGGCTAAACAATTACGCCGCCTTCGTCTTCGCCTCGGTTTCCGCTTCCGGGTACTTGATGCGCGAATGAAATAGAGCGATCAGCGACTTAGATAGGGCCTCTTCGATCAGATGCAATTCGGTCAGCGTTAGTCCACTTTCTTCAAATTGGCCATCGAGCAGACGTTTCATCAACAGATCGTGCACGAGCTTGCGCAGGCTGCCTGGTGCGGGATTGGTCAGCGATCGGCTTGTGCTCTCGACAGCGTCGGCGAGCATGACAATGCTGAGTTCGCGCGACTGCGGCTTCGGACCAGGATAGCGGAAGCTCGATTCCAGGTCCGACGAGGATTGCCCCGCTTCTTCTTGCATGCGTTTGGCCTCGCGATAGAAATACTCGACGAGCGTCGTGCCATGATGCTGGGCGATGAAATCGAGGATTGGTTTGGGCAGGCGATGTCTCAGTGCGAGGGCGATGCCGTCTTTGACGTGGCCGATGATGACAAGCGTGCTGAGGGCGGGTTCGAGGAGGTCATGGCGATTCGTACCAGTTTGATTTTCGATGAAGTAATCGGGTTTGAGCATTTTGCCCACGTCATGAAAATAGCTGCCGACACGCACGAGGAGCGGATTCGCGCCGATGGCGCCGGCGGCGGCCTCGGCGAGCGTGGCGACTGTGATACTGTGCGTGTACGTGCCCGGCGCGCGGCGCACCAGTTCCTGAAGCAATGGATGCGAGCCGTCGGCAAGTTCGAGCAGATTTACATCGGTGACGAAACCGAACATCCGTTCGATGATAGGTAGTAATCCTGTCAGTAAAAATCCTGATAGCGAGCCCCACGCGAAACAGCGAAAACCATCCGCGAAGATCAGCGACCAGGTTTGGCCGGTGAGCGTGCCCGTCGCCAGCGTTGCCGCAAAGCCGACCGCGCCCGCGAGACTGGCGACGCGGACAAGTTGCGTGCGCGTTCGCACATGTTTGAGCAACAAGATTGCCGTCGCTAATGCGCCCATATGCACGAGCAGATGGCCGACGCCTTCGCCCAGCAACGTCGTAACTGCCAACTCCAACGCGAATGTCACCAGTAGCGCGAACTGCGGATTGTAGGCCAGCGTCACCACCATCGCCGTGAGCATCATTGGTAACAGGAGCGCGTTCCACGGCTGTTGGCTCATGGTCATTCCGAGCACGATCGTCGTCAGCGCGAGCACGCAGATGCCGGCAATCATCGCCGAGCTTTGGGCAAGTGCTGGTTGGAAACGCATCACATATAGCGCGACCATCGAAGTCGACAAACTGAGGATTGCGAGGATCGATAGCCCGCGTGCCCAGTGGTGACGCGATTTCAGGGAATCGAGATAGGACTGATGTTCTTCACGTAGCAGATCGAGTTGGCGTTCGTGGATCGCTTCACCCGAGGGCACGAGCAACATGCCACGCGGGTATTTTTCAAAGACGGGCCGCTCTTGAGTCGTCGGCTTGGCCTTGGGATTTTCGATTTCTTGGCGATGCCGATCGCGATTCTGATTGATCAGTTCGACGTGATTGATAATGGTGAAATCAACACGTGCCCGCAAATCGTGTGGATAGGTTTCACCGAGCCGATAGGGCATCGGCATGCCCCAAACGACGGCAAACAGCGTGACGCACAGCGTCGTCAGCGCGACAATCGCCAGGCGAGTTAGCACCATGCGGCCCATGACAGGGCGCATGGCTCGCCTATCACGTGACGTGGATCGCGTTTGGCCATCCTGGCGCAGTTTCCGCAGCAACTTTCTTAGTGCTAGCAACATACCCGTGGCGAAGCATTGGTCTGTTTTACTTCGCGCGGTTGGGTTGGTCGCTTTTCCGAGCCGCGACCGTCAGGGAGCGGTCGACGGGATGCAGTGCACACATTGTCGGCCGCTCTCTGACGGTCGCGGCTCGGAAATGTGTTAATCGCCTGAAAATGCGACAATTCCACCGTGCGAAGTATTGCCATCAATGCTCGCTTTTTCTCCTTCGCGGTTTGTCATCCTCATAGGCGCGAACTATCTTCTGAACCAACGGGTGTCGTACGATGTCGTTTTCATCCAAATGCACAATGGCGATGCGATCCAGGTTGTCAAGCCGATAGACCGCATCGATCAAGCCGCTGCGCATATTTTGTGGCAAGTCGATCTGAGTCACGTCGCCGGTGACGATGATTTTGGAGCCGTGGCCCATGCGGGTAAGGAACATCTTCATCTGCGCGACGGTCGTGTTTTGACCCTCGTCAAGGATGATTACCGCATGGTTGAGAGTTCGCCCGCGCATGAATGCCAACGGGGCAACTTCGATGATGTCGCTGTCCACGTAGCGTTTGACCTGGTCTGGCTCCATCATATCGTTTAGGCCATCGAACAGCGGACGCAGGTATGGATTGATCTTTGCGATGAGATCGCCCGGCAGAAATCCGAGCTTTTCGCCGGCTTCCACGGCAGGCCTAACGAGGACAATCCGTTTGACCGCACCTTGGCGCAGCATGTTGACTGCCATGCCCACGGCGAGATAGGTCTTGCCGGTGCCAGCGGGACCGATCGCGAAGACGAGATCGTTGTCCTTCATTGATTGAACGTAGCGCGCCTGTCCATCCGTGCGTGGGCGGACCGCGCGATTGTTGCCAAGCGCCGCGACAGGTGCCGAGACGACGGCGGCTGCGGATGCGCCTGCCAGCGAAGCCGTGTCGGTCCGCTGCGAGATCGCAAGGACCGTGCGAACGTTCTCCGCGGTCACCACCTGTTGCTTCTGCAAAATCTGACGAAGCTGCGTGAAAACATTTTCGGCTTGCTCGACAGGCGTGGGTTCGCCGTCAATTTGGATGGTGTCGCCGCGGGCGATGATGCGCACGTTGAGCGCATCGCGAATGATGCGCAGGAACTGGTCGCGATTGCCAAAGAGTTGAATGGCTTCGTCGCGATCGTTGAGCGTAATGGTCGAACTGGTGTCGTTCATGGTTATGTCAACAAGTAGAGCCACAGGAAACTGACAGGGGCCGAGTAAAGTATCGCATCAACGACATCAAGGACTCCGCCGAAACCGGGGACGGCGGCGGAGGCGTCCTTCGATTGGCAGTCGCGTTTGATGAGCGATTCCGCCAAGTCGCCGAGCATGCCCGCGACACCGACCGAGAGTCCGAAGCCGATCTCCCATACGAGGTTCGCATGCAGCACGGGCATGGCCGACGGCGCCAGGCGATCGATGGCGATGCTTGCCAGGGCTGCCGTGATTAGCCCGCCGACCGCGCCCTCCCATGTTTTCTTGGGGCTGAGTGTCGGCGTCATTTTGTGTTTGCCGATCAGTCGGCCTGTAAAGTACGCTCCTATATCGCAACACTTCGGGACAAACGCCGCCAGGGCAAGCCGTACGCTGTTAGCCTGGTCGTCGCTGGGCAGCCAGCGAATTTGGGCAAAAAAACAAGGCAGCAAGCCCAGGTAAGCAATGATCAACCAGGTAAGCGCCATGCGTTCCACGGATCGGCCTGGCTCCGTGAAGGTCACCATCTCATATAGAAAAATACCTATTACGAATCCAGCCAGGATTCCGGTCAGAATCGTCCAGAAAATCGGTCGGCAAGCTGGGAGGTTTTGCAGCCAATTGGCAAGCACAAGTGTCGTCACGCCGAGATACGCCAGGCCTGCTTGCGGTGATCGTGCCTTGCCGAGTAGGGCCACGAACTCGCGACAAGCCGCCAGTGACAATATCAGTTGAAATGCCAACAGGAACGGGAACCACGGCGAGAAGTGGTGATCACCGACGAGCATCCCAATGGTGAGCGCGATGAGGATGGCGCCCATCCAGAGTCGAGTTTGAAGCATAGGTGACCATGAAGCCCAAGGGTGAATTTGACGATTTTCCGAGCCGCGACCGTCAGGGAGCGGCCGACATAAACCGCACGGCATCCTGTCGGTCGCTCCCTGACGGTCGCGGCTCGGAAATGTCATGATCGATTCGGAAAAGCGACAATTTCTACGGTGCGAAGTTTATCATATGTTCAATCCGCCAAAGCGCCGTTCTCGCCGGGCGTAGTCGTGCAAGGCTTGGTACAGCGCCGCTTCGTCGAAATCGGGCCAGCATTTTTCGGTCACCCAAAGCTCGGCATATGCAATCTGCCAAAGCAGGTAGTTACTGATACGCATTTCGCCCGCGGTGCGGATCAACAGGTCCGGTTCCGGCATCGCCGCCGTGTAGAGGGCGTCGGCGATCGTCGCTTCGTCGATGTCGCTGGGCTGCAGAGTACCGACACGGGCACGCTCGGCCAAGGTTCGCACGGCATCCACAATTTCCGTGCGCCCGCTGTAATTGATCGCTAAGCAGAGCGTCATGCCCTGATTGTTCGCACTCACGCGGAGGCTCTCGTCGATCTCGGCTAACACAAAATCCGCCAGGCCTTCGCGGCGACCGATCACGCTGAAACGAATGTCCTGGCGCATGATCTCGGGGCGTTCCTTAATGAGGTACTCGTTCAGGAGCGCCATCAGGAAATCGATTTCGGGCTGCGGACGTTTCCAATTCTCGGTGCTGAAGCAGTAGAGTGTGAGCTGACCGATGCCGAGGCGGCCGCATTCCTCGATGGTTCGGCGAACGCTGACGACGCCTTGCAGATGGCCCTGGATGCGTTCTTTGCCGCGTTCCTGGGCCCAGCGCCCGTTGCCGTCCATGATAATGGCGATATGCCTCGGCAGCTTGACGGGATCAAGCCCGGCGGCGGCGAGGCGGTTCAAGGTGTCTGGTGAAAAGGTCAATTCATGTCACCAAGCCCGCAGGCGAGCGCAGCGAGCCTGCGGGGTAGCTTGTGCTCATGTCACCCTGCAGGCTCGCTGCGCTCGCCTGCGGGCTTGAGATTATTTCATCATTATCGTTTGTTCGCGATCGGGGCCCACGGACACGATGCTCACCGGCAATTGTACCAGTTCGGCAATTCGCTCGACATAGCGACGTGCTGCCGCAGGTAGGTCGGACGGCTTGCGAACGCTGGAGATGTCGCATCGCCAACCCGGCAATGTTTCATACACCGGCTTGCAGCGTTCGAGCAGGAAAGCATCGCCCGGGAAGTAGTCGATGCGTTGGCCATCAAGTTCGTATGCCGTGCAGATTTTTAACTCGTCCAACGCGCTCAGCACGTCCAGTAGCATCACGGTCACTTCGTCCGCTCCGGCGAGTGTCGCCGAGTAGCGCACGGCGACGAGGTCGAGCCACCCGCAACGGCGAGGACGCCCAGTGACCGTGCCATACTCGCGGCCGATACGGCGGATCGTCTCGCCGAGGCCGGTCGGGCCGTCGTCGAGTTCCGTCGGAAACGGCCCACGACCGACGCGCGACGTGTACGCCTTGATGATGCCGATGATGCGCGTGAGGTTTTTCGCCGGTACGCCGGATCCGCTCCAAATACCGGTCGTCGAGCTACTGGAACTCGTGACGTAGGGAAACGTGCCGTGATCGATGTCGAGCAAGCTGCCCTGAGCGGCTTCGAACAACAGGCGTTTGCCTGACTTCAACGCCTTATGAAGCAATTGGAACGTGTCGGCGATGTGCGGCTTCATCTGTTCGGCATAACCGAGGTATTCGGCGCACAAGGCGTCGGCATCGAACGTCTCCGCTTCTGGTGAAAGCGCTCGCAGCAGCGTGTTCTTGCGAGGCACGATGTAGCGGAGCCGATCACGCAGGTGGTCCGGGTAGAGCAATTCGCCGACGCGAATGCCGTTGGTGCGCGACAGTTTGTCCTGATAGCACGGCCCGATGCCACGACCCGTCGTGCCGATGGCTTGCGGCGACCCGAATTCGGCGAGGCGTTCTTCCTCGACGTGATACGGGAAGATGAGATGGGCATGGCTCGAGAGCACAAGGTTCTCGCCGCTGACGGCGATGTCGGCCGCTCGCAGGTTCGTGACTTCTTCGAGAAAACGCACGGGATTAACCACGACGCCGTTGCCTATCACCGCCTGCATATGGCTGCTGAGGATGCCGGTCGGCAATAGCGAGAGCTTGTACGTCTTGCCGTTCTTGACGATGGTGTGCCCGGCATTGGCGCCGCCGTTATAGCGGACCACTATATGGTGGTCGGCAGTGAGCAGATCGACGATCTTACCCTTGGCTTCGTCGCCCCATTGTAGGCCGACAACGCAGGTGCAATCCATTCAAACCTCGTACGCGGGAGAACGTTTGTGGAACCTTTAATAATATCTGTCTTTTCACGGCATCGTCAAGGTTCACGGTGTTTTGGCAGGCGGTTGGCGCAAGCCAGCGGATTCTTCCCCGACGTAGAATGAGCGGGCTTACGTCCGCTCGTCAAAATAAGTCAGCCCCATATACTTTCAATTGTTCCTGAAAGGAATAAAAACTATGAAAACTCGCGCCGCCGACCTGCCAAAACTCCTCGAGAGCGTCGAGGATCAATTCGTCGAACTGTGGAACAACATGGGCACGCTCTGGGGCATTAGCCCGACCATGGCACGCATCCACGGGCTTCTCTACATCTCTGGGTCCGCGCTGTCGATGGACGACATCATGGCTCGCCTGGCCATTTCGCGAGGCAACGTCAGCATGAATCTGTCGAAGCTCGTCGAATGGGGCCTCGTTCGGCGTGTGCATAAGAAAGCGGATCGTAAGGAATATTACGAATCGCTCGCGGACGTGTGGGAGATGTTCACGCTCGTGGCCAATCAGCGCAAACGCCGCGAGATTGACCCGATCCTGACGACGCTGCGCCGCTGCCGCGATGAACTAACGCCGGAAGCGATCGGCGGCCAAGCGATGAAGGAGCCGGCCCGCACGCGGTTTCAGCGCGTCGATGATCTGCTGAAGCTATTGACGCTGCTCGATAGTCTGTCGCAGCGGTTCTTCGAGAGCCACAAGGGTCTGCGCGAGGCGGTCGAGATGTTGACGTCGGAGGATTGAACGGTTAGCTGTGACGTTATGCTTTCTTGCGTGGCTTCTTCGCCGCTTGCGGCAGCACGAACAGGTCGGCGACTTTGCAGCGGAAGCCGGGCAGCACGTCGCCGCCGGTGAGCGTGTTTTTTTCGGTGAGCTTTTTGACGCCCGTTTTGCTGTAGACGGTGATCGTGCGTGATTCGGGATCGATCACCCAGACGAGGTCCACGCCGTTGTCCAGGTAGTCGGTGGTTTTGATGGTGATGTACCGTGCCGTGTCGTTCGGCGAAAGAACCTCAACGGCGACGCGAGGCGGCACGTCGCCCCATTTTCTCGGCAGGTCTTCAAAATTCTCCGCATCTTCGTACCACCCCACGTCGGGGCCACGCACTGTGCCCGGATCATGTTCGAGTACAACACCGGAATCGTTGGAGACAACGTAGCCCTTTTTCCGTTTCTCAGCGTAGAGTTCAAGCTTAAACGCGGTTCTTGCACAGAGGCGGCCATGAATGCGAGTTGGACGTGACACTTCGATAACCTCCCCGCGCACGAGTTCGAAACTCAGGTTTCGGTTTTCGGGAGCGTTGACGAAATCAAAAAATTCGTCAACATTCATCATGAGTTTTTGAGGTGCAATAGCGACAATCATGGAAACCTCGTCGAGTTCGGGCTATGCAACATTCTATCATACCAACCGCTGGCGTGCCAAGGCCAGCGCCCCATGCAGGACGACTTCCTCGCCGAGTGCTGCGGGAACGATGTCGTAGCAATTGGCGAACGGTTTGAACACTCGCTCGGCGACGATGCGACGGAGTGGCTTGAACAGCAGGCGTTCGCCGATCAGCGATACACCGCCGCCGATGACGATCCGCTGCGGACAGAGCAGCGTGATGACGTGAACCAAGGCATCGGCGAGATGGTCGAACGCGTCCTTCAGAATTGACTGTGAGAAAGCATCGCCTTGCTCGGCGGCGTCAACAATCAGCTTGGTCGTGAACGGCGAATCGGATCGGACCAGCGACTTGATCGTGGTGTCATTGGCCAGCGCCGTGCGAGCCGACTCGGCGATGCCCCATCCGGACGCGAGTTGTTCGAGGGTGACGGGCGCAGTTTCAAAAGAGTTGGCTGTGTCATGGACAAAGTAGGTTTTGACGAGCAAATGCCCGATCTCGGCGGCACCTCTCCCGATGCCTCGATAGATTTCGCCGTCAACGATTAGCCCGCCGCCGATGCCGGAACCGATCGTGATGTAGAAGATCGGCGAGAGTCCCCTGCCCGCACCGAAGAGTGCCTCGGCAAGCCCGGCGACATCGGCGTCGTTGCCGATCACTGCGGGCACACCGGTGATCTCGCCAATCCAGTCGGCGAGCGGGAAGCCGTCCCAGCCCTGGATTTGGTGCGATTTGATGACAGAGCGCGTGGCGTCATCGACAGGCCCACCGAACCCGATGCCGACGCCGCGAATCTCGCCACGAGCTCGATTGGCATTGGCGAGCAGTTCGGGGATTGCGTGCTCGATCTGCCGGCGAATGCCGTCCGCGCCGTCACCTGGCACGACGGTTCCACGCCAAAGCGCATGGAGCGAGCCTGCTCCGTCGCCGAGGCCGAGTTGCAATTTCGTGCCGCCGATTTCGATGCCGAGGTACATGCGGGGATTGTATTGCGCGCAGTTCGCTCAGAGCCACGCACGAAGTAAGTGGATGGGAATTACAATTGCTGAGAACTCAGACCACTTACTTCGTGCGTGGCTCTGACCATTGGAAATGCAGGCCGCTCGGTGTAGAACAAAACAGTGGCGGATGTCGTGTCTGTTGGCGACATCATTGTAGGTGAACTCGCGTATGACCGAAACGGTGGTCCGATACCATGATGGTAGCACTCATCCTGACGGCAACAATGATGCCATTACTGCTTGCCGCGTGCTTCGTGCTTGGGCGGTGTTGGCAGCGTTATTGGTACGGTAACGACGCGATCTCCGAGGTGTCGCGGCAATATATTGAGATATTCCAGACCGGTCAATTCAATGAAGCCGCCGTCGAATCGGCCAAACGGCGTTTCCGGGCGTTACTCGATAATGGTGATGAACGTGGTGTGCAACCCTCATTGCGTCCTGGCGTACAGTATTTCTTCCAGATCCGCGCTCTCGCCGAATTGGGCACGGACGCGGCCGGGCAAATCCTCGAACGTCAGCTGGAACGCCGGCTCTCCAACAACCTACTCGATCAGTCTTGGTACTGGGTTGACTTGGCTGTCAACCTTCGCATGCTTCAACGGCAAGAGAGTCTGCCTTTTTTGTTAGGTTGAGCTCCCGTTGCTTGTGAATCGCCGCTGAGGCATTTCTTCGCGATCGAAACTATCTGCTATCTTGGTTTTGCGGGTTACCTCAAACAACCAGACACTCCCATGGGCCGATCCGCGCTACATGTCGCCTTTCGTGCAATCGACGGATTTCGATCGGGAATCCAGCCGCATCTCGTGTTGGAATCGCAGGTCGGCGAATTGGTCGAGATGGTTTGGGATCATCGTCCTACGGGACCGGCGCCTTTGCACGTCCGTGTATTGGTCGAGTCGTTGCGATTGCTTCGCCGGGAGGCTAGTTTTCGATTCGCCCTGCGCGATGAGCCTGCCGAGCAGGAAGCGATCAATTGGCAGCTCGCACGTATCGCTGCGCTGGAACCAGAGATTCGTGACTTCCTCAAGAATCAATCCGAAATTCTCCTACCCGTGCTGCCGAGCATGGCGGGGCAGGAGTTGACGGATTCGCTGCAAGCCCTTAACGACATGCGTGTCGATGCCGCCCGTGAGCTAATGGCGCTGCTGCCGAATGTTCTGGAGCAGCGTGGGCTGATGATCGAGGTGCTACGCTGGTCGCGTGATTCGCGGGTCGGACCGTGGCTGTGTGATTGTGCCCGCGCCAATGTGGCGATGGAGAAGCGTGCCAAGCGTCGCGCCGTTGCCGACGTGCCGCGCCAGTCCACCGTGCCGGCGGCGTTTCCTTATGTGGAGATACTCCTTAGCCTGCGTGGGCATCCGTCGGTCGAGACCGAACCATTTCTGCTAATCGCCGCCCAAGATTGGGATCCGCGGATTCGCATGTCTGCTGTTAGTAGCCTGGGCTGGTGGGAGCCGATCGTCGGTGCCGCCGTCCGAGCGTGTCTGGTGCAGTACAAGCGTGATCCCTGTCCCGAAGTGAGCCAGACCGCACGTGCCGCCCTGGCGCGGTTGGGTGAACGCGGCTCTTTGCATTGGTTCCGCCAAACCCTGTTCTCGGACGATACCAGACAGGTCATCGAAGCGTCCCTCCTAATCGCACGGGAATGTCTGACGCTTCTTTGGCCTGACCTCGATCGCCTCGTTGATTCCGACAATAGCGATATCGCCCTGCACGCCAGCGAGGCGATCCAATGTCTTGCTGAAGAGATGGAGCAATCTCGCAGTTGGACGATGTGAAGCCCTTCGGGTTCGAGCACCGCGCCCGTCTCTACGGACTCCAATCATGTCCAAGCCGACCGACAACTTTCTTGAGGCGACAGGAGTAGTCGCGCCGGTGGCGAACTACGAATTCCGCTTGCGGCTAAGTGTTCGGAGGTTCCCGCGCGAACGCTTTACGGCAAGCGTACACCACGACAATTCGTGTTGTCTTCTCCAGGCGTCGACGGTTCCCTCCCTAATCAAATGCCAAGGGACCGTCACATGGGGTCGCCGATTCTCCTCTGGGAATTACGTCGCGCTGTCGATTCCGCATGGATTCGGCGGTTGCGATATGTCTACGGCGGCGTGGTGGCGTGCCTATTTCTTTGGCACATCCTTGAGGCGGCCTGGATGGTGGAGTCGCTCAGGCGGATGGAATTCGTGCGTGCTCCGCGCGTTCACGCTGAGCAGATTTGGTACATCGCGATGGCCGTGCATTGCGGCGCCGTTGGCGTGTTGACGCCGTTGCTCGCATGCGGGCCTCTGCTGCGCGAGAAACGCCAGCGGACTCTGGAGCTGTTGCTCACGACCAACGTGAGCTCGGTGGAAATCGCGGTCACACATCTCCTGGCGGCCTGGCTGAAGGTGCTGCTGCTGACGATGCCGATCGTGCCGTTGCTCTTTTGGCTGCACGGCTATTACAACCAGTCCCTCTCAACAATGTTGTTTGCGGTTCTCGCAAGCGCGGTCGCTATCTTGCCCATGGCTGCTTGGTCGATCGCATGCGCTTCCGTCGTGCGTCGCCGGTTATTGGCGATCGCTTGCGCCTACCTGGACAACGGCCTCATGCTTACTTTACTCGCGGTGGCGCTGACGATGGTGCATGGCCAGATTCAATTGGAAATCGTCGAAACCAAGACCTTTTGGCTGGCAATCATGATCTGGACCATTGTGGGTGTGGCCGGATTCGGTCGGCTCGCAGCATACGGATTGAGCCATTTTTCAGAATCGTCGATCACGTCAATCGATTCCCGCTCCCAGTCGCCACTTCGCGAGCCGATGACCGATTCGCCTGTGTATTGGCGCTACGTTCATCGATTTCGATTCGGATCACCGGCATTGTCTTTGTGGCTTCCCGCGAATTTGCAGCAGCCGATACTCGCACTGGTTTTTGGCGCTTTTTTCTGGGCCGTCGGCACGTCGGCGTTAGCGTTGGCTTTGATCAGCCTCGCGGGATTCGTCCTGCCGTTTGCCGCCTTGGTGTGGGCAAGTACTACGGTTACAGGCGAAAAGGAATCGCACACCTGGGATTTGCTTCGTATCACGCCAATCACCGCGTCGGATTTCGTCGTGCAGAGTGTGGACGGCATCACGGCTCGCCTCAACGCGATTTGGCTCACGCTGTTTCCTGGCGTCGTCATCCTGTTAGGCAGTCAACCACACGGCGGGATTCTACCGATCATCGCTTGGACCATGGCGCGATTTCTCATTTACCATTGCGCTATTTCTGGCCTTTATTCATCCGTAATTAGCCGATCGGCGCTGGCCAGCGTCGCCAGCGCGTCGGTTTTTTTTCTGACGCGACTGCTGGTCCTCGTTCCGCTGTCGTGGGTTCTCATGGTTGCTTGCGTTTTTTCCGGCTGGAATTCAGCCAGCGGCTTGCTCATCTATCCTTCGGGCGATCTGTGTGCTTTGTTCTCGAGCCTCTGCTTCTGCGCGATATTCTTCGTTTTGGCGGTGACGGTGTTCTGGACCTACTCGGTTCGATATCATGTGCAGACCGTCGAAACTCTCGTAAAACACGAAGGCTTTGAACGGGCGGACACGACTTCTTACAATGGCTGAACATGAAACGCTATCGACCACGACCCGAGGAACGCCAACGCCAACGCCTGCGCAGTACGCCCGCAGGGGAGCATCGCGGTGTTCTGATGGATGCTGTGCTGCGCGTGCTCGATCCGAAGCCGGGCATGACCGTTGTCGACTGCACCGTCGGCTGGGCGGGGCATAGCGCCGAGCTGCTCGCCCGTGTCGGTCCGACGGGATGCCTCGTTGGTTTCGATATGGACGCGGACAACATCCCCAAAGCACGCGAGCGCCTTACGGCAGTCGGGCATCCGTTTTACCTTCATCATGGTAACTTTGCGGGCGTTCAGCAAGCGCTCGCGGAGCATGGCATCGAATCGGTTGACGCGCTGATCGCTGACCTTGGCATGTCGTCGATGCAGGTAGACAATCCTCAGCGTGGCTTTTCATATTCGCGCGATGGTACCCTCGACATGCGCATGGACCGCACGCGCGGACGCACCGCGGCTCAACTCCTGGCAATGATTAGCGCGAAAGAATTGGCCGAACAACTTTCAACCCTAGCGGACGAGCCAAACGCCGATGTCATCGCTCGCTCGATTGTGCAGGCCCGCGAGCAGAATCCGATCACGACGACCAGCGAACTCGCAAAGATCATCCAGGCCGCGACGAATCAGCGAGATTGGCACCTGCACCCGACGCCCGGAAAGTGGATCCTGCACCCGGCGGCACGCACATTTCAGGCACTGCGGATTCTCGTCAACCGTGAGTTGGCGAATCTCGAACATCTGCTGCGCGTTCTGCCGGCTGTGCTCAAACCCGGCGGCCGCGCGGCGATCATCAGTTTTCACAGCGGCGAGGACCGTCTGGTGAAGTCGGCCTTCCGCACAGGACGTGAAACCGGTATCTATGGCGAACTGTCAGATGATCCCGTCCGTGCTCAATTTCGCGAACAGGCAAGCAATCCCCGCTCGCGCTCCGCCAAGTTACGTTGGGCCACGCGGGCTTCAGAATTCAAATAATCCGCGATTCTGGGAATTTTTCTTAATGCCAGATCGATTAGCCTGTTGCAAAATCGCAACAAATCAGTGGTTGTGTGTATACGCAAATCGGTAAAATGGCGTAATTAAATTGCTTTTGCTGGGTTCATAAGGTAGATTTTCTTCACACGGCCAAGAATCCGCACTTTAATTATTTGTGAGAGACGTGCGTGAATCGGAATAAATGCACGTTGCTTGTCGTGGACGATGAACCGTCCATTCTCGACACGTTGAAGCTATTGCTAACCCCAGAGTTCGATGTACTCACGGCGGACTGCGCGGAAACCGCGCAAAAAGAATTCCACGCACACGAAATCGACATCATTCTCTCCGACCAAAAAATGCCGCGCGTAAGCGGCGTGCAACTTCTCGAATGGGTGCGCCAAAACTCGCCGCGAACCATCCGCCTGATGATGACCGGTTTCGCCGACCTTGACGAAACGATCGACGCCATCAACAAGGGCCAAGTTTTTCGGTTTATGCTCAAACCCTGGCATTCGGAAACCCTTCTCGATATATTGCGTACTTCGGCTAGAACCTTTGTCCTCGAACAATGCAACACGCGGCTTTTGTACGAATTGCGTGATCTGAACGATAAGCTGCGGGAAGTGAACGTCGAACTTGAGTCGCGCGTCGCCGACCGAACCAAGGCGTTGGAGGAAGCATATCACGAGCTTGAGCAGAAGAACAAGATGCTCGAAAAGCTCGCGCTCACCGACCCGCTGACCAGCCTGCCGAATCGGCGTGCGATGGACCGATTGGCCGAGCGCGAGCTTCGCCGCCGCAAGCGTTATCCGTGTGCTCTCTCCATCGCAATGATCGACGTCGATGACTTTAAGAGCATCAACGATCGCTACCTGCTTCCGGGCGGCGATAAGGTGTTGATCGATCTCGCCAAATGCTTGGCCGGATCGGTCCGCACGGTCGATTTCATCGGGAGAATCGGCGGCGAGGAGTTTCTCGTCATCGCGCCGGAGACAAGCATAGAAGGAGCCGTGGTGCTGGGCGAACGCATCCGTTCGACTGTGGAGAGCACGGAATTCGTGTTCAAGGATGACACTATTGCGGTTCGCGTGAGTATCGGCTTTGCGATTGCGGAAGAGGGAACCGAAGCCGACTACGAGACGATCAAGCACCTCGCCGCTGCTGCCCTTTCGGAAGCGAAAAAGACCGGCCGCAACAAGTGCGTTTTCAAGGCAGTGCCGAAGCTGCCGTTCGAGCAGGCGGGGTAACGCTCGCCAGCACTTCTTCAATCTGCTGCACGACAAATTTGAGCGACACCGCGGCCATTTCAAAGTTGGTGTGCATCGACACGCGCTGATAGTTCGCCGCGAAGAATTCGGCGACTTTGCGGAGTTTCGATAGCTTGCTGCGAGCGCGATGCAGGTAGTCGGCGACATCGCCGCGCATGCGTGCGGGTTCGACAGCACGGCTGTAGTCGTAGATCATGCGGTGGACGTCGAGCATTTCCTCGTCTTCCTGCACTTCGTCAGCGTGCTTGAGAAATTGGCGCACCATCCACGCATGGGCAAGGATGAGGTTGATGCGTTCCACGGCGGCTTCGGGGGTCATGGTGTAATCCCCCCGCTTGCGGCTTAGCGCTCAATCGGCGCCACTCGAGCGCTAAGCCGCAAGCGGTTAATGTTGCAAATCCTTGATATTCCCCTCGATCGTCGCGATCTGCTTTTGCAAATCGGCGATCGATTCCCGTTGTTGCTGCACGACCTCGGGCGGGGCGTTTTTCACGAAGTTCGCGTTTTCGAGCTTCGCTTGCGTGCCTTGCAATGCCTTGCGCTTGTCGGCGATTTGCTTTTCGAGCCGTTTCGTTTCCGTCGCCACGTCGATCAAGCCTTGCAGCGACACATACACCTCGAACTCCGGCGTCACATGGCTCGCGGCTTGCGGCGGCTTTGACACGCTCAAGCCGCACTCGAGTTTCCCGACACCGGCGAGCTGCTGAATGAACGGCGCCAGCGTGCGAAAATCACTCGCCACCGCTTCGTCGCAACGCACAAACGCATCGAGCGGCAACTTCGGTTCGATGTTGTAGCGATTGCGCACCTCGCGCACCGACCGCACCAACTCCTGCATGCGGCCCATGCTGATTTCGATCCCCGCATCACGCCATTCGATCGGGAACGCAGGCCAGGCCGCGATCATCACGCTCTCGGTTGCCGGGTCGGCGTTGGGGATGCCGCGCTCGAAGGCGACGTCGTTGAGCGCACTCCAGATCGATTCGGACACAAACGGCATGATCGGATGAATGAGCCGCACGATCGCATCGAGAACACCGACGAGGACGCGCTGAGTGGTTGCGCGTTCTCCGGTCGCTGACACTCCCGGCTCGCCTTTTAGGCGTCCCTTGCTCATCTCGAGATACCAATCGCAAAACTCCGACCAGATGAAGTCGTACAGCGTCCGTGCCGCCTCGCTGAAGCGGTAGCCTTCGAGTTGCTCGGTCACGCTGTGCGTCGCCATCGTCAGTCGGCTCAATATCCAGCGATCCTCGAGTGCCAACTCCTCCGGCTTGATTGCGTGCGGTGTGTAGCCGTCGAGATTCATCAGGATGAAGCGAGCGGCGTTCCAGATCTTGTTCGCGAAATTTCGGCCAATCTCGAACCGCTCCGAGGCTTGCTTGGCCGTCTTGAGTTCGGGATCATCGCTCGGCCACGGCCCGCCGGGACGAAACGGCTGCTTGCATTTCGGGCAGGCGAGCTTCTTCGTCCGCATATACATGTGCTCTTGCTTCACCGGCACGAGTTCATCGCAATGCGGGCACACGTTCGCCACCGGCAGGCGGGCATCCTGCGTCTCCGTAGAGATTTGCATGACGAGGAAGCGCAGCGCATCGGCGCCGTAGCGGTCGATGATGTCGAGCGGATCGACGCCGTTGCCCTTGGACTTCGACATCGTCTCGCCGAACCCGTCCATGAGCTTGACGGTGATATACACATGATGGAACGGCACCTGATCGAGATTGTACAACCCCGCGATCACCATGCGCGCCACCCAGAGCGTGATGATATCGCGCGACGTCACCAGCACGCTGGTCGGGTAATAATACTTCAACTCCTCCGTCGGCTCGGGCCAACCAAGCGTCGAGTGCGGCCAAAGCATCGAGCTGAACCAGGTGTCGAGCACGTCGGGGTCTTGCGTGAGGCCATCCTTTTCCGCCTGCTCTTCGATCTCAGGATATCCAGGTGCAATACAACGCCAGATATACCAATTCCCGTTGTCCATTCGGATACATCGCTGCCACCATCGCCATGGATCGTCCTTCACCTGCCCTGGTGTCATGCCAAATGAAACGTCGCCGCACTCCACGGCTTCCTTGTCCCAACTAGGCACTGTTTGTTCAATAAACCACTTCTCCGTTTCGTTCGCCCAACCGCTCCACACCGGAATCCGGTGCCCCCACCAGAGTTGGCGGCTGATGCACCAGTCGCGTTTTTCGCCGAGCCAATCGAGGTACGAGTTCTTGTAGCGCTCCGGAAAGAGCTTCACGCGGCCATCGTTGACGGCGTCCATCGCGAGTTGCGCGAGGCCCGCCTTTCTCCCCTCTCCCTCCGGGAGAGGGGCCGGGGGTGAGGGTGTATTTTCAGCGGTCTCTGCCTTCACCCTCTCTGCTGCCTGTAAAGGAGAACCAGGCAATTCACGCCAAATGGCCTCCAGGATGGTTTCCGTATCCTGCAACACATCGTGATTCCAGAAACGGATCACGCGGAGACCCTTGCTGGAAAGAAATGCGGAACGTTGTTCATCGCGCAGCATGCCTTCTGGCGAATTGTGTTGCCCACCGTCGAGTTCAATAGCTAGGCGTGCCTCGTGGCAATAAAAGTCCAGAACGTACGGGTCCGCGGGATACTGCCTTCGGAATTTCCACCCCCCCAAACGCCGGTCACGTAGCAACGACCAGAGTAATTTTTCGGCGTCCGTTTGCTCGCCACGGAGATTGCGGACGAACTCAAGGAGGTCGGCAGGCATCGGGAGGTGATGTGGCTTTCTTTCCTTGGTGTTTGCCGACTCACCCCTCACCCCCGACCCCTCTCCCGGAGGGAGAGGGGAGAAAGGCGAACGCTCTCCGTCACCCGGTGCGCAAGCGGAAGCCGGATCCCCCATCCGCACGAACCACTGGTCGCTCAGGTACGGCTCGATCGGCGACTTCGAGCGGTCACTGTATTTCAGCGGGATCACGCGTTCCTCTTTGCCCTCGAACAGGCCGAGCGCTTCCATGTCGGCGATCACGGCTTCGCGGGCTTTGTAGCGGTCGAGGCCCTGATATTTGCCGCCGTTCTCGTTGATGGTGGCATCGGGGTTGAGGATGTTGATGATGCCGATCTGCGGATTGCGCTGATAGCAGGCGTAGTCGTTCGGATCGTGCGCCGGCGTCACTTTCACGCAACCGGTGCCGAGCGTCGGGTCGGCAAGCAGCGGATCGGCGATGATCGGGATCGTGCGGTTCACGAGAGGCACTGTCACGAACTTGCCGATGAGGTGCTTGTAGCGCTCATCGGACGGATGCACGCACACGGCCGTGTCGCCGAGCATCGTCTCGGGGCGGGTTGTCGAAAATGAGATGAATTCAAGCCCAGGGGTGAGCGTACTCGCGAACCCCTGGGATGATCCCAACGGTTCCCTTCGCTCACCATTGGGCTTCACTTCGTATTTGAACGTCCAAAACCCGCCCTTCGTGTCCTCGGTATAGGTTTCGTCGTCGGCCACGCTCGTTTGCAGATGCGGATCCCAGTTCACGAGGCGCTTGCCACGGAAGATCAGCTCGTCCTTGAACATCTTGAAGAACGTCTCGCGCACGGCACGAGCACAAATTGGATCGAGCGTGAAGCGCGTGCGTTCCCAGTCGCAGCTTGCGCCGATTTGGCGAAGCTGGCCGAGGATGCGGGCTTCGTATTTGTCTTTCCATTCCCAGATGCGTTTCACCAGTTCTTCGCGGCCAATCTCGTGGCGAGTCTTTTTCTCTTGGCTGTAGATGAGCCGTTCCACCACTGCCTGCGTGGCGATGCCGGCGTGATCGGTGCCTGGCATCCACAGGGCGTTGCGGCCTTGCATTCGGCGCCAGCGGATGAGCACGTCTTGCAGCGTGTTGTTGAGCGCGTGGCCCATGTGCAGGGCGCCGGTTACGTTCGGCGGCGGGATGACGATGCAGAACGGATCGCGCGAATCGGGCCGAGCGTGGAAGTAGCCCTGGTCGTTCCAGAACTTCAGCCATTTCTCTTGGGCTTCCTGCGGGTTGTACCCTTTCGCGAGTTCCATCGTTGATCCTTCATCGCTTGCGTTTAGCGCTCGCATGGGAGTTTGCGAGCGCTAAACGATAAACAGAGATTCACTATCACTGCGGCCAAACCGGCTCGCCATCAATAAAGAGCATCGCGAATCCGAAAAGTTCGCTGCCATAAAACCAAAAGAACGCCCCTATCAAACTCGCGGCGAGCGCTAGCCCTATGAGGTTGAACCAGAGCATGTGACTGCCGTCGGGATCGGAGTCGGACATCGGCAGGAATACCTCGCATTGACGGTTTACGTCTGCGTTTCGACGTCCTTGAATAATTTGTACTCGAAGCTGTCGGCCAATGCCAGCCAGCTTGCTTCGATGATGTTTTCGCTCACGCCGACGGTGCCCCAGACGGCGTCGTGATCGCGCGATTCGATGACGACGCGCACTCGAGCTGCAGTGCCGGCGCGAGAGTTGACGACGCGCACCTTGTAGTCGACAAGTTGCATTTCGGCCAAGCGCGGATAGGCGACTTGCAGGGCTTTGCGCAAGGCGCCGTCGAGGGCGTTGACGGGGCCATCGCCTTCGGCGACGGTGTGCTGAATGGTGTCGTCAATGCGCACCTTGACGGTTGCTTCAGTCGTCAGCGCGTTGTTCGCCAGCGTTTCTACGTTGACGCGGTAACCCAGTCGTTCGAATTTCGCGCGATAGGTTCCGATGGCTTTCTTTACAAGCAGGTCGAATGAGGCTTCCGCCGCCTCGAACTCGTAGCCTTGGTTCTCGAGATCCTGCACCATGTCGCGCAGCTTGACGTTGATTTCTTTGTTGTTTTCGATGGCATATTTCGCGGTCTTCATCAGGATGTTCGATTGTCCCGAAAGTTCGCTGATGAGGATTCTGCGTTTGTTGCCGACGAGCGACGGATCGATATGTTCGTAGCTTGCGGAAACGCGTGCAACGCCGTGGGCGTGCATGCCGCCTTTGTGGGCGAAGGCGCTGGTGCCGACGAACGGCTGGCCGTTGCGGAAGTTCATGTTGGCAATTTCGTAGACGTAGCGTGAGAGTTCTGTCAGGTGACGCACGCTGCCGGGCTGAAGCATGTCGTAGCCACGTTTGAGGGCGAGATTGGCGATTACGCAGACCAAATCGGCGTTGCCACAGCGTTCGCCAATGCCGTTGATTGTTCCTTGTACATGCGTTGCGCCTTGATAGATGGCGGCGAGCGAATTCGCCGTGGCGGTGTCGGAGTCGTTGTGGCAGTGGATGCCGAGCGTCACACCGGGCAGAGCGGTGCGGACTTTCGCTACGCGCTCGGCGATGTCTTCGGGCAGCGTGCCGCCGTTCGTGTCGCACAGGATCAGCGTCTTCGCACCGCCTTCGAGCGCGGCTTTCAGCGTCTTGATCGCGTATTCGGGATTCGCCTTGAATCCGTCGAAGAAATGCTCGGCGTCATAGAGCACCTCCGTGACGTGGGGTTGTGATTTGCAATGTCGCACCGAGTCGGCGATCATGCGTAGGTTTTCGTCGAGCGTCGTGCCGAGGACTTCGGTCACGTGCATGTCCCACGTTTTGCCGACGATAGTGATGACGGCCGCTTTGGAATCGACGAGTGCCTTCAAGCAAACATCCACGGCTGGATCGCAATTCTTGCGGCGTGTCATGCCGAAGGCGGCGACCTTGGCGTGCTTGAGCGACAATTTACATGCTTCTTGGAAGTATTCAAAGTCTTTGGGGTTGGAAAGCGGATATCCGCCTTCGATGTAGTCAACGCCAAGTTCATCGAGTCGCCGGGTGATGAGCAGCTTATCCTGCAGCGAGAAGTTGATACCCTCGCCCTGGCTGCCGTCGCGCAGCGTCGTGTCGTATATTTCGATGCGTTTCATTTTTTTACCCAAGCCCAAGGGTAAGGTATTCGAAACCCCTGGGATACAAACGACCAACAAAAAAAGCCCTGGAGAGAATCTCCAGAGCTTGGGAATATCTAGCACGTGCAGGTGCTTCAGCCCTGGATCAAATCTTCGACGATCTCAACGACGACACGCACTCCCTGCGCGATGTTAATGTAGATCGGAAGTTGGACTGAATTGCTCATGTTTTTATAATACCCGGCGAACCGCTGGAAGTCAAACGGCTCATGCTTGGCTTATTTTCTTTGCGAGGGCTATGCGGGCATCGTCAAACACGTGGCAGAGGCGTTCCCGCTCGGCAGCCGTGTCGCAGCGAGCTTTTTCCTTGGCCCAGATGAGCAACGCCTCCAAATCAGCAAGCAGCGTTTGCACGGTGTGCGCATCCACCCAATCACATGAGCCTTCCCGCCGCACTGCGATGGCGGATGTGTGCGCGAACACACGTTGCGGCGCGGGCCGGCTCGGCAGCAGCGTCTCGCCGACACAGCGTACCGCCAGCCAACCGCTTCGCGCTACGGAAAGCTCGCACTCCAAGGTTGCGCCATGAGGCCATTCCGAGTGGGCGTATCTTTGGGCAATCACGTCGCCGTTCCACATGAGTTCCAACCGATCGAACGGCACATTGCTCTTCGCCTCGGCATGCACAATCAGCGGCCCATCATTCGTCTGCAATTCGATGTGCGATCCACGCCGCTGGCCATTGATGGTGAAGTCGAGCAGCGGTCCGTTGCTGACGTACGTGCGCCCGGCACGCACCGCCTCGATCCACGCCGCGAAGGAGAATGGCACGCTGTCTTCGAGGTGGGCGTAGGTCCGCATCACACCGAGGGCGATCCCATTGGAAGCCTTCCCGCTCGCGCCGACCAGGGGCACGATGAGACCCGCGCTCGCGAGTTGGTAGTAGTCGGCCATGGCGTCGAATGGCGAGTTTTCGAAGAACGTGACTTCAAAGGCGTCGATTTCGCCGAGGATCAAATCAGCAAGTGGTTCGCCGTAAGTCAACGCTTCCGTCTGATGTAGCGGATTGGTCCAAACGACCAGGCCTTTTTTGCGATGGCACTGTCCGCACCAATCGAACAACGTCCAATCTTCACGGCCCAGCGGCCCGCCGAAATTAAGCGGAAAGACCACGCGATGGCAATGCAGCAGTGCGAGGCTGCCAAGAACCGGATGCTCGTTGAGAGTGCCGACGGCGACGGCATGGCGATCATTCGCATGGCACAGATTTTGACCGGTAAACGCCACGATGTTCGGGATCGCATGCACAGCTTTACCGAATGCATCACGCAAAGTGATTTCCTTCGCCAGCAGATGCACGAGGGCGACATCCTCGGCGGCGGCCTCGAGGGCCGCGGCCTCGGTGCTGAGGAAATGCGTACGCGTATCGCTGGAATGCCAGCCTTGAGCACGCAGGTCGCTCCAGCGTTCAATCGTAAAACGCATCGACATTTTTCCGGCCAGCAGCGCGACCGTCTCGTTAATCGGCTTGTGCTCAGGCCCTTTGGCGATTTCGATATGCAGTTCGCCAGGCGGCAGGAGAATCTCGCAGGCGCCGTCAATATAAGCCCAGGGTTTCAGACCGATGAGCACGTTGCCGCCGACGTCCTGGTTTGGCCCGGTCGCGAACTCGGTCAGTCGGCCATGCGGTGCGTAGTAGCGTCCGTCCGCATCGGTGATGCGCAAGCGCACCGGCGTGGGCTTACCATTGGCGGCGTCATTGATGCGGAGGTGGACTTGTTGCATGGTCCGATTCCCGTTCAGCCGCTCGCGCTCTGGCGAGCGCGGTCGTGACGTTGATTCCGACAGCGAGTCGCGTCCGCGCTCGCCAGAGGCGAGCGACTAAACCTTACTGATACTGCCCGCCCGCCTTCTCCACAATCGCCTTGAAGGCGGCCACGGCTTTGGGGAATAGGTCCGGCCCTGTCACGCCGCCGGTGGGGCCGCCGCCAAGGAGGTGCGGTTCCATCGTTGCGAAGCCGGTGTAGCCCATCGTCACGGCATCGGCAATGACATCCGCCATGCGGCCTTGGCCTTCACCGGGGATCGAGCCGTGCGGTGCGCCGGTCTTCCAGTCTTTGATGTGAAAGTGAACAAGCCACGGCTTCGATGCTTGCCAGCCTTGCCAGGGATCATAGTCGCAGAAGACGAAGTTGGCGGGATCGTGAACTGCACCGATGACATCCGCCCCGAATGATTTCCGCAGCGTGCTCATCAGGTCGGTGACGCGTTCGGGTGAATCGCCGAAGATGCGGTGCTCGTTTTCGTGAACGAGGCGCACGCCGGCTTTTTTCGCGAGTTCACATTTCTGTGTCATGCGTGCCATGACTTCGTTTCGATAGGGCGACCAATTACCGTCGAAGTTGTCGGGCGGGTAGTAGCTGAATACGCGAATGTTCTTCGTGCCGAACACGCTGCACAGATGGATCGCTCGCTTGAATTTTTCGAGGTGTGGCTCGAACGGATCGTCGATTTTGATCTTCCCGATCGGCGACCCGATGGCGCTGAGTTTGAAGCCGTTCATGTCGAGCAATGACTTGAAGTTGGCGATCTGCGCGTCGGACAACGCGAGCACGTTGATGCCGAGAATCGAGCGGAATTCGATGTGGCGAACGCCGCACGATTTGAGCACATCGATCTGCTGCTGCGGATCGGGCGAAATCTCGTCGGCAAAGGCGCTGAGGGTGAACATGGTGAGGTTCCTTTATCGCATTTGCCGCTTGCGGCTTAGCGCTCGCGTCGGATCTTGCGAGCGCTAAGCCGCAAGCGGCGGTTTCGGATTGAATAGTCATTCCGTCGTCATCGGGTAGTTCTTCGCGCGCCAATCGCGTACGCCGCCGTCCATGGAGATGACGTTGGTGTAGCCCATTTTCTGCAGATTGTCCGCTGCGAGGGCCGAGCGAAACCCGCCGCCGCAGTAGAGCACGAGCTTGGTGGCGGTATCGGGCACACGCGCTTCGATGTCACGCTCGATGACGCCCTTGCCGAGGTGGATCGCGCCGGGCAGGTGGTCCTTGGCATACTCGCTTTCCTCGCGCACGTCTATCAGCAGGAACTTTTCGCTGTTGTTCATCATTGCTTTGACATCGTCGATGGTGACTTCCTTGACGCGCTTGCGAGCGTCGTTGACGATGTCGAGGAAGCGCGGGGGGTGCTTGGTCATGGGTGGGTCCTCGGGGAAAAACTATCAGCTATCAGCCGTCAGCTTTCAGCCATGAAACGGTATCGTCATATTAGGAGAATCTCACGCAAAGGCGCAGAGCCGCCAAGAGGCAGGCAGTGGGCTTGACGGGTCGTTCGTGTGACGTTATCGTCCGCGCCGGCTGGAATGGCGTGGTTTTGATGTTCGATTCAGGAACGTGCCCGATGAAGACGACGTTATGCATGCTGGCGGCGATTTTGGCCATGGGCTTTTGGCGATTCGATCCCAGCTATCTTCCGAGTCCGCGCGCGGCCAATAAGGAAGCGGCAACGACTGGCCCAGGGACCAAGGTTGCGATAATCGACACTCCGCGAGTGGTTGAAAAATGCTCGCTAGGAATCCAATTGAGGAAGGAACTTGGCGCTTCGTTACAGCCGTTCAAAGACAAAGCAGCCAAGATCCACGATGAGCTTGCGTGGCTTAAGAATGCCACGAGATATAACAATCTGCCCTCATGGGTTCATAGCGGGTGCCTGCATCTGATTCAGAAACACCAAACCAATCTGGATCAAATGGAGCGTGAAATTGTGAAGATGGTTACAGCGAAGAATGAGGAAAGCAATGTATTGATCGGAAAGAACATCGAAATGGGAATAGATGCCGTGGCCAAGGCGTACGGATTCCAGTTGGTGCTCGGTTTTCGAAAAACGAAGCATGAATTGAGTAGTCGCCTGGTGCATGGCCTGGGGGCATTGGATCTTGGTTCGATGCATCCGTTCTACATTCATGGAAGCGTTGATATTACAGAAGCGGTAATTGAAACAATCCAATGGAATCCGCAGGTGCGAATTCCAGCGGCAAACGGAAAGTAAGTGCAGGAGCGGTCAGACAATTCCGCGAGAGCGCTAAGCCGCAAGCGGAATACACCTACCCCATCGGCCGCAGCGTAAAGACCGTCACTTCCGGCCTGCATGCGAAACGCACGGGGCGGTTGACGACGCCGATGCCGCGGTTGGTGTAGAGCGTCAGGCCGTCGATCGTGTTGAGGCCCATCGGGTACTTGCGGCCCCAGGGCGGGAAGTAGATGCCGCATGTGAAGGGCACGCGCACCTGGCCGCCGTGCGAATGGCCCGAGAGTTGGAGGATGACGCGCTCGTCATGTGCCACGGTGTCGGCGTAATCGGGTTCGTGCACCAGCGTCACGACGCCCGCGTTTCTCGGGATGCCGCGCAGGGCGGCGGTCAAATCGTGTTTGCCACACCATACATCATCGACGCCGGCGAGGTAGAGCGTGCCGCCGTCGCGCTGCAACGGAATGTTCGCGTTGCTCAACACGTTGACGTTTGCTCGTGTCAGGCTGCGCGTGACGAGCAGGGCGTTTTCCCACCAGTCGTGATTGCCGAGGACGGCGTGAACGCCATGCGGAGATCGTAAGCGTGACAGCGATTGCGTGATCCAATCTGCTTCGCCGTCGGCCAGGCTCGACACGATATCGCCAGTAATGACGATGGTATCGGCGTTGAGGCCAATGATCTCGTCGATGACTGATTCGAGATAATCCGGCGACAGCTTCGCGCCGAAATGTAGGTCGCTGATTTGCACGATGCGGAAGCCCGCGAACCCATCCGGCAGGCGACGCAGCGGCATATCCAGATGCACGACATCAAGCCAGGTGGGCTCGATCCATCGACCGTAGGAATAGGCCCCGCCGATGGCGGCGATTGAGCCAGCGGCGGTCAGCAGGAAATTGCGGCGTGTGAGCAGCGGCATCGGGGAACTCCGTTTCGATAGCAGCTTGGTTGTATTCCGCTTGCGGCTTAGCGCTCAGATTGCGCCATGCGTCACCTGAGCGCTAAGCCGCAAGCGGAATACAGGAACCATTACGCCTGCGCTACCGCCTTGTTTTGCAGCAGTTCGATCAGTTCCGGCGGAGCCTGGCGTGTGCCTTTGCACTTGGGATAATTGTTACAGCCGAAGAAATACTTGCCCCATCGGCCTGGGCGGAGTTTCATCGGGCCTTCGCAATCGGGGCATTTGATGTCCGCGGGTGCGTCGATGGTTTCGGCCTTCTTTTTCTGCGGTGCGTTCGCCAAGACATCCTTCAGTTTCTCTTTCAACTCATCGTTCATCGGCTTCGTGCTTCGGCAATTGGGGTAACCGCTGCAACCGAGGAACGGACCGCGAGGGCCGCGCTTGACGTGCATCGGGCTGCTGCATTTCTCGCAGTTGACGCCTGTCTCGATCTGCTTGATCGGCTTGCCTTCAGTATCGATTTCGACGAGCGACTTGCACTTCGGGTAGGCGCTACAGCCGAGGAATGGGCCGCGCGGGCCTTGGCGCTGCACCATCGGGCTTTGGCATTTCTCGCAGGAGTATTCCGTCGCTTTGTTGGTGACGACGGCCTTGCCCTCGGCGTCGAAGTTCATCGTCGTTTTGCATTCGGGATAGCCGGAACAGCCGAGGAACGGCCCCGTTTTGCCCATGCGTTTAATCATCTCCTTGTTGCAGTTCGGACAGTTGATGCCGGTCGGCACCGGTGTCTCACCAGGGGCCTGGCCTTCGACCGTTTTCTTCTTGATATACGTACACTTCGGTTCGTCTTTGTAACCTGAACAGCCGAAGAATTTGCCGAACTTGCTGAAACGCTCCTCCAGCGCCTTGCCACAAAGCGGGCATTTCTCGGCGTTCTTGAGCATCTCCGATTCGGCCTTTTTGAGTTCCTCGGAGAACGGCATCCAGAAATCGTTTAGGACGTGGTTGCGTTCAAATTTCTTCGTCTCGATCTGATCGAGTTCTTCCTCCATGCTGCGGGTGAAGTTCAGATCCATCACCTTGGGGAAGTGCTGCACGAGTATATCGGTTACCTTCATGCCCGTTTCGGTGGCGAAGAAACGGCGTTCACGCAGGTCGACATAGCCGCGATCCTGGATCTTGCTGATGATCGACGCATAGGTGCTCGGTCGGCCGATGCCTTCTTTCTCCAGCGTCTTGACCAGCGACGCTTCGTTGTAGCGGGCCGGCGGTTCGGTGAAGTGCTGCGTCGGCTTGAGCTTGAACAGATTGAGCGGGTCCAACTCTTTCATCGAGGGCAGGAGCACGTCTTCCTGTTTGCTCGACTGCACGTAGATTTTGCGGTAGCCATCGAACTTCAGGATCTTGCCTTGCGATTTCAGCGTACCTTTCGCAGCCGTCACTTCAATATTGGTGACGGCAAAAATTGCCGGGTTCATTTGGCAGGCGACGAATCGCGTATAGATCAGCGTGTAGAGCTTTAGCTGTTCGGCAGGCAGGTGTGGCGCGACGCGCTCTGGCGTGTAGGAAACGTCGGTGGGCCGAATCGCTTCGTGGGCGCCTTGAGCGTCCTTGGAACTGGCGAAGAAGTTAGGCTTCTCGGGCAGGTATTTTTCGCCAAATTCGTTCTTGATGTGGTCACGGCACGCTTTGAGCGCTTCATCGGAGATGCGTGTGCTATCGGTACGCATGTAAGTGATGAGGGCGACCGAGCCTTCGCTGCCGAGGGCGACTCCTTGGTAGAGCTTTTGGGCGATCGTCATCGTTCGGCTGGCGGTGAAGCGCAATCGTAGCGATGCCTGCTGTTGCAGCGTGCTGGTCGTGAACGGCGCGGGGGCCTTCTCCGTGCGGTCCTTCTGCTCGACCTTCGTGACGGTATAGGCAGCGCTTTCCAACGCTTTGACGATCGGATCGACTTCGTCCTTGCTGCCGGCTTTGAATTTCTTGCCGTCCCAGTCCGACAACTCGGAGAAGAACGCACCCTCCGGCAGCTGTTCGTCTTGTTTGGTTTTTTCCTGATTTTCGTCGTCGTCGTCGAAATCGTCCTCTTCAACCTTTTTCTTCGCTGCTGCCGGTTTCTTTTTCGGTTTGTCGAGAGTTACATTCTTGCTGCCGGCTGCCGCTGTGCGAAGCATGGCGCCGATCTTCCAATATTCCTCGGACTTGAAAGCGGTGATTTCGCGTTCGCGCTCGACAATCAACCGCACCGCCACGGACTGCACACGGCCTGCGGTCAGCGGTTCGGCGAGGGATTGACTCAGTAGAGGGCTGATCTTGTAGCCGACGATGCGATCGAGGAACCGCCGGCCTTCTTGAGCCGAGACGAGGTCCATGTCAATCTGGCGGGCGCTGGCGAACGCTTTTTGGACTGCGGTTTTCGTGATTTCGTTGAACGTCACGCGAAAGATACGTTCGTCCTTGAGGCTCAGCGCTTCCTTCAAGTGCCAGGCGATGGCCTCGCCCTCGCGGTCTGGGTCAGGCGCGAGATAGACGAGGTCGGAGCTGGCAGCGCTCTTTTTCAAAGCCGTCAGGACGTCCTTGCGGTCTTTGAGGTCGCGGTAGGTGGGAATCCAGCCGCCTTCGATGTCGATGCCGAGACGCGATTTAGGCAGATCTCGGACGTGCCCCAGGCTGGCGACAACTTCGTAGTCCGGGCCGAGATATTTGTTGATCGTCTTCGCCTTGGCAGGCGATTCGACGATGACAAGGTGCTTCTTTTTCGCTTTGGCCACGGGATCGCTCCTCAAAATATCTTGTTTAGCCGCTCGCCTTTGGCGAGCGCGGACATGGCGGGCTCGGCGTCATGCCACAAACACGACGCCCGCGCTCGCCAAAGGCGAGCGGCTAAACCTTCCACTGCGTTGCATCCGGTTTACGTCTTCGCTGGGCGACTGTCCACCGGCGGGGTTCGGTTGGCCCCTTGTTTCCGATCGGCTTCCACGTACCATTGTGTATAGTAAGTCAAGCGGTTTGACCGATATTTTTGCAAAAATGAAACAATTTTGCGTTGCGCCACCAATTGTCTATTGATAGTGTTTCGCTAACCTTACAGGCCGGAAGCGTCAGCCACGGACGATGGTTCCGTCGCCAAGGCTTTCGGCTAAGATCAACGGGCGCGGCAGCCTAATTCGAGGGAGCGTATGGCGTTCAATTTTCTCGGCAGCTTTCAAAAGAATCAACGCTTTTGGATGGCGGCGATCCTGCTGATTTGCATCTTCACCTTCGTCTTCTGTACCGGCGGCGTCGATTCCGATCGATTGCTCAAAATGATTATTAGTCGCCCCGGTACGTCCATCGCGACCGTTGGTGGACGGTCGATCAGTGAGCAAGAACTCACCGACCTCAAGCAGCTTCGCCGAATGACGAATACGTTTATGAAGGTAAGCGCCGATCATGCCATTCGTCGCCTGTCGGCTGAGATTTTCAAGCTTCAGAAAGACGACAACGCCAAGAACGCGGAAGCGCGCAAGAAAGAACTGCCCCGTTTGACTGCGTATCGGGAATCCCTTGCCGCCAGAAAAGCCAAATTACGCTACTTTGAAATCGGTGATAAATTCGACGATCTGATCGAATTCAAGATTTGGCAGGCCGTCGCCGATCGCCTTGGCATCCATCTTGAGGATGACCATGTGATGGACCTCTACCGGGTGGAATTCTATCGCGCGATCAACGATCAGGAAATCGCCGATGCCCAACGCCTGGCAATGAACGATGCCGGTACGCGAGAAATCACCAATGCCGCATTCTTCCGTGCCGTTGGGCAGGAGTTCCGCGTTCGCGTAGCTCAGTTCGCCGTGGCGGAGGGACAGACGTTCTCGTACTTCGGACGCGGGGATCGCAAGGAATACTTGCCCAAGTTTTATTTCCCTGACCTTCCTGACGAGATTCGCGCGCCGATGACCCTGGCTCAGATTTATGACGCATACAAGAGGGAACGCGCCGAGTTTAATGTTTCAATGCTCCCCGTCCCCGTGGAAGCGTTCCTGAGCAAAACGAATGAGCCGAACGAGATCGAGAAGAACTCGTTTTTTGCGAGCAACAAATCGAAGCCGGTCGATCCGAATTCGCCGGATTGGGGACTGGTTCCGCCGCAACAGATTCGCTTTGAGTATGTCTACGCTGACCCGAAGTCGCCAGGGTATGCGGGGGCGGCGAAGACCGTTACCTATTTGAGCGTTCTCAGTCCGGCGCATGTCAATCCGTTTCAATCGCCCTTGTTGACGGCGATTCAATTGGCAGCGAACGAGAAAATGACTGTTCGCAAATTGGCGGCGGATCACACGTCGGCGGTCGTCAAATACGTCGGCTCGCCGCTTTATGGTTCGGTGCTTCCGAATCTACCCGTTGTTTTCCATTACGCTTCGCAGAATCCAGAGGCCGGGGCGAACCTGGTGCTGTCCTGCGGCGCGTTGACGTTTGCTGGCATGGACACGATCGGCGCCCTGGCTGGATTTTTCGACTGGGGACGGCATAAGAATGAGGCAGCGATCTATGCGGCGGCGGACATTGACGCCGAACGGCGTGCGCCGATCTACGCGAAATTCGCGGCATTGAGTGTAGCTCAATCCCCGTACATGCTGTTGGCCCAAGCCCTGACCGAAGCTAGCCAAAGTAACGCCATCGACGATTCGCCCTTCGGATTTCCCCTGATGCCGATTCCCGAAGTCGCCCGCGAAGTCAAAGATAACGAAGCAAAGAAACTCGCCGAATCCTGGGCGCAGTCGAACATGATTCAGGTTCGCAAGGTGTTGGATGGCGCGCGAGGCGACATTGAGAAGATCCGTCGCGAACTGAATCGCCTCGTGCCAGCCATGAATCTGACGCACGGACCTACTGGGGATGCGAAATACAAATACTACAATCGGCACACCATTAAGGATGCGAAAGATCTGGATTTCTTGAAGGAAACCTTTGGCCGATATGCTGAGGTCGTCAATCAATTCGAGAGCCTCGACGCGGCGTCTGGACAGCGGATTAACGCCAGCGAATTTCATCGCATGTTTTTCGACACCGCCAAGTATTCCGCCACGACCAAGGATGTCGTCGTCGCCTGGCCGCCCAAGGTTTCCGCGAGCAACAAACGCATCGGCTTGCGAATGGATGCGCGTACGTCGCGAACGGTGAACATGGAAGCCAAGAGGATGTTCGAGGATTATGTGAATCGGCACGATCCCAACCAGCCGATTCCGGAGCTTGATCTCTTTGCCCAATCCCCCGATCAGGTTCTCTATTGGCGAACGGCGGAGTTGTCGTCGATTGGGCTTTCCAAATATTCCGAAATTGACAACGAGATTGCGAAATCCACCAAGGATAAAAAACGTTGGGAAGCCGACCTTCAGAACCAAAAGGATAGCTTCAAGGCTGAGGAACTTCGCGATAAAATCGCAAGCGCAACGCAAATGTTAATCGACCTCCAGACTATCAAGGACCGGGTCGACCTTGGTTATCGCATGGACAAGGCGAAGGCGAACGCGGCGATACCGAAGATTCGAGATATTGCCAGAAAACTGGCCTCACGCGATAAGATTACTCAGGTGAAGGAGTTGCTCCCGGAATTGTCTGCCGAGATCAAAGCGCTCTTTCTGCCAAACCCGAATGACAAGCTCTCGGAGAACGAGAGGAAAAAGCGCACCGACGAAGCGGAGCGCAAGTCGGCGGTGATCGAACTGACCGACATCAGTGTCATGAACCCAGAAATGTTGGCGACGGGTGAAGTCGATTACACGTCGGCCAAATGGCCCAAGGAGCAGCTGGCCAGCATCCGCGAGGACCTGATCGCCAACCTCGCTCAGCTCCCTGACCTGCAGAAGCCGTTCGTTACTGGCAACAAAGACATTGACGCGCTAAATAAAGACCTGTTCGATGAAGCTGCCAAGAAGGACAAGGACGCCCGTACCTTCGTACAAGTCATCCCAAACATCGCGCAGGATGTGTACTACGTCGCTGCGGTGACCGGCGATCCGAAGCCGCATTTTCAAAAAGAATCCTTCCGTCGAAGCCTCGCAGACGCCTTTCGCGGTTCGTTCTTGCAAAGCCAGCAGCGCGACTTGCTGCTAGACCGTTTGCAGGAACGCCACGCCAAGGAGTATCGTCGGCAGTTGGTCATGAGCGTCCGCGAGGTGGTTGGTTATGATCTCACCAAGGAAGGTGAAGAGATGCGAAAGAAATTCGACGATCGCGGCGAGTAAGATGTTTGAAGAATTACTTCCCGATTCGAGTCTTCCGCTTGCGGCGTAGCGCCCAGGCGGGATTATCCGAGCGTTAAGCCGCAAGCGGGAGACTCGAATCGGGATATCTTGCCTGCCCTTTTGTTCCCATCACGTCATATTTCTCGTTCCGGTCCGGTCGGATTGGACAAACGCCAACTTGCGACGTAGGCTTGCGACAGGCCGCCATCGTTACGTATGAACGTTCAGGTATCGCGCCATGTACGCCGGCGCGACTTGTGTCGGCCAACTCTTTAATTTGGGTGCGACATGAGCTGGATGCGTGAGGCGAATACGGAACCCGTACCGGGTTACCGCCTCATAGAACCTTTGGGCAGCGGCGGCTTCGGCGAAGTCTGGAAGTGCGAAGCGCCTGGAGGCCTGTACAAGGCGATTAAGTTCGTCTACGGCAACATCAATTCGGTTGACATGGACAGCGTCCGCGCCGAGCAGGAGTGGAATGCACTCCAACGCATCAAAGAAGTCCGTCATCCCTTCGTCTGTTCCGTCGAACGCATGGAATTCATCAACGGCGAACTGATGATCGTCATGGAACTCGCCGACCGCACGCTCCATGATCGCTTTCAAGAATGCCAAACTGCGGGACTCATCGGCATCCCAGGCAACGACCTGATGCGCTACATGCGCGACGCCGCCGAGGCGCTCGATTACATGTACGAGAAGCATCAACTTCAGCATCTCGATGTCAAACCGCGCAATCTCTTTCTGATCGCCGATCGCGTGAAGGTTGCCGACTTTGGGCTGGTAAAGAGCTTCGATAAGACGTCGAATTCCGGCGCACTGGGCGGTGTTACTCCGCTTTACGCGCCGCCCGAAACCTATTCGGGGAAGATTTCGCCACAGAGCGATCAATACAGTCTCGCGATCGTTTATCAGGAACTGCTGACTGGCCAGCGCCCGTACGTTGCGAAAAATATTCGGCAAATGGCGCAGATGCACATGCAGGCCGACCCGGACCTGCGTTCGCTGCCCGAAGTCGAGCGTTCCGTGGTTGGTAAGGCATTGGCGAAAGAGCCGGGCAAACGCTTTCCGACTTGCATGGGCTTCGTGGCGGCTCTGCACAAGGCGCGTTCGTCGTTGCGCCTCTTGGATATCCGTCCGCAAAAGCTCGGTGCGACGGTGGCGGGACAAAAATCGAAATCGCTCTCGGAAACCATGGAAGACATTTTCCTGCCCGGTTTCGAGCAATCGGCAGCTGAGGCAGCACTTGCGAGAAGCGTTCTCGGAATCGCCGTTGCCCAGTCGCCCGATGATGACGACGACAAACCGGAAATAGAGGTCTCCGATCTCGGCGTCACCATCGCCCAGCGTGAAAGCGGCTCGCTTCGTCCAACGTTGATCATCGGCGTCGGCACATTTGGCCGGAAGGCGTTGGCGGAGCTGCGCTGTCGCTTCATTGACCGGTTCGGCGACCTGACGAAGGTGCCGATTTTGCGGTTCCTCTATCTTGACGTTGATCCGGAGGCCGGGGCCATAGCCTGCACCGGGGCGCCTCAGGTCGCCTTGTCGCGGGCTGAATATCACCCGATGCCGTTGCAACCGGTGGTGAACTACCGTCGGCGCAGCCTGGACCAACTTGCGGAATGGCTGCCGCGTGAAAAGCTCTACGCCATGCCGCGATCCTTGCAGGCACAGGGTTCGCGTGCCCTGGGCCGGTTGGCATTCACGGACAACTCGCAACGACTCATGGCACGCATTCGGCGTGAGCTTCAGGAAATCGCGCATCCCGACACGATCTACAAATCGGTCGAAAACACCGGCCTCGCCTTGGTGAACAATACGCCGCGTGTTTACATTCTTTCGGCTGCTGGTGGGGGTTGCAGCGGCATGCTGGCGGACCTCGGTTATGTTGTGCGCCGGTTGCTCGCCACGCAACGCCATCCCGATGCCAAAGTAACTGCGATGCTCATGTGTGGTGCGGCCCAAGATCCAGCGACGCCGATAGCGGAATTGGCGAATGTGTACGCCACGTTAACGGAATTGAACCATTTCAGCGACCTGTCGATTACGTTTTCCGCCGAATACGGCCAAGAAGGTCAGCGAATTGTGGACCGGGGAACGCCGTATCACTCTGTCTATTTATTGCCTCTTGAGCATCGCACGCCAGATTCGTTTGAGCAAACGATCAGCCATTTGGGGAGTTATCTCTTCCACGAGTTGACGACGCCGTTGGGGCTGCGGCTGGAGCATCATCGCAAGGAAGATGATACGGGCGATTCGGGTCCGGCGATGGGCCAGTTGGCGGTGCCGTTGCGCAGTTTCGGTACGTATGCGGTCTGGTTCCCGCGTGGCCTGATGCTGAACGTTGCCGCTCGACATGCATGCAAACGCTTGATCGAGCAATGGGTCGCCACTGGGGACTTGGTAGCGTCGCAGGAAATTCAAGACGGCATCCACGAGGTGACCCGTTGTTACATGACGCATCCGCAGCTGAGTCCGGCTGCGCTTGGCCAGGCGATCGATGGCGGAGCCCAGGCCAGTGCGCCGGGCGAAGTGAGCGTCGCGCCCAGCGAAGCACTGTGCAGTATGTTGGCGAAAATGGAGGATCAGCTCACCCATTCTTCCGCACAGGACGATCCCGCGAACTGGTGCAAACAGGTCATCCGTCGAATCCGCGATTGGATGGGCATCGGATCGGACGACCAGGAATTCGGCGAATGGCGCAAGACCAAGCTCGCTCGTGGACTGGCGACTTCGGTGCAGAAAAACGCCGAGAAATGGGATGCCCAGATTACCAAAGACGTATACGGATTGATGGCGTTGGTCGGTCCGCGCGTCGCCGGAGCCGAAGTCGCGATGGGGACGTTGCACGCTCATTTCGCCAACGCCAGCGAAGCTCAGACGCCGATCGTTAACCAGCAGGCGCAAAAGACCGCCCTGGCCTGGACACAGGTCGAACAGGCGATGCTCGAATGCACAACCGGGACCGCCGGGTTCCGTTTGTTCGGTGGGCGTTCCAAGACTCGCCTCATACGCAACTTTCTGGACAAGCTCAGACAATTCGCGCACCTTCGGCTTGCCGAGGAATTGAACGGCGCAACCAAACAGTGTTTCAGCCAGATTGCCGGCCGCCTTGCCGATCGGGAGCGTGATCTGGGCTTCTGCAGGCAGCGATTGCGTCATCTTCAGGAGAACCTGGATCGCGCCGCCAGCGATGAAGATCTCGTTGGCACTCGGTCGGGCGCCGGCGATCGCACGCTGGGGCGATCACCCCTGCCTATCGGTGAGTCGTATTGGGAGTCGATTCGCGAATCGGCGACGGCGCGAGTCGTCCTCCCCGGCGGCAGCGACGATCTCGAAACCGCGGCGATCCATTTTCTCCACGAATTGACGTCGGCCCATTGGCAGCATCTTGACCGTGAACTTCAAGAAAAAGTTCTCGAACCTCAGGGCGGCCTTCATGGCGCCTGCATGAACGGCGATCTCACACGCCAGATGGCACTGCCCATCCTCGAATGCGCGACGCAGTTCCTCAGCCAACATTTGCCTATCATGGATGTTGCCCAGATCATCAAAACCGAAGTCGAGGCCGGCGAATCCGCGCTGTCCGACACCACTGCAGGAACCCTCTGCGAACAAACGCAGGCCTACCTCGTCCGCAGCGAATCGCCCTGGCGCCACAAGCACGGCAAGAAGCACCACCAGTTCCTGCTAATCCCAGCCAGCACTGCCGGCAAGGCCTTGAGCGACGCGATCACCGAGCTGTTTCCCGATTTGAAACTCGTTCGCGTTCCAGGGCAATCCGACTTGATGTTCCTGAATGAACAGGGCGATCTCGGATGGGATGAGCTCGAGCAGGTTCTGAAAACCTGCCGCGCGGCGTACGAAGGAGCCGCTGCGTCGCCGATCACCTCGCCGCACGCGCGTTTCGACGTGACCGACTGGCTGCCTCTTGAACCCTGAGCTGCATTTCGGCTCTTGTACCAAATCTTCCCATGACGCCACCGACAAAAGTCGCTTTACGAGCCGGAAGCGTAAGTGACGGACTGGAGAAATCCGTCGCTTACGCTTCCGGCTCGTACTTTTGTCGGCGGCGTCTCCCATGCTGCAGGACTTTTCTGATACGGGCAATCGAGAGTTACATTCGGAACATCGCAAACCATATCGTGTTCCCATCTTGACATCGGACAGATCCGCGTAGACAAGCCGCCCCAATCACGCTATACGCCGGCCGAACATTCCAAGTACGGAGGCTCGCCGATGCGGCCCGCCATTGGTCTGGCGATGATATTGTTGGCATGCTTGATCACGGGCAACGGCTGCGCACGCTTCAATTTGTTTAAGCGAAGCGTCCTTGAGCCGGCTGCCGCGGTTGGGCCTGTCGTCAATACGTTGGCGCCGGATCTGACGGGTGTTGATTTCGATGGCGCCAAGTTCAAACTCAGTGACTATCGCGGCAAGGTCGTAATGGTCTCCTTTTGGGCGAGTTGGTGCGGGCCGTGTCTGAAGCTCGTGCCTCACGAGCGACTCATCGCCGAAAAGTATCGCGGCAAACCGTTCGCCATGATCGGCGTCAATTACGACGACGATCTCGACTGCGCACGCAAAGCCATGGCGCGGTACGGCATTGCCTGGCGTGCCATGCAAACAACCGGCCAATTCGAACATCTTAGATCGCAGTGGAAGGTCCGTGGCCTGCCCACGGTCGCCATCATCGATGCTGATGGTGTCATCCGTTCCATTCGCGTGGGCGGCGTCATCGACGAGCATATTCTGGGTGATTTGGTCGCACAGGCGGCGAAGCGGTGACGGCCGTCCGGTTGCCGTTTCGCGTTCGAGTGGTATTATCCGAGTGAAAACCTAAATCGAAACGCGCACCCGCCGGCCGACAATCTTCAACTTTCCTTGCGCAAACAATCGAATCGCCTCCGGATAGGCCTCGCATTCCGCCTCGAAGACGCGGCTTGCCAGGGTATCCGCCGTATCGTCGTCGCGCACCTCGACTGTGCGTTGCATTATGATCGGGCCGTGATCGTACTCGTTGTCTACGAAATGCACCGTGCAGCCGCTGACCTTCACACCCATCGCAATCGCCGTCTCGTGCACGTGATGGCCATAGAATCCCTTGCCACAGAACGAAGGAATCAGGGCAGGGTGGATATTCATGGTGCGGCCCTGAAAATCGCTTGGCACCTCGATGAGTTGCAAAAATCCCGCCAAGCAGACCAGCTCCGCCTTCGCCGATCGGCAATGATCGAAGATACGCGTGCTGAACTCCGACACCGACGGCCATTCCTTGCGTAGGACGGCAAGGGCTGGGATATTCGCGAGGCGGGCTCGTTTCAGACCATACGCCTCGGTGTTGTTCGAGATGACGGCGACGATCTGCGCGTTAAGCCGGCCATTCGCGATGCGGTCGATGAGATTCTGTAAACTCGTACCGGATTTGCTCAGCAGAACGGCGATGCGAATGGGTTGGGGCATGAGTGAATTCCAGGAATAAAACAAAAACAAGCCCGCAGGCGACGAAGGAGCCTGCGGGGTCTAACCCACGCAGGCTCCTTCGTCGCCTGCGGGCTTGCTCACTTTTTTTACGCGAGCGCTAAACGTTAACAACCCATACGATTCATGCCCCAAAGATACGCTGCGCATTCTCGCGCAACAGTTGTCGCGCAAGCGTGAGCGCCTGCGTCTCGCTGTAAATGCCCGGACGCACAAAATCGTCCGCGAGTATCTTGGCCAATATTCGCCGGTACATGTTGTATTTCGGCAGGATGAATTCCAGCTTGTATGCGTCGGAATAATAACCGATCTGCTTTGTCTTGGGCACGGCCTGCAAACGTGCCCGAGTGTCGGGCTCAATGTACGAGGGGATGTTCGAGTACCACCAGTGCCCGTTCGTGACGACGTTTGGAAATATCCAAGAATAGCTGACAAGCTCCTGGTTCTGCACGCTTGTCAATACCGAGATCGGGAACGTGACCTCGGGAAACGCGTTGAATAACTCAGCATACTGAATCAACGATGTACGCTGGTCGAACAAATCTTGGCCCTGGAAAACACCCGATTGATAAACGCGCCGATTGACGCCGATCATCAAATCGAACGGCAGCTTGAACTCACGGCACAGCTCGGCGAGCATCCAGAATACGCCGTTGGCGCAGGTGCGGCGAACGTTGGCGTCGGTGCTGCCGCCGTTCAATTCGCTCATTGCATTCGTCAAATCGAGCGGCGCGACGGGCATCGGCGCGAAATCGGGCGGCAGCGAAATCGCGCACGCTTTCGCATTACGACAAACGAAACGCTCGAAGAGCTTCGCAATCGCTTCGCGCAGTTGCTCGGTATTGCTGGCGTGGATGCCAGTGGCCTTGTAGAGTCGCTCGCGCACTTCCGGTTTCGCCAGGTTAAAGACTAGATCGTCGGTGCGCAAACATGGCACGTAGAGCTGCGTGTCAAATCCTTCGAGCGGATCGTCGAAGTCGTTCGTCAGGAATATCTTTTCGACGTCCGTTTTTTTCAACACCTGCTGTTCCCAATCGGGCTGAGCCATCAGCCGATCGGCGGCGTCGCACAGCGCATCACAGTGTTCCGGTCCGACGCGGTCGCCCTGGAAGCCGAGAAACGCTTGCGCGATTTCGACAAACCAGCTGCACTGAACCGTATTGTCGATGCGAGGCAAATGCTCCAAGATCGCACGATCACGTTCCCGCGCTGGCACGTCCTTGCTCAGTGCCAATTGATTCATGCCGGCGGAGTGGGCAAGCTCGGTGTAATAGTGGTAGCCAAGTATGTCGTCGAGCGACTTGGAGGCCGCCGCATGTGGGTTGATATGCGAATGCGGGTCGATGAGGGTAATTCGGCAAATTTCACCAAAGAGGTCGCGCGTCAGTCGGTCGATGATCGGCATGGTGGCACCTGGCAATAAAACTCGTTTACGTTTGGCGTTCGCGTGGCGCCAAGCGAGCTCCAGACGTAAACAGGTTGCTAAACTTTACAAAATCCGCTTCGGTCTTTGGAAAAAATTACAGTTTTCATTGTAAAATCCAACCCATCGGCAAAACTTTCCACGGCGCCATGCCGCGATTTTTGCCAGTCTCAACTATTTGAAAACCCGCAAGTCATTTAATGGCAATCGCTAACGTCCGTCAGCAAAGCATGGTCGTGTTCTCAGGCAGCTTTTGGCACACCTATTGCACATAAGTTATTCGGCAAGAAAATACGACGAACCCCCGGAACAGACGGCTTTCCCCTAAGGCCATATTCGTCGCGATGAGTTGCCAGGTTCCGCGACCCAAGGCCCGACCCCCGTGGGCCTTGGGTTCTTCAACCCCACCGGAATCGACCCCCTCCAAACTCCTGTCATCCCCCACTCCCCAAACCACCGTTCACCGCATCCTTCCCTCCCCGGAGGGATGCTCTTTTAATTTGTACACTTCGTTTTGTTGCATCCATGCCTTGCCAAATTGACTTTGCACATTTTGCAAATACAATATTGACAACCGTTTTGACAACCGCGATGGTTGTCCGGGCAATAAAATTCCCCCGCGACGCTGGAAACGTCCGGGGGATGGACAACGCTTTCAAGGAGCGTCATCATGAACAATTCTACACGTCGATCCCGTCCCCGTCATCCTCAATCCGCGAAACCTTACGCCAGTTTTCCGTTGACGGCTCACGTCACCGGCAGATGGTGCAAAAAGATCAAAGGCCGCGTCATCTTTTTCGGAAAGATCGTTCCAGACGATGGGGGGAAGTCTGCTCAAGTGGCTCTGGACAAATTTCTACACGAGAAAGATTATCTCGCGACCGGCAGAACCCCGCCGCCTGATCCAAAGGATTCCGTTACCCTGCGTGATTTGGTCAACTCGTTCCTGACGTTCAAACGCTCAAGAACGGATTCAGGCGAGCTATCTACCCGCATGTTCGGGAAATGGCATCGCACCTGCGAGCATCTCATTTCGCATTTCGGCAAAAACCGAGCGATTGACGATTTTCGGCAAGACGATTTTGCGAAATACCGGATCGTGTTATCGAGGCGGTTGGGTTCCCTGGAACTGGGATGCGAAGTGCAGCGGGTTCGCAGCTTGTTCAAATATGCATTCGATACTGAATTGCTGAAATCACAGGTACGCTACGGACCCGGTTTCAGCCGACCGACCCGTAAGACATTGCGAATCGAACGCGCCAAAAAGGGCCCGAAGCTATTTGCACTTGACGATATTTTGACGTTGCTAGACGTTGCCAACGTCCCAATGCGAGCGATGATCTTGCTGGCGTGCAATGCCGGATTAGGCAACACCGACCTGGCGAATATGCCGGTGGATTGCATCGACCTGAAAACCGGAGCGGTGGATTATGCTAGGCCGAAAACCGGCATCGATCGCCGATTCTTTTTGTGGCCTGAAACGCTCGAAGCGATCCGCGAAGTATTGGCAAAGCGTCCGGCGCCGGACGATCCCGCCGACGCCGGTTTATTGTTTGTGACGCAGCAGCGGAAACGGTGGTGCAAGGCGACGTTTCAGGCTGATGACGACGGCGAAATGGTAATCAACAACGACAACGGCATCGCCAAGGAATTCGCGAAGCTGTTCAAGAAGGCGGGGCTTGCACGAAAGAAAGGTCATTCGTTTTACACGTTGCGACATGTTTTCGCCACCGTGGCGAGCGGAACATGCGACCAGGTAGCCGTGAACCATATCATGGGCCATTCCCCAAATGACATGGCTGGTTTTTACAGGGAGCGGATTGACGACGCCCGCCTACAAGCCGTTGCCGAGCACGTCCGGCAATGGTTGTTTGGCACGCCGACAACGGAAGGCGGTGCGGTATGACTACCGACAACGACCGCCTTGCACGGGCAATCGAGGAAGTGAAGGCCAAAATCAATGCGTTCGGCGTTGCATCGACCGCCATTATCGATGACATGACGACGGAGTTTATCGAAGCCGACGCCGCCATCCGTCAAGCGACAAAAGCCAAGATGGACGCCTACCTGAAATCGCCAGAACATCAGCGGTTCGTGAAACAGGACGCCCAATTTGGCGAGCTTCTCGCCCGTCAATTGGAAGGCGTCGGCATGGACGCCTGGACGCCCAAAGGCCCAGAGGAACTTACACCATTGGCGTTGCGTCTCGGCATCGATCCTACGCCATTGAAAGGCCCAGAGATTCAACGGGAAGTGATGAAGGCGATACGGGAATTGCCGAAGACTTCAACCGGCGACGAATGGAGCAAATTGACAAAGACCGAAACGACACTGGTTCGGTATCTCCTGACGTGCTCGAATTGGGAATCGACAATCACGAACGCAATGAAAGTGATGGGCAAACAGGCGTCGTCGGCGAGAGATACGAAATCGTTTGACAAGGCAGTTCAACGAACAAACAACGATCTATTGGAACACTACCCGGCCTACGAAATTGAACGCCCACAACGCTCGAAATCCATCCGTTTGGTGAAGTCTGCGTAAGGCGACAAAAGCGACAAAAGAAACGACAAATTTGTCGCATCGATGAAGCGTTTAATCCTTTGTGGACATTACCACAGAGGATTTTTTTATGGTCAGTGAAAACCAATCAGTAATAGGCAAACTGCCGGACCCGGATACCATCCACCGGGAACTACTCGACACGTTGAGGCTCGCTACAACGCTGCGTAAGCTGCTCCGCATTTCCCAGAAACAACCCCGCCAGTTAGATCACTCGCCTGCCCAGAGCGACCACGAAAGTGAGGCGGTGCAGCATGCCAAATAACATCGCACAGACCCCCCCCGCCGTCGCCCGTCGGCTGGGCGTCAATGTTCACAAAATCTTAGGCTGGATTCGCACCGGCGAGCTGCGTGCGGTCAATCTTGGCGACGGCACACGTCCACGGTGGCGGATTATGAGCGACGACCTACAGGCGTTCCTTGAGGGGCGCGCCGCGCAACCGGCGACACCAGTCCGGCGGGCGAAACGCAAAAAACTGGAAGGCGTGACAGAGTATTTCTGACGGGCGACGAAGTGAAAACACTGACCTGAAATATTGAAAAGCCAAGCGTGCGGAACGACCAAATAACGCACGACCTGGCGAAGGAGAAAAGCTATGTGTATCGTAGACGAATCGATTGAACAAATCAACTACCCGACCGATCCAATCGACGCACCCGCCGATCTGGTAACGCCAATGCCGTTAGCGTCTCGGCATCTCGCCGAGCTGCGCGCCAGCGGGCTGAGTGATGCGACGATACGGGCGTCGGGTATCTGCACGACTGTGGACCACGACCGTATCGGCATGATCCTGAGATGGGCGTCGCCATATCGAGGGCAGCACGGCGGTGCGCTCGAGATACCGTTCTTTGACCTTCAGGGAAAAAAGGTTACAGGGTACAGGCGGCTCAAGTTTGATTCGCCACGGGCAAAAGGCGGCAAGAAAATAAAGTACGAAAGTCCGGTCGGCATTCCGAGTCGAGTATATTTTCCGCCCGTGAGCATGACGGATGCAGCTACGGACACATCGGTTGACTTGATTATCGTCGAGGGCGAAAAGAAGTGTCTCGCCGCCGATCAAACTGTAAGGGCAGCGGGCTGGAAGTGCCGAGTTATCGGGCTGGTTGGTGTCTACGGGTTCGCCAAAAAGCGAAAGAGGGACGCCGACGAAAAACCTGTTGGAGACCGTGAACTACTGCCCGACCTGGATGGGATTGTGTGGCAAGGCCGCAAGGTCTACGTTGTCTACGATTCCGATGCGGTCACCAATCCCAACGTCCAATATGCGGAGTATGAACTCGCCCATGCGTTGACGATGCGCGGCGCTGTCGTCGTCGTCGTGAGATTGCCCGGCGATAGCGTCAAGGTCGGACTGGACGACTATTTGCTCACGCATACCGCCGACGATCTACGTCGCCTCATGGACGCAGCATTACCGGCGGCGCAGCCGACAAAAAAGACCGTCATCAATGAGGCAATCGACGATCCCGATATGCTGGCCCGCACGTTCCTGGCAGCACATTACAAGACCAGTGGCATCCACACGCTACGGGTGCATCTCGGATCGTACTGGCGGTACGCAGGGACGCACTACGACCGGGTGGCCGACGATGAAGTCGAGGCAGAATATCGGAAAAACGTCAACGCAGCGTTCGATGCGGCAAACGAGATTGCTTTGCAAAAGTGGCTCGTCGATGGCGGCGAAGGAAACCCGCCAACGAAGCACAAAATCAGCCGTGGGCTAATCACCAATGTAGGCGATGCGGTGCGCTCTCACGTCATCGTAAGTGCCGAGCGATCTATGCCGTGTTGGCTGGACGGGATGAGTGAGACGCAAGGTCGGTACATCGCCATGCAAAATGGGCGTCTCGATATAGACGCCTTGTTCGCTGGGCGGAGTGATTATTTGCGTCCGCATACTCCGAGCTTTTTCAATGCCAACGCTCTCGATTATGATTTTAATCCGTCGGCAGATTGCCCAATCTGGCGAGAAAAACTCGCCATCAACCTGGATCACGATAATGAGCGGCTCGCCATCATTCAGGAATATTTCGGGTACATGCTCACGCCTGAAACGTGGTTGCAAAAGTGCCTGATAAATGAAGGCCCCGGCGGCAACGGCAAAGGCATGCTCTCGGCTGGGGCAGAGGCGATGTTGGGCGTGGCGAACTTCTCAACCGTCCCATTGGAGCTATTCGCCCAGCGGTTCGCCTTGACACAAACGGTCGGCAAGCTGGCAAACATCATATCGGAAGTTGGAGAAATGGATCGAGTAGCTGAAGGCATCTTCAAACAATTTGTCGTCGGCGATCCCGTGACATTGGAGAAGAAGTTTGAGGACAGTTTCACGACCCGCCCAACGGCCAAACTTCTCATTTCGACGAACACGCGGCCACGCTTCGCTGATCGGACCAATGGTGTCTGGCGTCGGATTATCCTTGTGCCGTGGAATCGCACCGTCTCGGAATCCGAGAAGATACACGGACTCGACAAGCCTGAATTCTGGGAACGGGAACGCGCAGGCATCCTCAACTGGGCGTTGGTTGGATTGCATCGGCTGTTGGCCACTAAACGGTTCACTGAATCGCAGAAATGCAACGAAGCCCTTGCCGACTACAAACTGGAAAGCAATCCGGCGAAGGTCTATCTGCTGGAGCATGTCGTCGAGGATGCCCAAGGGCATCTGGTGACGATGACCGTGTACAAATCGTATCGGGATTGGGCTATTGACAGAGGTTACTCGCCACTGGGCGAAAACAAATTCACCGCCGAACTCAAGAGACTCTACACAAAAATCGAGCGTCGGCGGGTAGTGGACCCGGTGTCAGGCGGGCGTGTTTGGGCATATGTGGGCGTTCGGCAAGCGTAATCTGTCCCACATGTCCCACATGTCCCAGTACCCTCTCTATCTTCTATTGCGGAGAGAAAAGGCAAAGAGAGGTATGAGTAAAAGATATAGGCGGTACTGGGACATGTGGTCCAATCGAGGGTAGCATCATGCAATCTGCGTTCGCACAAATGGCGGAGAGGTTCGGTGTATCACCAGTTCCAGCACCAACACCAGTTCCAGCACCAACACCAGTTCCAGCACCAACACCCCCCCGCCGCCCGCCTAGGTACACGCCCGATTGCACCATCGTCGTGGCTGATGAGCAAGCCTACACCGACCGTGCGATGCGTGGTCCGCCGCATATGTGGACGTGGATCGACGCTGAGACGTGGTTCTACGTCAAGGATTACCCGATTCCCGAAAGAGGTAAAAAATGAACAGCGTAGTTTCCGATTTGTGCCGAGCCGCCGACGCCATCGACCTGGCCATCCGTCACCTGCTTCGCACGCGAGGAGCGAGGCGTCGAACTGCAACCGGTTGTAGTAGTGAAACCGAAACGAAAACCACGTGGTAATTGGAATCCAACGGAACTTTTTTTAGGAGATTGAATCGATGAATCGGCGGCGTGAGATCGTGGCAGGGAAGGCGAAGGCGAATCAGAAGGAACATGGCGGGACTGCACCAGGAATAAAAAAAAACACTTCGGGCAAAATTGCCCTAAGTGTTCCCGTCAACACCCGCGACGAACTCGCCAAGGCCGCCGGCGTCGGTGCGCGAACATATGACGCTGGCGTGGCGGTCCTGGAAGCCGCGAAGAACGGCACGATTGCCGGCGCAACCTGGCGGACATCGACAGAATCATGCTGGCCGATCGGCGACGCGAGATCGTGGCGGGGAAGGCGAAAGCGAACAAGGTCGAATCTGGAAAACAAACAGGCCGTGGCAACCTAAAGGTTTCGGCAAAATTGCCGAAACCATTGCACACCCGCGCCGAACTCGCCAAGGCCGCCGGGGTTGGTGAGCGGACGTATGATGCGGGTGTGGCTGTCCTGGAAGCCGCCAAGGCCGGCACGATTGCCGGCGCAATCTGCCGGACATCGACAGAATCATGCTGGCAAATCGGCGGCGTGAGATCGTGGCGGCGAAGGCGAAAGAGAATCAGAAGGAACATGGCGGGACTGCACCAGGAATAAAAAAAAACACTTCGGGCAAAATTGCCCTAAGTGTTCCCGTCAACACCCGCGCCGAACTCGCCAAACCAGCACAGGAGGAGTGTCTCCCCCGTTTCGGCAAAATTGCCCGAACGGGAACCGGTCAACACCCGTGCCGAACATCCCCCGCACGTACAGAAAATCTTGAAGTTTCTCTTTTTGAAACAAGAACCGACCTGGGCTGTGGGATAGCCAAGATGGAACAATTTGCCAAGGGATTTATGGAAAAAGAAAGTCGGTTTTTATCTTTGCAACGCCGTCGTCATCGAACGCCACGGCAGCATGACTCTCCGACGATCATGCCTTATGCCGCAGTTCTTTTCGCA
>SIAQ01000138.1 GCA_009697105.1 Gemmataceae bacterium | reverse complement strand
CCACGGCACGCACCACCCGGTCGAGGGAAAATGGACCCAGAATAAGTGTCATCGTAGTCTCCCGGCCGTGAACCTCAAGCCAGCTACCGACCAGTTTACAACGCCACGCATTCATACTATTGCGGCATCGATCTTCACGCAAGAAGCATGATTAGAAGAAGTGAAGAGTGGTGAGCGACACGAACGCGGCTTGAATTGTATTCTCGTCACTAACCACCCGCCCCTCGCGCCGAACCATCTCGGTGCGGAAGGTCGGAGCATCCTGCCGTAAGAGAATGAATCGGTTGCAACGATTACGACATGCAAAAATCAAATGCAAACGTCGCCGTGGAAGGAACGTAGCTAAACCTTTGAGGGGCATAGAACAGTTCGGCAACGCTATTATGTCTCAGCTGTCGTCTTGCATTCGGCAATCGCAGCATTCAACGCCCTCGTTACCGGCAAGCCGTCGTGGCCTTCAAATTTGGGAAATCGTAAGGGTATTTTAATCAATGTGTCGATCACCGTCTTGGAGGGAAATGTTTCAATGATGTAGTAAAGGTGTTCGCGTCCAGTGGCGTCGGGTGGATTTTGAGCGCGTCGATTGGCAACCGCTTCGGCGAGTTTCGTTTTCTGTTGCGCCATCGCATTCGGACTTGGCTTGGAGGACAGCATCCGGCTCAGGGCGGCGAGGGGAACATCAGACAGCTCAGCGATTGCATCGCAATAGTCTTCAATGCCCACGGGACATCCGCAATTCACCCAGTCATGCCGCCCAATGTGCAATCCGTCGCCCCAGCCATGTTCTGAGAGAAACTTGAGCAAATCGTATAACTGTTGCCCCTGCGCGCGGTTCCGAGTCGGGCCGCAAAAAAGGTGAACGAGTGACCTTGCCAAGAGTTCGACCTGGAGAACTTCATTGCAAGATGAGCAACGAGTATCGCTTAGCGAACCGTCCCAATTCATCGACTGATAGCAGCTGGGACATGCAATCGAGAGCGAGCGTTGTTGTTTCGCGCGGCTGGCCGTCTCGGCAAGCGTTCTACTGAGCCGTGATGGAGCGTCGGGATTCGGTTGGAATCGGTGGGAGCAGTTTGGGCACGTCGTCTCGGTGACGGGCAATCCTATCGACTCAAATGGAGCGTTACATGATGGGCAACGGAATTTCATGACGTACCTGTAAATGAGTAGCTTGGCGAACTTTTTTTTCGCGTGCAAATGCGCGCTCCAGCAACGTGCTGCGCCATAGTTCTCGTGCGCGCTATAGCAAGAATAGATTTCACCAAACCCGCGATCGGGTGTCAAGCCTTTTCGTCTCAATCGCGAGGATTTTTTGTCGCGCCTCAGCCCCAGGAATCGCTGCGCTCATCCTGGGGCTTGCGGCGTGTTTCTCCGTCATCGTAACGAGCGGGTTGATGGGTTGTCAAAGTCGGTTGTGGAAAATAATGACATTGCGAGGGATGAAGCGGGCGCTAAACGGGGAAATGCCACCTACACCCTTCCCCGGGCTCCGTGGCCAACACCCCCTGAAAACGCGAAAAAACTGGGAAAAAGTGCCAAAGCGCTTGGCCACCGGCCGATGCCCTGGCCAAGACCCCCACCAATCGCTGCGCTCATGGTGGGGCTTGGGATCACCCGATCGCGGCGAGGTCGAGCGATTGGCCGTAGCGTGCCAGGACGGCCTGGCGCAGGGCGGCGTGTTCCGGTTTTTTTAGGCCGGCGTCGTTGCCGACGATTTCGATGGCGTCCTGCCTGGCCTGGTCGAGCAGGGCGAAGTCGGCGATCAGGTCGCCGAAACGCAGGTCGCCCAGGCCGTGCTGGCGGGTGCCGAAGAACTCGCCCAGACCGCGCAGGCGGGCGTCTTCCTCCGCCAGCGTGAATCCATCGCTGATTCGGCATATGGACCGCAGCCGTTCGCGGGCGTCGTCGGTCGTCACACCGGCGAACAGGTAGCATTCGCCGGCGACGGTGCCTCGGCTGACGCGGCCTCGCAGTTGATGCAATTGCGATAGGCCAAAGCGATCGGCGTGTTCGATAATCAGCAGCGTCGCATTGGGCACATCGACACCGACTTCGATGACGAGCGTCGTCACCAGCAGGTCGAGTTTGCGTTCGCGAAACTCGTTCATGACGCGTTGCTTCTCGTCATCGGGCAATCGGCCATGCAGCAGACCGACGCGAAATTCCTTTAACGGGCCGGTACGCAAAATATCGTAGTGCTCCGTTGCAGCCGTCAGATCGAGTGCATCGGATTCCTCGACGAGTGGGCAGACGATGTAGGCCTGTCGGCCTTTCTTCATCTCCTCGGCAAATCGTTGATAGACCTTGTCGCGCTGCGCCTCGGCGTTCCAGCGCGTCACCACGCGCTGTCGACCGGGCGGCAGTTGCTTGATCGTCGAGGTATCAAGATCGCCGAACACGGACAGCGCGATCGTGCGTGGGATCGGCGTCGCCGTCATCACGAGGTAATGCGGATCGATGCCGAGCTTCTTGATGCGTGCCCGCTGGTTGACGCCGAACTTGTGCTGCTCATCGATGACGACGAGGCCGAGCTTGGCGAACTCGACGTTGTCGGCAATGATCGCCTGCGTGCCGATCACGAGATCGATCTCGCCGCTGCGGATGCCGGCCAACGTTTGCGCGCGTTCGCTTGGCGACACGCTGCCGGTGAGGAGGGCCCGGCGAACACGGCTCTGGGCAAGGTATTGGTTGAACGTCCGCCAATGTTGCTGGGCGAGCACTTCGGTCGGCGCCATCATTACAGTTTGATGCTTGTTCGCGACTGTGACGAGCATAGCGTAGATGGCGACGGCGGTCTTGCCCGCGCCAACATCGGCCTGCAACAGGCGCTGCATTGGCCGATCGCTCGCCAAATCCTTGACGACGGTGGCGATGGCCCGGTCCTGGTCGCCGGTGAGCGCGAACGGAAAGAGCCGGCGGATGCGTTCGTTTACCGCCGGTGTCGTGGCCAGGCGCGGCGCGAGTTGGCGATCGCGCACGCTGCGCCGGCGCACGGCCAAGGCGGCTTGCAGGACCAGAAATTCTTCGTAGATGAATCGCTTCTTTGCGTGTTGGCCCTGCGAAAGCGTCTCGGGAAAATGCACCTGCCACAATCCCTGGGCAACTGGCGGATACTCGTGCTTGAGACGAGCGGCATCGGGCAGCGCCTCGGCGACATCGGCTGCGGCCTTGTCCAAGCCGGCGCGAATCATGTCCCGCAGGTGTTCGGGCCTTAGACCTTCGGTAAGCGGATAGATCGGCACGACTTCGAGCTTGGCTTCGTCGTCGGTCAGAATTTGGACACGTGGATGGCTCATCTGCCAATGATCGCGATACCATTTCGGCTTACCGCTGAACGCGACTTTTTGGCCATACTTGAGCTTGTTGACGGCTGTCATCATGTTGAACCAGATGCCGGCAACGCATTTGCCCTTGGCGTCGGCGATGACGGCTTTCGCTACCCGTCGACCATCGGCGAGGTGCTCGCCGTCGATTTCGACGACTTCGCCTTGCACGGTTTGCAAGACGCCCGCCTGTAGGCTATCGATGCCCTGCACATTCGTGAGATCGTCATAGGATCGCGGAAAATGAAAGATGAGGTCGCCGACGGTTTGGATGCCGATCTTGGCGAGCAATTCGCCGCGACCGGGGCCGACGCCTTTCAGGAACTGAACCGCCTGTAGGAGATTTGGCGTAGGCATGGGAAGCATCCACATCCCGATTTCGTACTTTCGGGGTTTTCGTGATACGTTATTGAAGACATACCCCAGCACGACGCTACGCCGCGTCATTGGCATGTTCAATTGTATCGGACGGACGGGCGATCTCGTAAGGTTGTCTGGCACCAAACTATTTTTCGGGTTTGCCCTTTGTGTTTTTTTCTCCATAATGTTATTACACACCCGCCCGTTGGTTGAAAATTGTGATCCCACCTTTTAGACCACGAGAAACTCGTGGGTCCGCCTCACGGAGGACCGAGAATGAAGTCGCTTTATCTCTTGGCATTGGTTTCGATGACGATGTTGTTCGCTTCGTCGGCTCGCGCCGATGTCAACCTGCCTGGCAACAAGAAACTCGAAAACGCTGATTTCGAACGCCACATTATGGGCCTGTTGGGTCGAACCGGATGCAACGGCGGCTCGTGCCATGGCTCATTCCAAGGCAAGGGCGGTCTCCGCCTGTCGCTGTTTGGCTACGAACCCGAAAAAGATTTCGTGGCGATCACGCGCGACAGTTCCGCTCGCCGTATCAACCCGATCGATCCCGATAGCAGCTTGTTGCTCTTGAAAGCGACCGGCCAAGTCGAGCACGGCGGCGGCATGCGGTTCTCCAAGGATTCCTGGGTGTACAACGTCTTCCGCGATTGGATCGCTCGCGGGGCGCCATCATCCGCGGGGCGTGGCGAAGTCAAAAACGTCACCGTGGCACCGAATGAAATCGCCTTCAAGAAAACCGGCGAGTTGCAGCAGATTCTCGTCAAGGCCCAATTCATTGACGGGACCGAGCAAGACATCACCTACATGTGCGAATTCCGCACCAACGACGACGCCGTCGCCGAGGTCACCGGTCTTGGCATGGTCAAGAGCATCAAACCGGGCAGCACCGCGATTGTCGTCTCCTACCGCGGCAATGTCATGCCGGTCCGCATCCTGATTCCGATGACATTGCCGCCGGGCTTCCAATACCCCAAGATTGCCCAAGTCAACTACATCGACCGCGAGGTATTCGCTCGGCTCAAGAAGCTGAACATGGTGCCGTCCGACCTCGCAAGTGACGTCGATTTCCTGCGTCGCGTGACGATCGACACCATAGGCCAGCTGCCGACACCGGATGAGATTCGCGCCTTCCTTGCCGACAAGAGCGCCGACAAACGCACCAAGAAAATCGACGAACTGCTCGCTCACCCACTGCATGCGGCCATGTGGGCGACGAAGTTTTCCGACATCACCGGCAACGACACGGTTGCCCTGGAAAACCCACCGACTCTCAGAGCCAAACGCAGCCAGCAATGGCACGATTGGCTGCGCAAACGCTTCCAAGAAAACATGCCATACGATCAGCTTGTGAAAGGAATTCTCACGGCAACGAGCCGCGAAGAAAAGTCGCCGGAAGAGTGGTTGGAGAGTGTGAAAAAGATCGATTCGGGAATTGATGGCGTCGGGAAATACGACACCGGCGAATACGCCAATCGCCCTTCGCTCGATCTCTACTGGCGCCGTCAGGTTGCTGTGCCGACCGAGATTTGGGGCGAGCGCACGGCCGCGGCGTTCCTCGGCGTCCGCGTGGAATGCGCCCAGTGCCATAAGCATCCGTTCGACCGCTGGACCCAGGCCGAGTATCGCGCGTATGCGAACGTCTTCGCCTCGCTTGGCGTCGGCATCTCGCCCGAATCCAAGAAGATCGTCGATAAGGAAAACGCCGCCCGCAAAGGCGGCGCGAAGAACGTCAACCAGATCAATATCATCGGCAAGGAAGTCTATACCGCCGCACCGGCCAAGACCTACACGCATCCAGATACGAATGCGTATCTGCCCGCCAAAGCCCTAGGCGGCCCGGAAATCAAGCTCGGTAAAGGCATCGATTCTCGCGTCGAACTGTTCAACTGGATGCGTTCGCCCGACAATCCGTTCTTCGCTCGCGTGCTCGTCAACCGCATCTGGGCGCATTACACAGGCGTCGGACTCGTTCATCCGGTAGACGATTTCTCGCTCGGCAATCCTGCCTCAAACGACGTCCTTCTTGACGCGCTCGCCAAGGATTTCATCGAACACAAGTTCGATTTCCGTTACATCGAGAAGGCAGTGCTGCTCAGTCGGACATATCAACTGAGTGCCAAGGTCAACGAAACCAACAAATTCGACAATCGCAACTATGCCCACAGCTACATTCGACCGATGATCGCCGAGGCGGTGGTGGATGTACTGAACTCGGCACTCAACACGACCGAAAAATTCGGCCTCGATGTCCGTCCCGGCGCGAAGGCTGTTGAAGTCGGCGCCAGCCAGTTGCAGAACGCCACGCTGTCGTATGCGTTTCGCATCTTCGGTCGCCCGGCTCGTACCACCGCCTGCGACTGCGAACGAGCGATGGAGCCTGCGTTGCCCCAGAAGCTGTTCCTGATGACTGATCCCGGCTTGTTGCAGAAATTCAACGATCCATCGGGCCGAGTGATAAAGCTGACCACCAGCAAGATGAATGACACGGAGCTTTTGGATGAGTTGTTCCTTGGGACATTATCTCGCCTGCCGACAGAGTCGGACCGCAAGGCGTTTGCGGAGCACCGCAATATTGTGAGTACACGCCGCGAGTTGGTTTTCGACACGATGTGGGCGTTGATCAACACGCGAGAGTTTATTTTGAACCATTAGAACCCATAATAGCCCGCCATAAATGGCGGCCAATATGGAGAGTCGTCTTTCCGGTTCGATTATTTTCCGTAGAAAAAGCGGAACCTTCCGCTACGTAAAGCGTTAAATCGGGATAGATGCTAAGTGCGTCAAAAACGTATTTTCGCTTAACGCCTTTCCAGGTAGCAGGTTAGGTCAAAATTTCCCTGCCACCTTCCACCTCTCCCCTGCTCGGAGGATGGAAAAACGGGGGCATCCAGAGCAGCTAAAAGGACAATTCCATGGCTCGCGATTGTGAAGGCTTCTCTCGCCGTGATTTCATCAAGGTTGGGTCGGCTGGCTTGCTGGGCATGAATTTGCCGCAGCTGCTATCGCTCGAATCGGCGGCACGTGCGAATCCGACGCCGCAGGCAACGAATCGCCGCGCGACCTCCGTCATCATGGTTTGGCTGGCGGGTGGCCCGGCGACCATCGACATGTGGGACCTCCGTCCCAATGCTCCCGAAAACATCCGCGGTCAGTTCCACGAAATCAACACCAGCGCTCCTGGCATCCGCATTTGCGAACACTTGCCGCAAATGGCCCGCGTTGCCGATAAGGCCACGATCGTTCGCAGCTTGGCCCACACGATTCCATCGCATGGCCCCGCGACCGTGTTCATGACGACCGGCAACCGCCCGACTCCGGCGACGCAGTACCCCGCATTGGGTTCGCTCGTCACCCGCTTGATGCCCGCCGCCGCTGGCGTGCCTCCCTATGTTTCGTTCACCGAATTGCGTAATGGTTCGGCTGGCCAGTCCGGCTACCTCGGCACGGCGTACAACCCGTTCATCGTCGAAGGCAACCCGCAACCCGCCGCTGGCGCTCGCGCCAACTCCCAGACCGCGGCTAACCTCCGCGTTCGCGGCATCACGCTGCCGACCGGCTTCACGCTCGAACAGCTGGAAAACCGCGATCGTCTGCTTCGTAACTTCGACCAGACCTTCCAGAATGTCGATCGCAATTCCGATGTCGTCGGCGGCCTTGATGCGTTCCATCAGCAGGCCCTCGAAATCCTCCGCTCCGACAAGACCCGCAACGCCTTCGCGCTCGATCAAGAGCCGATGTCGCTCCGCAATCGCTACGGCATGACGCAGTTCGGCCAGGGCGCTTTGGCAGCTCGCCGTTTGATCGAAGCCGGCGTCCGTTTCACGACCGTCAGCATCGGCGGTTGGGACACACACGGCCAGAACTTCAACGCTCTCAGCACCCGTCTCCTGCCGCAACTCGATCAGGTGTTGTCGTCTTTGATTAGCGATCTCGATGATCGCGGTATGCTCGAAAACACCATCGTCTATTGCGCCGGTGAGTTCGGCCGTACGCCGCGTATCAACAACAACGTCGGTCGCGATCACTGGGCTCGCTCGATGGCCGTCGTCCTTGCCGGTGGCGGTTTCCGTCGCGGCTATGCCCACGGCACGACCGACACAAACGGCATGGCTCCCGCGACCGACATCTGCTCGCCGGACGATGTCGCTTCGACGATCTTCAACCAGCTCGGCATCGACCCGCACACCGAGCTGCAGACCCCGACTGGCCGCCCGATGCAACTCTTCCGCGAAGGCCGAGTTATCAACCGCTTGATCGGCTAACCGATTGCACCAGCCCGAATTCGTAGATCAAATAGCCCCGCGATGTCACTCGACATTGCGGGGCTGTTTTCTTTCGCCTCTCCTCCAAGCCCATGTATGCGGCACTCTGAATCTCTGGGATACTCCGTAACCACGTCTGACTAATTTGCATAACCGGCAAAGGCATGCTAGGGTTGCGCGATAGGAAAAATGTATTTCCCCCTGGGCTTAGCGTCATTCCCCTCTCGTTGGCGCAAACGAGATACGGAGCCGTGGATATATTGCAGCAGGCGTTTCTATTGCCGTTTGCATTTGTGTGAGTTCCAGGAAGCATCTTTCTGGTTCTCGTGGGTGGGGCCTATGCACTGCCGCGACAAATTCCGCAGGTAGCGGAGTCGGTCGATGCGTCCGTCGGTGTCACACCGGAGCTGTTCGGTTGAGAATAGAAACGTAAGCGATCCACGCGGAAACCCTCATGAACCAGTTGCTATCGACTTCAGATGTGCCGATTGCGGCGGCCTGTCCACGCTGCAACAAACCACTGATCGACCCCCACGGGCTGGGTTGGTGCAAGGCGTGCGGCTACTGTCATTCGCTCAATGAAAGCGAAAAGACGCCGATTGGCGAGGCGAACGCGCAGCCGACAACGCTCGGCGCGACCGGGTCTGCCGTCGCGCAATTGCCTTCGTGGCTGTGGATCACGTTAATCGGTCTGGCGGTCATCCTTGGCCTGACGATCTTCCTGAGTCGCGTCATTCCGTTGACGCCGCTGGAACGCGCGATCATCACGTCGGCAGGCTCGGCGCTCGGCGTTGCGGTGATGCTCTTCGGCCAATTTGTCGGCCTGATGCGTATCGCGCCGGACGATCCGTCGCTTACCTTCAAAGATGTCGTCTTCCCGTTTCGGCTCTACGGCCTCGTCTTCAAACGCTTGCCGCTCACCAAACTCACACTTTACCTTTGCGTGTGGGGATTGGCGTTGGCAATCAGCGTCAATGTTTACGTCGGCGGCGTCACCCACTGGCTAACGTATCTACCGAAAACGCAGCAGAAGAAATAAGCAATTTGCCGCTTGCCGTTTAGCGCTCGCGCGTGTTTGTCCGAGCGCTAAGAGCCTCAAGCGGAATACAAAACAGCGTTATTTCGTCATCTTCATGCGTGCCAGCGCCGATTGGGCGAGGCGAGTCTTGGCGGCGCCGGGGTCACCCTTGGCGAGCGTTTCGAACAATCGAGCTGCTTCGGGCGTGGCGAGCAGTTCCAGGATCATCATGCCGCGCAGGTCACGCAACGTTTCCGGCGTGAGTGCAGACTGGACCGTACGCAACAGGCCATCGATCCGGCGAGTCGTTTCAAGGTTTGGGGCACTCTTCAAGGCGACTTCGAGTGCGGGAAACGCGCGGGTGCCGATCTGTTTGAGCCGACGGATGGCGGCGTCGCGCTGGGCGAACTTTTCCGAACTGAGTTTCTCGACAAGCTCGCGAATCTCTTTATCCGGCGCGCCGATATCGCCTTTGAGGTTCGCGCTCAAGACAGCGAGTGCTTTCTCCGGATGCTTCGCCAAAGCCCAAACGATGCGATACGCCGTGCCTGGAGCGTCGCCGAGATCGTCCCAAAGCTTCTCGTTACTGGGCCAGGTTTTCGGCGTCGTGTCGTCCGGTTGCACAGACCAGAGCAGCGCCGTCGTGTCGCGCCCTCCGGAAAGCAGTCGCCGGCTATCGGGCGAGAACGCGAGGCTGCTGATGAGGCCCTGGTGGCCTTTGAGCCGCACGATTTCCTTGCCGGTCATCGTTTCAACTATCACGATCGAGCCTGGCTCATGCGTGAACGCGATCCATTGGCCGTGCGGGGCGAAGGCGAGAGTGGGGAATGCGTAGACTCTCGGCAATTCCTCGATCTCGTCGAGATACATCTCGCGCAATAGCCGACCGCTGGGGAGATGCCAGAGTTCGAGCCGAGTGGGGAAGCTGACGACGGCGAGGGTCTCGCCATCGGGCGCGAACATGACGCGGGCCACGGGATTGGTGCGATGGCGCAGGCTTTTCGCCCGCACGCCCTTGGCGATGTCCCAGACATGGACGGTGGGATCGAGCACTTCGTCGGCGACATCAAGCCGAAGCGGGAACCACATGCCGGTCGCCGCCTGTTTGCCGTCGTGCGAGAACGCCAGCGAGAACCATTCGCCTTTGAGTTTGCCATCGGGTTCGATTCGACTCAGCGTCTTCGCCGTCAGCGGCTGCCAAAACAACAAGGCATTGCCATTGAGAAAGCTGCCGGCGAATCGGCCGTCGGCGGAGAGTACGGCGCGTCGGCTGTTGGTTTGATCGAAGCGGAAGTCATCGTCGGCTTCCAGCTTGATCGGCTCGCCGGTCTTGAGGCTCCAGCGTTGGCCTGAGATGAAAAGCTCGCTGCCGTCGAGTCCGTAAGCCAGGCCGTCGGTGAGGGTGCGTCGGGCACGCGGTCCGCCGCTCTGTTTGGCGGCAAGACTGTCGATGTTGAGCACGAAACGCTGCTTGGCCGACTTCGCATCCCAAACCCGCGCCCGCCCTTCGACATGCGACGCCGTCGTGATTGTCGTACCGTCGTGCGAGAACGCCGCGACATCGACGTAATGCCGATGGGCTTCATCGATCGTGCGTTCCTTGCCCGCCACAAGATCCCAGAGTATGATGCGCGGCGAGGCCGAATCGAAGCGCGTAGCGCACGCCGCCAGCAGCCTGCCATCAGCAGACATGGCCAGATTGCGCATCAGGCTCGGAGCTTCAAATTCGTGAATCAGTTCCCGCGAGGCGAAGTCGATTACGCTTGGTCCATCGGTCGTGGCAAACTTCTTGCCGGTCGCGTCCAATGCGTAAGCGGTGCCAATGAGGTGATCGATCTTTTCGAGGCGTTCGCCGAGCGGCACATTCCAGGCGACGAGTCGGCCCGAGATTTGGACGACCAGCGTCTTGTTATCAGGCAGAAACATCGGTTGCTTGGGCTGTTTGCCGGGCGTGTTCAATTTGCGAATGACGTTGCCCTTGGCAACATCCCAGACGACGATGCGGACCGAGGATATTTCTTTTTCTTTCTCCTTATCCTGCGGCGGCGTGCCGAGCAGGGCTAGCCGCTTGCCATCGGGACTGAACGCAAACGCCACAGGATCGCCTTCAAAGCCCTCAAAGAGGCGCGTCCTTTTTCCATTTTCGATGTCGTAAATCGCGATGGCAAGTTCGTCGACGGTAGCGACGGCGATCTGTTTACTGTCAGGAGAAAACGCAAAGGCTCGCGTTCCAGGGCCGAGGGGCAGACGCGGCGGCTCATCCTTGCGGAGGTTGCGTATCTCGAACGGACCGTCGTCACCGTAGGCCAGCCAATGTCCGTTCGGCGAGATGGCGACGCGCTTGCCGACGCCCGGTTCGGTGGCGATGCGCGTCTTGCCGTTGGCCGTCTCCCAGACGTAAACGCAACCATGCCGATCCGCCGCGGCGAGCAAGGAGCCATCCGCGCAGAACGCCAGCGAATTGACTTCGCCCTGCGTGCAGAGCCGAGCCGTCCCGAAGCGGTGCAAGGCCTGCGTCGGCAGCGGATCGCCGAACGCATCGACGGGCTGTTGTTGCGCGAAGCTTGCCGATGGCGCGGCGGCAAGTAGTAGAAACCCAATCAGCCTGCGAACTACATTCATGATCTGCGCCCCAAGCCCAAGGGTGAGGTACTCCGAACCCTTGGGCTCATCCGAAATTATCCCAGGGGTTCGGAGTACCTCACCCCTGGGCTTGTTTTTCCTGCTTGTTCGCGACCGCGCGTTTGCTCATCGTGATTTCGTTGCCCTGGGCGTTGTGATGCACTTCGTCCATGAACGTGCTAATCAGCAACAAGCCGCGACCACTGGATTTTTCCATGTTCTCCGGAGTCGTCGGGTCGGGGATTCGGGGATCGTCTTGGGATCGAAGCCTGGTCCTTCGTCGCGAATAACGTAGCGTACTCCCCCCGATGTCTCATAGGCAATGACCTCGACGCCGCGTTGAAGGTACGGCGATTCCGTTCGGCGCTCGGCGATGAGGCGATAGTATTCGTCGAGATTTTCTTCGCGAAAGGCCGAACATACCTCCAGATTGCCGTGCACGATGGCGTTCATCAACGCCTCGCGCAGCGCAACGCTAATGCGGATGCGGACAGTTTCATTGAACAGGCCAATGCGCGTCAGGTTTTCCTTGAAATGATTGATGATCGGCGAAATCAATGCAATGTCGCTCTCGATACGGAATCGCGTTGTCGCCTCAGTCAGATTTGCAAACAGCCCTTGCTGGAGATGTTGATCCGACGCTGTGGCGAGCACCGCGTCGATTACGTCGGGCAGTTCCACGGCAAGATTGGCCTTCGGCACATAGTTCGCCGCCCCGCGTTTCAACGCCTGGATCGCGATTTTTTCGCTGCCGTAGGCGGTCATCACGACCACGGGTATCATCGGAAATCGCACGTGAATTTCCTGCACCAACTGCAACCCATCCATTTCCGGCATGTGAAGATCGGTGAGCACGAAGTCGGGCATTTCGCGTCCAATGACCTCGAGCGCACGCCTACCGTCCTCAGCGTAAAGGATGTGTACATCATCGATCGCTTCAAATAATCGCCCAATGGCAATGCGTTCAACGGGTGTATCGTCCACGACCAGGATGGAAGCCATGATGCTCAACCCTTGGAGAGTCAGTGTTTGTCCAATCCGAGGCCGGGATGCGAGTGGCAACTGAAATCATGCAGATCCATGGGCAAGTTCGCCCTCAAGAACCAACGCAAGGACATCGAGATCATGTCAGAGCGATGGCATCAATTCCAAGGCGGCAGGCAGATTTCCGTCAGCGGCCAATCGCTCGACGTGCCAGGCGCGATCCGTCATTACCCGACCACCCACTTGACTGGTGGACCCTTTCAGCGAATGCGCCGCGAGACACACTGAGGTTCCTGACTTCGCGTCGACGGCGTCCTTCAACTGCGTTTTCAGGCGCGGCAGATCGCGAAGAAAAATGCCGATCACCTCGCGCAATAGCGTCTCGCTTCTCAGCAATCGCCGCAATGCTTCGCAGCGGTCGAAAACCATCAACTCGGTCATGACGTGCCTCCGGCCAGGAGCGAGCCGATCTCCTTACGCTGAAGCGTCCTTGGCCGCCCTTGCGGCATTGTATCAGATCGCCGCCGTAGACCGCCCTGTTACCAGAATGACTTCTTGATCTTGGCTGCGTTGAGGAGGTCCTCCCATTGCTCATCGTCCAGACGCCTTGCAAAATGCCTGTCGCCGTCCTGCCAAAACAGGATACCCGGGCTCACGACATTCTTCTCGACCGAAAAAATAAACCAGCCGTCATAGACCGCCTTCGGCACGCCGGCATTTCCCGTTGCATAAAAGGAATAGGTCCGTGCGTCGAGTTCGGTGATGTCGCCGCTCCAGATGGCCGTTTCCACGGCATCGTCATCGCCGGGAATCGGTGACGGCTCACCGGAGGTGATTTCAGAAATGAATCGGTCAAGCTTGGGGTTGGATTTTAGCATGAGCCTATTATACGCGAATGCCGGCCTGGTAACTTCGCGCGGCTAAATTGTCGGATTTCTTCAACACCTTTACGAAGCGTATGGCCTTCCAATTGGACGAACGCTACGACGGCGTCGCTATACCCGACGGTCAGATTTGTCCAATCCGAGCCTGAGCGCCAGCGAAGGGCCGCACAATGCCCTTCGCTGGCGCTCAGGCTCGGGAGTGAACCGCGCTGAGTTACGTCAGCGGCAGCGGACGGCCATCGGTGATCGGGAACGGCCGACCGGTGTTATCCAGAAGATGCGCGTCGAGCGGAATGCCAAGTTGCTGGAACATCGTCGCATGCACGTCCGCCGGGCCTGTCGGACAATCGCGAGGCAAGGCGCCGAGCCGATCGCTCGATCCGTACACCTGTCCGCCGCGGATACCGCCGCCGGCCAGAAAGATCGAATACACGTTCGGATAATGATCGCGCCCGGCGCCGCCGTTGACGCGCGGCGTGCGGCCGAAATCGGTCAGCAACACGACCAGTGTTTCGTCGAGTCGGCCACGCTGCTGGAGGTCGGTGAGCAACGCACTCGTCGCGCCATCGAACGGCGGCAGCAGGTCGCGCTTGAGCCGATTGAAGTTATTGCCATGCGTATCCCAATGATCGCCCGCAGAGCCGTTGAGATCGCCCGCCGCACAAACCACAGTGACGATCGGCACGCCCGCTTCGGTCAGCCGACGCGCCAATAGTACGCTCTGCCCACACAGATGATCGCCGTACATGTTGCGCACGTGGACCGGCTCGCGATCGAGATTGAACGCCGCCTGCACGGTCGAGCTAAGCAGGATGTCCGAGGCCAAATTGCGGAAATGATCGTGCCCGCGCGTCGGCGGCGCGAAGGATTGATCGAGCATTCGTGCCAGGTTTTGGCGGCTTTCCAGGCGAGGCGAATCGACACCGTCGGCACGCTGAATGACCATCGCGCCAAGATCGCGTGACACGCCGCCCCACGGTCGGCCACGATCTGGTCGGATGATGATCGGGTCCGCCGCCTGGCCGAGGAAGCCAGCGTTGTCGCCCGCCTGCAATGTGTTGTTGTCAACCAGCGGGTACGGCAGCTGTACTGCATGGGGAAAGCCGGCAGGGGCGTGCAGATAGCGCGAGACCATCGCCCCGATGCTTGGCCAATCCTGCCGCGATGGTGGGAGATTCGCCGCCACCTCAGCCGCGAATGGCGGATGACCGGTGATGTTCCAGTACATGCCCTTGCCATGCGCCGACGAACGATGGTGCATCGAGCGGATAATCGCCAGTTTGTCGGTATGCATCGCCAGCTTCGGAATATGCTCGCCGACGCGGATGCCGGGAACGACCGTCGCGATCGGATCAAACTCACCGCGATATTCGCTCGGTGCATCGGGCTTGGTGTCCCAGGTCTCGTGATGGCTCATCCCGCCCCAGCAATACAGGACAATGCACGACTTCGCCCGCCCCGGCCGCGCCGACGATGAAGCACGTGCTTGCAATACATCGCTCATCGACAATCCGAGCGCACCAAGTCCGAGTTTCAGAAACGCCCGGCGAGAAGTCGGATGGATAGGAAGCATGACAATCTCTGGATGGAATCAACAATACAGGAGGTAATGTTGATTATCCGCGATGTTTGAACGATGTCAAGCGGGATTCCGCCGCGGCACTTAATGAAACAGAAGAGGCTCACGCCAAGGCACAGAGACGCAAAGAAGAGAGCAAGCTGTGGCAAGTGAAATTCGCCCGGAAAACCGTCAACGGAGTCAGAACCACGGTGTGTGAGCCTCAATTCCTCCTCTTTGCGTTGCTTTCAACGAAATTCTTCGCAAGGAGCGTTGATTTCCTAAGCAGCGATTCTATCCGGAGATAGGTCGCGGGCCAAGAGGATCGCGTGGACGTTGGCACGCTTCTTTTCGTTGACGTGGTAACGGTGGCTGCGCGGGG
>SIAQ01000137.1 GCA_009697105.1 Gemmataceae bacterium | reverse complement strand
CGGCGGACATCAAAATCGCAAGTGCGATGGTTTCCCCGGCTGGATCACGCTCTGGCGTGGCTGGCAGAAGCTTCAGGCCATGGTCGACGGTTATCGCGCCGCCCAACGCAAAACGAAAAAAAAGTTGTGGTAAAACTTAAGGCGCCAGCTAAGGGCTGTTGCGTGCCCTTCGCTGGCGCTCAGGCTCTGAAAATGCGACAATCTCAACCGCCCGAAGAATAACAGGCTCTAGCCGAGAACGCTTGGCCACGATCCGGAACGGCCCCATCGGGCAACGCCGTGAAGGATTTTTCTTTGGGTTCTCGGACCTGAAATGCCGAAAAATCCTTCACGGCGTTGCCCATCGGAGTACCGCCAAGCTTACCTCTCTCGGCTTTTCTGCAGATCGCTCTTGACAGCCCTATTCCGCGATCATAAGATTTATGATGTTATAATATTCAAATGCTTGAATCTTTTAACGAAAAGGTCGAAGGCCCATGCCTCACCGTATTCTAGTCACGAAGGAACTTGCGGACTTCTTGGGCGTTCTTTCGCATGCACACCGCATCCGTATCATCGAAGAGTTACGGACCGGGGAGCGCGACGTGAATTCCCTGCAAGAGGCATTGGGCATAAGTCACTCGGGCGTGTCCCAGCACCTGATGCTCCTGCGCGCCCACCGCCTGGTGGCCGAACGTCGCCAAGGCCGACGGGTCTATTACCACCTGAGGCAACCGCAACTGGCCACTTGGTTGACGGAGGCGATGTGCTTCCTGGAGGAGGAAAGCATGGACGTTGAGCAATTGCGCAAAGCGATCAAGAAGACCCGTGCTGCCTGGGCGGCCACCAGCGACGCGACCTGACAACCGCAGCGGCAGGACATTCTTGGAACGAACCGATCCTACCATGGAGAAGGAAACACGATGCCAAATTCAGCGATCTTGGAAACAAATCTCGGAAACATTCCGGCGCGGCGCGGCAAGGTCCGCGATATGTACGATCTCGGCGACGCCTTACTCATGGTGGCAAGCGATCGCATCAGTGCGTTCGATCGGGTGTTGCCCACTGGCATTCCAGACAAGGGCCGCGTGTTGACGCAACTGAGTCTCTTCTGGTTCCACTTGCTGCACGTGCCCAATCACCTGCTCACCGATGACTTGGCCCAAATGAATTTGCCGTTCGACTCGACCGGACAGGGACTCGAAGGCCGGTGCATGCTGGTCCGAAAGGCGCAGGTCGTCCCCATCGAATGCGTGGTCCGCGGCTACTTGGCAGGCTCCGGCTGGAAAGAATACCGCAAAACCAAGACGATGTGCGGCATCGCGCTGCCGGACGGACTGCTCGAGAATTCCAAGCTCCCGGAGCCGATTTTCACGCCCTCCACCAAGGAGGAGCATGGCCACGACGTGAACATCTCCTTCGAGCAGACAGCAGAGCGCATCGGCAAAGAGACGGCCAATGAGTTACGGCGACTCAGTCTTGAAGTGTACCAGCGGGCCGCCGACTATGCCAGCCAGCGCGGCATCCTCATTGCCGACACCAAGTTCGAGTGGGGCTGGTTCGACAATGAGCTAATTCTGATCGACGAAGTGCTTACGCCAGATAGCTCGCGTTTCTGGCCAGCGGACCTGTACCAGCCGGGCCGCGGCCAGGCATCGTTCGACAAGCAGTTCGTGCGCGACTGGCTGGAGACGACTGGCTGGGACAAGTACAGCCCACCGCCGCCGTTGCCGGCGGAGGTCGTCGAACGCACGCGGGCCAAGTACGTCGAAGCGTACGAGCGGCTGACCGGCCAAGCGTTTCCGTGAAAACATGGTGGTATGCGAAAGCTGGCGAATGGCCAGAGGCATTGTATGACTCCGCAAAGACCATTGTTCAACACCAAGAGGACCAGCGACCATGAGCAAACCCCGCGTCGGCATATTGATGGGAAGTGATTCGGATCTCGAAACGATGAAACAGGCAGCGGCCGCCTGCGCGGAATTTGGCGTCATGACCGAGATGCGAGTGCTGTCGGCACGGCGGAGTACGCGCGGACGGCCGTTGCACGCGGTCTGGGAGTCATCATTGCCGGGGCCGGCGGCGCGGCGCATTTGCCGGGAGTGGTAGCGGCAAGCACCACGTTACCCGTCGTCGGCATACCGATTCAGTCGAAGTCGCTGAATGGCCTCGACTCCCTGCTGTCGATCGTGCAGATGCCGCCGGGCGTGCCAGTGGCCACAGTGGGCATCGGCGCCGGCCGTAACGCCGGGTTGTTGGCCATTCAGATGCTTGCCCTTGGTGACCCAGCGCTTGGATCGGCGCTGGCAATATTCAAAGAACGCCTGGCCACAGAGTCGCACGCAAAAAACGAAACGCTGTCGCAGCGGAGTTGAATGCCGCGAGCGTCGGAACGGAACCGGCTTTCCATCGAGGTAGCACACGACCATGCAAAAGCTCATCCAGGGCATTCACCAGTTTCAGCAAGATAGTTTCCGGCCGCTGCAAGGGCTGTTCGAGGAGTTGGCGAAGGGCCAGAGCCCCGAAACTCTCTTCATCACCTGTTCAGACTCCCGCATCGACCCGACCCTGCTGACCAGGGCCCAGCCCGGCGATTTGTTCATCCTTCGCAACGCTGGGAATATCGTCCCGGCGCACGGTGCGGGCAACGGGGGTGAGGCGGCAACCATCGAGTTCGCCGTGGCCGCTCTTGGTGTCAAGGACATTATCATCTGCGGCCATTCCCACTGCGGGGCGATGAAGGGATTGCTACAACCCGAACAGGTCGCCTCCCTGCCGTCTCGTCGTGGCTGTCACACGCCGAGATGACTCGCCGCATCGTCCGTGACAACTACGGCCACCTTGACGGGGATCGCCTGCTGACTGCCACGGTCGAGGAGAACGTGCTGGTGCAGCTTGAGAACCTGCGGACGCTTCCGGCAGTCGGCTCCCGACTGGTGCGCGGCGACCTCCACCTGCACGGCTGGGTCTACAAAATCGAAACGGGTGAAGTTTTCGCCTACGACTTGCAGTCTGGGCAGTTCGTCCCACTGGCAAAGTACCAGCCTGTGACGACCGAAACCGCAGTGAGCAGGATTCCCCGCAGTATCTGAGGTGACGATTAGCCGATTCGACTGTGCTGTTGACAAAAGTACAGCCGAAGCGCGCAAATCTATCGATCTTGTTCCTTTTGTGGAAGCTCATGCCGGATGTCGATCGGCGGCTAACGATTCTTGGGTGCGTGGTGGTCGGCGCCCCTATGGTGCTTGTCGCGGCGCTGGGCGTGCCTTCGCTCATCGGGTGGCGGCTCTCGGAGCGTGCGGTCGGGTGCCGGCCTGTTGGCGTGTCTCGCCGAGATACCGTTCTCGGGTGGTCGGCCGGCGGCGACCGACGACGAGGCAAGCTAGTACGACAGCGCTAGATCGAGAATTTGGCCCGCATTGTAGCCGAATTCGTGAGAATTCGGACGACTTGGGCAAACGAGGGAAGGCCGAATTCTCACGAATTCAGCTACAGGATACGATGTAGCGCTGTCGTACTAGTAACCATCCAGCCGAATCAGACATAGCCCAGAGCCAACCAAGGAGTCTCCATGCCCAATTCGCATTCGTCCCCCGCCAACATCGTCCGCGACCTGACGGCGGGCGTGGTGGTGTTTCTCGTTGCTTTGCCGCTGTGTCTGGGCATTGCTCTTGCTTCCGGCGCGCCACTGTTCTCGGGCCTCCTCGCCGGGATCGTCGGCGGCATCGTGGTCGGACTGCTCAGCGGTTCGCATACCAGCGTCAGCGGGCCCGCGGCCGGGTTGACCGCGGTGGTCGCCGCCCAGATCGCCCTGCTCGGCTCCTTCGAGACGTTTCTCCTCGCCGTGTTCCTCGCCGGGCTCATCCAGATCGGCCTGGGCATCGCGCGGGCCGGTGCTCTGTCAGCGTTCTTTCCGTCCAGCGTCATCAAGGGGTTGCTGGCGGCCATCGGCGTCATTCTTATTCTTAAGCAGATTCCGCACATCGTCGGGCACGACACCGATCCCGTAGGAGAGATGGAGTTCTTCCAGCCGGATCAACAAAACACTTTTTCCGAATTCGTCGAAATGGTGTATGACCTGCATCCAGGCGCCGCCATCATCGGTTTGCTCTCGATCCTCCTGCTGGTCTTGTGGGAGAAGAACAAGCGGCTCAAAAACTCGATTGTTCCCGCGCCGCTCATTGTCGTCGGGATAGGGATTGGCTTCAATCTCTTCTTCGATTGGCTGGGCGGCCCGCTGGACATCGAGAAGAATCACCTGGTACAGGTGGAGATCGCCAGCAGCATGCGCGAATTCGCTGGTTTCTTGAGGATGCCCAATTTCTCGCAATGGAACAACCCGGCCGTCTATACCGCGGGAATCACGCTGGCGGTCGTGGCGTCGCTGGAAACACTGCTGAACCTGAACGCCGTGGACAAGATCGACCCGCAGCAGCGCGTCTCACCGCCCAACCGCGAACTGCTGGTGCAGGGGATTGGCAACGTCATCCTCGGCCTGATCGGCGGCATTCCGGTGACCTCGGTAATCATCCGCAGTTCAGTCAACATCAACGCCGGCGGGAAGACGAAACTGGCGGCGATCTTCCATGGCGTCCTGATCCTTGTGTGCGTGATGCTGCTGCCGGGCTATCTCAATCTGATTCCGCTGTCGTGCCTGGCGGCGATCCTGCTCGTCACCGGCGTCAAACTCGCCAGCCCGGCGCTAGTCATGCGAATGTGGAGCGAAGGACGTTATCAATTCATCCCCTTCATGGCGACGCTGACAGCCATTGTCTTCACCGACTTACTCAGAGGCATCCTGATCGGCTTGGCGGTGAGCATCACCTTCATCCTGAATAGCAACCTGCGCCGGCCGCTCCGCCGTATTGTCGAGAAGCATCTGGGCATCGAAGTGCTGCACATCCAGCTCGCGAGCCAGGTCAGTTTCCTCAACCGAGCAGCCCTGGAGAAAACGTTGCGCGAGGTGCCGCGCGGCGGTCATGTGCTGCTCGATGCCACCAATACGGATTACATCGACCCGGATGTGCTCGACCTGATCCGCGATTTCAAGGAGACGATTGCGCCCGCGCATGGCGTGCAACTCAGCGTGCGCGGCTTCCGCGACCGGTATCAGCTCAAGGACGAAATTCAGTTCGTCGATTATTCGACCCGCGAGCTACAGGAATTGCTCACCTCGGAGCAGGTCCTGCATATCCTACAGGAAGGCAACGAGCGTTTCCGCACCGGCCATCGGCTGACGCGCGACCTCGGCCGGCAGCTCGACGCCACCGCCAAAGGACAGCATCCGCTCGCCGTCGTGCTCAGCTGCATCGATTCGCGGACGCCCTCGGAAATCATCTTCGACCTGGGCATGGGCGACATCTTCAGCGTGCGTATCGCGGGCAACGTCGTCAGCCAAAACGTGCTGGGCAGCATGGAGTATGGCTGCGCCGTCGCCGGCGCAAAATTGATTCTCGTCATTGGCCACACGCGCTGCGGCGCCGTGACTGCGGCGGTGGATTTGGTCTGCTCCGGAGCGAACGCGGAACAAGCGACCGGCTGCCAGCACCTGGAGCACATCGTCAGCCAAATTCAAAAGTCGGTGGACGCGCCCGTCTGCCAGCGTGTGACCACACAGACCGACGACGAAAAAGCGGACGTCATCGACGAGGTCGCTCGCCGCAACGTGCTACGCACCGTGCGCGAAATCATCGAGGAGAGCCGCACGATCCGGAAGCTGATCGGTGAACGGCGGATGGCAGTGGTCGGCGCGATCTATGATGTGAAGTCGGGGAAGATCGACATTATCGAGGATGCACCGGCGGAGACGCGCTTCGTTCACGGGCGCGAGGGGGGGGCGCCAGCCAGGTGAGGAGACGCGCTGGCCAGTCGCAAGTACCCAGTATAGGGTGGACCCCATTATTTGGATAAAAAACGACCGTTCCTTCGTTACTCTCGTGTAGGTCTTCCTGACCGGCCGCGAACTTCCAAATCTTTTGCTTTGCGAACTGCAAGTCGAACAGCCATTATTAGGCCCCTCTAGAGCACGTTGCTGGGTTGCATTCATCGTCCCGGCGCCAAGCTGCGCAAGATGACGGAAACCGCGTAAAAATCAGGCTTTCCGCATGTTTTCCAGAGGTAAATGAGAAAGAGGCCCCTCCCGGATTCGAACCGGGGATGGCGGATTTGCAATCCACTGCCTTACCGCTTGGCTAAGGGGCCACACCGTCCTTACAATCATTATCATCGGTTTATCTGAATATCGAGCTTTAGTCAAGTCGTGGCAAACGAACCCTTCTTGCTTTTCTAAGGCCAATGGCATACGATGCCAGAAACAGGACAACAACATCCTGTTTAGGATCGCGCCAAGGTGGATCATGAAAACGTTACAGAAATCCTTTGCCTTGAGTGTGCTCGTTCTTACAGCATTAGCCGCAAACGCGGACGAATTTGAGCGGGTGCCGATATCCTACAGCACGGCCACGCCCGTTAACGCAATCAGCCGATTGCAGGCGCGGCTGGACAAGGGCGATGCGGCCATCGCGTATGACAAAGAATTTGGCTATCTGCCGTCCGTGCTGCAAGCGCTCAATGTGCCGATTTCATCGCAGACACTCGTGTTTTCCAAGACAAGCCTGCAGCGCAGCCGAATCAGTCCGAAGACGCCACGGGCGCTTTATTTCAGCGATGATATGTACGTCGGTTATTGCCAGTCGGGTCAGGTGCTCGAAATCAGCGCCGTCGATCCGATGTTGGGAACAGTTTTCTACTCGCTCGATCAGCAGCCGACGGCGAAGCCAAAGTTCGAGCGTCAAGTCGACGCCTGCATCCTCTGTCATGGTTCGTCGCAAACGCGTGGCGTTCCAGGGCATATCGTCCGCTCGGTATATCCCGATCTCACCGGCGAGGCGGTGTTCGCGCTTGGCAGTCAGCGCGTAGATCAGACCACGCCGATCGATCGGCGCTGGGGCGGATGGTACGTCACGGGCACGCATGGCAAGCAACTTCACCGCGGCAACCTTATCGTCGCCAATCGTAATGATCGCGAAACGATCGCCAACAATCCACTTGGCCGCAATATCACCAACCTCAAGAACTTCTTCGACACCTCCGCCTACCTCACGCCGCACAGCGATATCGTTGCGTTGATGGTGCTTGAGCATCAGGTGGAGATGCACAATTTGATCACTCGGCTCAATTTTCAGACTCGGCTCGCGCTGCACGATCAACGCCAGCTGAACAAGGAACTGGGGCGAGCGCCGAATTATTGGTCAGAGACGACATATCGCCGAATCAAGGCCGTCGCGGAGCCGATGCTGCGTTACATGTTCTTCAGCGGCGAAGCGAAACTAACGGAAAAGCTGCAAGGCACAAGTTCGTTCGCTGCGGAATTCGCGAAAATCGGCCGGCGCGACGGCAAAGGTCGCGGTTTTCGTGAGTTCGACCTACAGACACGCCTGTTCAAGTATCCGTGCAGTTACTTGATTCATTCGGAGCCGTTCGAGCGTTTGCCCACGGAGGCGAAGGATTACGTCTATCAGCGCATTCACGAGATATTGATTAACCGCGATTACACGCGCGACTTCGATCATCTCACCGATGCCGATCGCCACGCCATCTGGGAGATCCTGCGTGCGACGAAGCGAGATTTGCCGAGCTATTTCGCTAAGAAATAGTGGTAACGGTTGGCCGCGCGAACGCGCTCCGCTGCGCGTCGCGGCTAAACGTAAATTGGAGCCTCGCATGCCCTTGTTTGGCGCACATATGTCGATCGCGGGTGGATTGTCCAAGGCGATCGATGCTGCAACGACGCTAGAATTGGAAACCGTGCAGATATTCACGCACAGTCCGTCGCAGTGGTCAGTTCAGCCAACGACAGACCCGAAGAAGCCGTGGGCCGCGAAGGCGTTGGCGGACGATGCAGTCTCGGCCTTCCGCACGGCGCTGGCGGCGAGCTCGCTGCAGTGTGCGACGGCACACGATTCGTACCTCATCAATCTCGCCTCGCCGGACGAAACGCTCTATCAACGCTCTCTGACCGCGTTCACTGCGGAAATGCATCGTGCCGAGGCGTTGGGTTTGGCGTATCTCGTTATGCATCCCGGGACTCCGACGGATGGCGACGAGAAGGCGGGCATCAAGCGCATCGTCCGCGCGTTCGACAAAATCCACAAAGCCTGTGCGAAGTTCAAGGTCATGGTGTTGCTTGAAACCACAGCTGGGCAGGGCATGACGCTTGGACATCGTTTTGAACACCTGGCGGCAATTCTTGATGGCGTGAAGGATCCCGATCAGCTTGGAGTCTGCCTTGACACATGTCACGTCTTCGCCGCGGGCTATCCGTTGGCACCATCGGATGATTACGAAAAAACATTTAAGAATTTTGACGTATCCATAGGATTGGACAAGCTCAAGCTCTTTCATGTCAACGACAGCAAGAAGCCGTTCGGCAGCCGGGTCGATCGGCACGAATGGATCGGCCATGGGCACCTTGGGCTGGAACCGTTTCGCCTGCTCGTGAACGACATGCGATTCGCGAAGTTGCCGATGATTCTGGAAACGCCCAAGGAAGGGCCTAACGGCGAGGCGATGGACCCGGTGAATCTCCGCACGCTGCGAGAGTTGATCGGGAAAAAGAAATCAGCGTAGCTCAAGACTTCCGCCTGGCAAGTCGATAAATGGGGTAGGACGGAGCAATGCACGATTGAAATAAACGAGGCGAGAGTAAGCTGAGAACTTACCCGACCGCATCGTTTGGCAATCGTACTGCGAAAGGATTCGCTTGCCTGCACCGTCTCACGCCGCTCGCCGCGATGTTGCCAATCCCCCGAACGTTGACATCGCGAAGGCACTCGGCATCCTTCAGCAAAGACCGGGAACTCCGAACCGCAGGACAAACCTCCGCGACCTCCCTGAATGTCCAACCCCACCGCGGTCCACTGACGAAACCCCATACCTGAAGTTGTCGATAACAACCCGCCGACCGCCTACCCTGCGGCTCGGCGGGTTTTCTTTTCGTTTAGCCGCTCGCCTTTGGCGAACGCGGGCCAATTCGGCACGTGACGCTGGTCGCGCTCGCCAAAGGCGAGCGGCTAAACGGGGCCGTCCTGACATCACGCCTCAATCCACCCGATAATCGACCCGTCGCTCGGTGGATTCGCCGGGAGTCGGTCCCCGATCACGAGCTTGAATCCGTCGATCGCTTCAATTTTCGAGTCGCGAACAATTCGTAACGGATTTGCGGCAGTGAACCAGCTGACCTGGGCATCATTCGCCGCACGCCGATTTTGCCTGGCGGACTCCTGCAAGATGTCCAGGTCATGATCGATCGAGTCGGCGGATCGATCCGTTAATGCTGGTTCGTGCGATACGAAAAATCCGTACGTCGCGGCTAGTTTGCGCATCTCACCTGTTGGCGAAGCTTTCGATATCAACCAGTTAAAACCGCGATCCCGAAGATAGCACAGCGACTCGACATCGCCGATCGACACGACGCATCTCCCTCGCAGAACAAACGGTTGGCCATTCAGACGTAATCCTTTCGAGGTCATTTGCAACCAATAGATCGCGTGCTGAAAGTTGACCCGCTCCGCGACGACACCTTCCCGCATCAAATCCACGAAACCGATGTACACAAATGGCGACTCCGGGTCCCACCAACTCGGCTCGGGGATGACGGCGCTCAGCGTGATGACATCGTCACGCGCCCGCTCCCGCAAGGGATAGGCGATTTCGATCGTCGTCGAAAATGGACAACTCGGCCCGTTGAAGCGACCACGAAATTGGACGTTCGGCGCAGGATTGTGGATGGCAACATTGACGTGCAACACTGTTTCGGTCGGATCGAACCGGTGGTTGACTATCTGAATCTCGCGAATGGTTGGTTGCATGGCTTCACACGATGAGCATCGCGTCTCCGTAGCTGTAAAACCGATAGCGCTCGGCAATCGCTAATGTATATGCCTTCTGCGTCAACTCGACACCCGCCAGCGCCGCGACCAGCAACAGCAGCGTTGTGCGTGGTAAGTGGAAATTTGTAATCAGGGTATCGACGATCTGGAACGCGTACGGCGGGTGGATGAACAGTTCGGTGTCGCCGCTCCATGCTTGCGAGGGTCCGAGTCGAGCCGCGCTTTCGAGCACCCGTACCGATGTCGTGCCGACGGCGACGACACGCTTGCCTCGCGATTTGGCGTCGGCGATGGCGTCAGCGCTCGGTTGTGAGAGTTGGCCCCACTCGCGGTGCATCGGATATTGCGTGTAGTCGTCAACCTGGATCGGTTGGAATGTGCCAAGGCCCACGTGTAATGTCACCGTCGTCCAGCCGATGCCGCGCGATTTCAGGTCGGCGAAGACGCGTTCCGTGAAATGCAAGCCCGCGGTCGGGGCGGCGACGGCACCGGCACTCTTCGCATAGATCGTCTGATAGCGCTCGCGATCTGTGTCACCCGCGACACCCTTACGAATGTACGGCGGCAGCGGGATTTGGCCGTGACGTTCGAGCAACTCCAGCGTCGTGCCCGATGACAACGGGTGGGCAAGCCATCGGCCATCGGGTGTTTTTTCCTGAAGCCTAAGCGATAACGGGCCTGGTGCGACCTCGACGATCTCGCCCTCGCGCAACGAGCCGCGCGTTTGGCAGAGCAACTCCCAGCATGCGTTTGGCATCTCGCGCAGAAACAGGCCCTCCCACTTGCCGCCGGTGCTTGCACGTTTGCCAAGCAGACGTGCGGGCACGACGCGCGTGTCGTTGAGCACAAGCAGATCGCCGGGTTCGAGTAGGTTGGGAAGGTCGAAAAAGTGGTGATGATGTAGCGACAGGTCCGGTCGCCGCGCCACCAGCAACCGCGCATGGTCGCGTGGTTCGCACGGCTGTTGCGCGATGAGATCGGTCGGCAGAGTGTAATCGATGGGGAAGGTGGGCATGAATATTTCCCAGGGGTTCGCGTCGCACACCCCATAGGCACCAACCTAAGCTCAGCCGCGACACGGTTAGAATTTTAACCACAGAGGCACAGAGGAAATACGAGGAATGGGAAACAAGGAAGGCAGGCCGGATCGTGCAATTTTCCATTTCACTATTCCGCGCATATTCTCTGTGCCTCTGTGGTTAGTTTGTGTTTTTCTGACACTGGTTCCTTAAGTTGATGTCTATGTGGGTTCGCGTTGCTCACCCCTGGGCTTGGGGGAGGTTACTTGTAGCCTTTGATCCAGCCGTCGAAACCGGCCTTGGCTTTTCCCATTGTCTTCGCTGGGCCGGTCAGCGTGATAAAGAACGGGCCATCGTCGGAATCGAAGATGACGCCGAAACGGCGGAAGTTCTCTTTGCGTTGTTCCTTGGCGTTCGGATCGAACGGCGGGAATTTGTACTTGAAGGTGCCGTGCATATCGACGTACACGATATCAGCATCTTTGCCGACTTTGAATTTTTCGATCTTGGTGGCTTCGTCCATCGACTTGCCATCGGGCGGGAAGAATTGGCCCTTCCAGCGTTTGATGTTGTCGTCGTTGGAGCCACCGCCGCCTTTACCGAAGAAGAAGACGACAAGCTCGGCATCTTCCTTGTCGCCATCGACCTTGGGCACGACGAACTGGGCCATGCGCAGCTTATTGCTGGGCGGCTGGCGTTTCCAGTTCGCGGGGGTCGTGGATTTGAGACTGCCGAGTTCGATGGTCTCGCCGCCGGCGTAAACGAAGCCGACAGTCAACAGCATCATGGCCGAACAGCCGATGATCTTACGCATGCATATGCTCCTTGGAATGTTTGGTAGGAAACTTGGCGTGCGAATATTGTATTCGCCGCTTGCGGCTTAGCGCTCGGAAAATCCCACGCGAGCGCTAAGCCGCAAGCGAGGAAACGCATATCATACAACCACCCGATGGCTTGGCAAATCCGCGAGACTGCTATCGATAAACTGCTGATGCCAAAGCTGCGTCGCTACCACCGCGACCAGGCCAAGCTCCACCGACGATTTCTGTTCGCGCCGCAGTTGCTTGTCGCGCGATAGCTTTCGCCACATCTGGACGGCTGGAATGTTGAAGTAGCCGGTCTTCTTCAGCGATTCGTCGCTTAGCAATTGCTCGACGTAGGGCGGAATCGCGTGATCAAAGAAGCTATCGAGCGGAGCGCGGAACATGCCTTTGGGCCGCCAGGCGACTTCCTTGGGTAGGTAGCGCTCGCCGAGCAGACGCAGGATGTACTTGTCTTGAAAGCGTCGCAGCTTCCAACTCGGATGGATGCGAGCGAGGAAGTTGAATACCTCCTCGTCGAGAAACGGATAACGCGTCTCGACCGACGACTTCATCGCCACGCGGTCGCCCTTGAGCGATAGCAGCTGGCCAGGCAGGTGAATGCGGCCCGCCCAGAAGAACGCGCGGTTGATCGGATGCCAGCGTTCGATCCGGTCGAAATTCGGGTCGAGTTCGAGATAAGGCGAGTAATCCTTCAGCCGTTCCAACGTCTCCTCGCTGAAGAAGCGTAAGCGCGACGTTCCCATGACGGCATAAATATCCTGATATGAAGTATAGCTGCGAACCTGCGCATAGGTTCGTTTGAGCACGTCGGCGGAACCGGGCGGCGCACCCATGCCCCACAGGAGCATTCGCCGCATCCAGTAGCTGGGCTTGATGCCGGGCAGCCAATCCATCATGCCAAGCAGGCGGTGAATTTTGAACCACGCATACCCGGCGAGCCATTCGTCCGACCCTTCGCCGGTAAGCGCGACCTTGTAGTTATGCTGATGCACCGATTTCGCGAGCCGTAAAAGCGCGGTGCACGAAGTATCAATCACTGGCGCCTCGGCAGCGCGGATCAGTTCGGGATAGCTCTCCAGAACTTCGTTATCGCCGACCTGTACGATGACGGGCGTCGAACCGATGTGGCGCGAGACAACGGCGGCCTGCGAGGTTTCGTCGAGCTTCGGGTCCATGATCTGGATCGTGAAGGTCGGGATCGGCGTGCCTCGAATTTTGCACGCCATCGCCACAACGAGGCTCGAATCGATGCCGCCGGAGAGATAGGAAACGACAGGTACATCAGCACGCAATCGTCGTTCGACGGCACCGAGCATGACGCGCTCGAATTCATCGACGAGCTTTTTCGGATCGCCGGTTTCCTCCTGGCCTTGATCGGGAAAATCCATGCGCCAGTAATATTTGCGGTCGATTCGACCGGTGGGCCCGGACATTCCTGTCTGGCCTTGATTCACATTGATGCGCAGAAATTGGCCGGGTTGCACTGCGGTCACGCCGGCGAAGCAGGTCGCGGGGCCGGGGATCGCGAAAAAGTTGAACGCCTGATCGATGCCGCGCAGGTCTGGGGTCGCCCGGATCCTGCCTGAGGCGAGGATTGCCTTGATCTCCGAGCCGAACAGCAGCCAGCCGTCGTGCTCAGCGAAAAACAACGGGCAGATGCCGAAGCGGTCACGTGCCAGGATCACCGAACGGCGTTTCTTATCCCACACAGCCAATGCAAATTGGCCCTTAAGATGCTCGAACATGCCCTCCTGATAATCTTCCCACAGATGCGGGATGAGTTCGGTATCGCAATGCGTGCGGAAGGCATGGCCCTTGCTTTCGAGCTTGGCTTTCACTTCGGGATAATCGAAGAACTCGCCGTTGAAGACGGTGACGACGGAGCGGTCCTCGTTCCAGATCGGCTGTTTGCCGTCAGATAGGCCGACGATGCTGAGTCGCCGATTCGCCAGGCCGATGCCGGGTTCTTCGAGATAGCCGTCTTCATCGGGTCCGCGATGGATGATGGCGTCGGCCATGCGTTTGAGAATGCCGGTCGGAACCGGACGCGAGCCGGCGAGATCGATAATGCCTGCGATGCCGCACATAGAAGGGAGTTACTCGAATAACGGAGGAAGCACGTGAGTGGCGGATGTTACCAGATGGCATACAGCTGATAGTGGAATCGGCAAGTTGAATGAGGCGGAAGGACCGTGTCCTCATTCACGGCCGCGACTTGATGGCATTTTCAAAGCCGATGGCGCGGAGGAACCTTTATTCGATCATCACTTCTTCTTGAGGTGAAGATCAAGCCTATTCCGACCAGGCTCGATCTGCTTGGTGAGCGTTGAGTTCACGTTGTAATAGTCGGGGAAGAGTTCCTCGGTCAGGTGGATCACTTCCTCTTTGCCGTCAAAGCCGATTTGTTTGCGCGTGCCGGAAGAAACCTGAGCGTTCACCTCGAGCCTGTAGTTTCCGGGCGCGATGCGGATCGTGAATGTCCCGTCAAGGAAGCGAGCGCCTTCGCGTTTCGCTTCGCCGTCCGTCGCGATGAATACGATACTGCCGTCTTTGACCGATTGGGAGTCAAAGGTGACTTCGCCGGCTACTTCGAACTTGCTGTCGCCACAGCCTACAGAGGCGGTCAGCGCGAGAAAGATCGCAAGGAAATATGGGTAGCGCAGCGTCATATGAAATTCGACATTTCGCGTATGGGCGAACAGTGTCTCGTAGCGGCAAGCTAACAGCTTATCCCCACAATAATCTTGACACAATCGCCGTGAGTTTCGTCGTTCAGGAACACTAATCCACGAGCGAGACCGTTTCGCCGCCGACCATCGTGCCAAGACCCTGCCAGGTGGTGGCGGTGATACTGTTGGTGACGAAGCGACAGGTTCCGTCGGCGAAGAGAACGTTGACGCCGCCGGCATGTCGGCTGCGTGCGGTGTTTTGGCGTGCGGTGGAACTGCCGTTGGTGCAGGGCATGAGCACGTCGGAGTTAGCGACAGTGCCGCACAGGGCATTGTCGGGCACGGAGCTATTGGGCGGGCTGATGGTCATGAAAATATTGGGGCAATGGCTGGGGCTGGAGCTAGTGGCGTCATGCCAGATGTGGCCGCGGAAATCGCCGTTCTGCCAAGTGCCGCCGCCGCCCTGGTTGTTGTCGAGTATGGCGACGATGACTTCGGACATGAGCAGAATGTTAGACGTGCCGTCGGTGATTTGCACGATCTTGGTCTGATAGGGGACGAACTGATTCGCGCCAGCGTTAGGAATACTGCCACACCCAAAGATGCCCTTGCCAACGCCACCGGGCATCGGTCCGCCGAACGTCTCGTTGCCATAACAAACGAGATAATTGGCGCGTGCCGACGGATAGCCCGATTGGTCGGTCCACATGGCGCCAGGGCGATCGGTCGGGCAGAAGAAAATTGCCGGCAGTTGCTGGTTCATCACGAGATTTGGGGCATCGTACCAGTTGACATTCATGTTGTAGCCGGCCACGAGATTTCCTTGCTCCAGATACGGCATGACAAAGGCCGGCCAATTGTGGCGCGTCGGAATCGCGCTACTGCTACACGTCGCAATTAACCTATCACTGGAACGAGGTCTTGGTTGTTCTTCCTGGCTTGCCCATTCCTCTAAAGGATGAAGCCATGCCAGGGAATGCGGCGAAGGTGGTGGTCTCGGAGCGGCAAGGATGCTTGCTGACAGAAT
>SIAQ01000016.1 GCA_009697105.1 Gemmataceae bacterium | reverse complement strand
GGCAAGGGCGAGACTACCCAAAAAAGCCCATGGCGCCCAGCCACGAATCACCCCTGGCGAAAAGGGTTCAAGAAGAAAGCATAGAGAAATGTATGCGGACATTTCTAATGCAACGAAAATGGGGACATTTCTATTGCGGTGCGACAGTCAGGATTGAATTCCCTTGTGGAATCCGTACGCCCCGAGTAGATTAGATAAGTGGGATGGATCCACGATGCGGTTTGCATGGATGGAACCACGAATAACACGAAAGACGCAAAAAAGAAGAGCGTGCAGGCAGTCGGTTTCTGTAGGTGTTTGTTTCGTGTCTTTCGTGTTTGAATGCATTTGATTAATCGTTGAGGGCACTCGAACATGGCGTTGCAAGCTGTCTGTCCGAAATGCGAGACCGGTCACAAACTCGCCGATGAAAAGCTCGGCAAGAAAATCCGTTGCACGAGTTGCAAGGAACCGTTCACTGTCGAGGCGGAGGAAAAAGCCAAGCCCGCCAGCGGTGGTGTTGTCGAAGTCGCATGCCCCCATTGTGAGGCCGCGCTGCGACTGCGATCCGAGATGATCGGCAAGAAAGTCCGTTGCAAGAAATGCCAGGAAACCTTCACCGCCAAAACCGATGACGACGACGAAGAGGACGAGGAACAAGAGGGAAAGGCGAACACCAAAGTGACCGCCACGCCGCCCAAAGGCAAAGCGAGCGCCGCCCGCAAGAAAGAAGAAGAAGAAGAAGAAGAAGAAGAAGAAGAAGAAGATGATGATGAAGATGACGAGCCCAAATCGAAGAAGGGTAAGAAGAAAAAGGGTGGCTCGCCCGTCATGATGTATTCGATCGTGGGTGGCGTCGGCACTTTGCTTATCATCGTGGTAGTCGTGGTCGTCATGATGATGACGGGCGGCGGCGACCCGAACAAGGGCGCTATCGCCAAGAACGATGCCGCGAAAACCGACGGCAAAAAGAAAACCGACGAGAACAAGATCGTCAATCCGTCCAAGGACAAGATCGAACCCGTCAAGGACGACAAAAATCCGATTGCGACTGACAAGGGCAAGTCAAAATACATCCCCGACCCGAAGGATCCCGTGCTTATCAAGCTGAAGGACCTTAAGCTCGACATCGTGACCAAGCAAACAGAAATCAACGCCGCGATTCGCTGGTTCCGCGACGACCCGAAGAAGACAAAGCTCGGCCACCCCTTGCGTTCGGAAATCTCGAACGCATTTCAATTGCTCGTTGACCATCCTGAATTCAAGCTGTTCGACGATTGCTGGTACGGTTACACCGATTGGGTGATGTCCGATGACGAGGAGGTCAAACAACTCGAGGCACATCTCACGCGAGCGCCGAGGACGCTTTACCGCGAACTGATCATGCACGCACTCGCACGCATTAAGACGGAAGAGTCATGCCGAGTTCTCGCCACGACGTTTCCAAGCCAGGAGCATGCGCTTGCGGTAAAACTATTTCGCGATATCGGCCCTGAATTCGGCGCCAAGCCGGTCTTCCCCTATGTCTATTTCAACGACAAATTCGCCCGCGATGCCGCGTATGGATTGCTGAAAGGTTATAGCGAGTTTGAGATGAAGGAGGTCAAAAACGGTGTTGTCGTCAAACAATACAAAAAAGGCGAAATCCTGCACGCCAAGATCGGTTACAAGACGATTGCGGACATTCCACGCCTCCCGGTTTCCAAGAACGATTTGAGTTTAGAAAAAGCAATAGAAGACCTTAAGGGCGATGATCGATTGCAGAAACTCGCTGCCATCGATTTTTTGCAAAAGGAACGGCTCAAGGTCGAGCAATGGGAGGAAGCCTCAAAGGTCTTGGATCCGTTTATCATTGACCGGAAAGACCAATTCATGCGGAACAACGCGCTTATGGCACTGGAGCGTTGGGTCCACAAGCAAAATGTCGCTAACCTCTGCGCCGGTGTGGTGACCCCCGCGCTCAAGGACGATCATATGTTGATGCTGACCACAGTCATAAAAGTGCCTGACAAAGACAGCGGCAAGGCCGTGCTCGAACTCTATATCGGTCTCAAATTCTATCCCGAGTACCGGATAGTGCTCGAACCTTTCCTCCTAAAGCTTGGCGACGAGGAAACGCAGCGTGAATTGCTCAGGCAGTTCAATGCCAAAGATGCTATGTGCAAGAGAATTGCACGCCTGGGGGTTCTGAAGTTTCAGAAGGAAAACAAACGTATCACTGACGACGACATCATCGAGCAATGCCATATGGACTTGGGCGGAGACGAGTTTGTGTCTCCGAATGCGATGGAATGGTTGAAAACATCTACATTTCATTCGGATCGCAAGAAACGCAGTGAAATCTTTGAGTCGTTAATCACGATGACCAAGGACACGAGCAAGGAAGGGGCAGCGAAAGCCGCCACTGCGAGTGCCATCATCGCCAATATTAACACAAAGATGGCCGCTGCCGGCGTGAAGTAGGCTGTATCACCACCCCGCATGAGGAACGTCCGCATGGATGACGATCGCCGGGCTTTTCTCCAATCCGTCGGCCTGCTGTCGGCAAGCCAGCTTCTTTCAGCGAACGGGGTCGACGCGGGCCAACCTGGGCCACGCTCCGATCCGCCGCGCGAGTTGCGACCAGCGAGTGCCGACCTCGGCAGTCTTTATGCCGACGTAGAGCGGTCGGTCGCGAATCGCCCGTACGAGCATGCCTTCGTGGGCGATCGATTCCGCGATGTCGACGAGTTCAAGAAAACCGCGCGGAACAAATTGCTCGACTTGCTGCTCTATCGGCCTGCCCCGACTTCGCCGAAGGCAGAAGTTGTTGAACGTGTCGAGCGTGACACGCACATCCGCGAGAAGGTGCTGTTCTCCACGTCGCCGCATTTTCGCATTCCCGCCTACGTTCTCATTCCGCGCAACCTGCGAGGCCGCGCGCCGGCGATTGTCGATCTCCATTCACATGGCGGTATGTTCCTGTTCGGCAAGGAAAAAGTCCTCGATCTCGGCAATAATCACGCCGCCATGACCGATTACCATCGCCGCAATTACGACGGGCGACCAACTGCGACCGAATTGGTTCGGCGCGGCTATGTCGTCATCACGATCGACGCGTTCATGTTCGGCGAACGCCGACTTATCATGGACGCCGACATCAAGCACGGCTGGGATCGCGCCCGCTATTCGCTCGACGATGTTCGCGTCATGAATTTGCAATGCCGAGCGAAGGAAACCACGCTGGTCAAGGCACTGACGTGGGCCGGGTTGACTTGGCCAGGCATCGTGTTCTGGGACGATATGCGGACCGTTGATTATCTCGTATCGAGACCCGAAGTTGATCGCGACCGCATCGGCTGCATCGGCATTTCGATGGGCGGGTATCGCTCGATCTTTCTCAGCGGGTTGGATGAGCGTATCCAGGCGGCATGCGTGACCGGATTCATGTCCACGCTCAGGCCAATGATCCACGCTCATGTTGACACCCATTCGTGGGTGCATTACGTGCCGGGGATGCAGAAATATCTCGACCTGCCCGATGTCGCTACGCTGCACACGCCGAAGCCGCTGCTGGTGCAACAATGTACGCAGGATCGCTTGTTCCCGCTTGCCGGGATGCGGGCGTCGCTCGAACGTATCGGCGATGGCTATGCGAAAGCCGGCGCGAAGGACCGCTTCACCGGGCGATTCTACGACGAGCCGCACATTTTCACACGCCGCATGCAAGACGACGCCATCGACTGGTTCGATCGGTGGCTAAGGAAGTGAGTTATTCTGCTGGCACGACGTAACCAATTCATCATCACATCGGCCCTCTACTCCGCCGGCTCGATCTCCGCGGACATGCTGCCCTTGCAGCGTGGCAGCAGCGGGTCCGGGCCGAACGCATGAATCTGTTCGCGTTTCAATTCCGCGCGTTCCAGCGACGTGGTATCGACGATAACGCGACCTTTCGTGTCCACTTCCTTTGCCATCAAAAAGCCGCGTTCCGGCGAATGGCCGAACAGCGATTTCAACATGTGGATCACATATTGAAAGGTGTGGTCGTCATCGTTCAACAAGATCACATGATACGGCGGTTGCCGGCGTGTGCGAGTTTCAGTTTTTTCTTCGGGCAGGGTGATCGTATTGCTCATTCGGGCAGTCCTTTGATGGTGACGGGACCGAAACCATCTGATTTTCCGTCGGAGGCTGAAGAGGCACTCAGATTGTCGCTCGCCTCGCTTACGCTTCAGCCTCGGAATTATCCCTTTGTCGGTCGAGAGCCTATTACCCTAATCGGCGACGAGTGCGGCGGCCTTTGACGAAGCTGTCGAGAACGAATCCGCTCAACTCTCCTGCAGTACAGTATATCGCCAAACCCTGGCCGATGCGGGCCATTTGATCCACGAAATTCATCAAGCCGAGATAGAAGTAATCCTCGATCAACGCAAACGTACTAATCTCGATCCCGGCGGTGACGCAGGCCTTAACCTCTTGCAGTGTCGCACGCGCCGTCCGTTCGCTCGGCGGATACATCAACACGAGGTCGCGGCTTTCGAGATGCGCTGTCGGTTCGCCGTCGGTGATGCAGATGATCTGCTTGTTGACCGCGTTCTGCCGACGCAGATGGTCCCGCGCGAACTTTAGGCCGGCCTGGATATTCGTGAAATGTTCCGGCACGAATTCCGGCGGATTGTCGAGCGGCACGCGCATCATCACCCGGCTATCCAGAATACTCACCGGCTTCGGTGCCGAATGAAGTAGCGTTCGCTCCGTCAACGGCGATGCGTAAGTGTAGAAACCGATGATCTTGAGCGAGTCTTCCGAATAGCGGCCACGGACCAAGGCGCTGAGCGCGAGAGCGACCTTCTTGGCGTGGTAATATTTGCCGTAGCGCGCCATCGACCCGCTCATATCGAGCAGCAACACAGTGGCGCAGCTGGCCTGATACTCGGTTTCGTAGACGACAAAATCTTCCTCACGCAGATTCACGACGGGCCGCGTGGGATCGACGGTCGCCCGCCCGCCACTCGCCCGGGCTTCGCGGTGGATAGCGTTTTTCAGCGTCTCGTGCAGATTCAAATTGGCGACGGGATCGCCGAACGCGTACGGTTTCGAGTCGTCGTGTCGGATTTGGCCCGCACCTTTGAAGTTGGTTGCGTGCTTGCCGGGGGCGTCTTTGCGCTGGATTGCGAAAAGTTCTTCGAGTGCTTTGTTCTCGATGCGGCGAATGCCTCGTGTGGCCACTGTGAATTTGCCTTCCTCGTCCTTTTCAAGATAACCCTCCTTCACGAGCAGCTTGATCAGCTCGGCGTCGCGCTCGTCGAGATTTTCCAGTTGACGGAGGATATAGTCGCCGTACTCGATGAGATGCTCGGATATTTTGTCGAAAACGGCATCAGCGGAGAGCGAACGGAACTCTTGCGATCCGTCCCAGCGTGAGAATTCAAAGGATGGCATGTACGGAACCCCCAGGAATCGCTGCGCTCATCCTGGGGCTTGAGCGGGCTGCTTTCACGAAATAGCGTTTAGGCCAGGCGGCTAAAGATGACGACGGTGAGGTCGTCGTGCGGTTTGCGCCCCTTGGCATGGCGATGGACCGCTTCGACGAGACGCTTGCCCATTTCAGCCGGCGTCATTGGGCCGACTTTGAGCGAGGCGTTGACACCGCTCATCCCGAACTCCTTGTCGTCGACACTCTGCGACTCGGAGACGCCGTCGGTGATTAGCGTAACGACATCGCCCGGCGCAAGGTTGAACGTTGTCGAATCATAGGGGATGCCTTCCGCGATGCCCAACGGCAGGCCGGTCATTCGCCGAGTGCAGCCGTCCTCGAAGGTCTGCGTCGCAGCCCGGTAAATGTAGGGCGGCTGATGCCCAGCATTGACGACGGTGACGGTGTGCTGCGCTATATCGAGCACGCAGGCACTGAAGGTGACGAAGCGATCGAGCAGGCCGGCTTCTTGCATCAAATCATTGAGCTTGGAGACGGCGTCGGACAATGTGGGCTCGGTCAGCGTGCAGAACCGCGCGTCGGAGCTGACCTTGGCCATCAATAGCGCCGCCGGGACGCCTTTGCCCGCGACATCGCCGATCATGACACCCACGCGATTATTCGGCAGCGGGATGAAGTCGTAATAATCACCGCCGACTTCTTGAGCCGACTCGTAATAGGCGAAAAACTCGTAGCCGGCGTGTTGTGGGAATTTCTTGGGCAAGAAGCTCTTCTGCACCCGCTTGGCAGTTTCGAGATCGCGTTCAAGCCCCGCACGTTCTACGAGACTCTCGTGCATACGGGCGTTTTCGATAGCGACGCCGGCCTGTGCCGCGACTGCCTTCAACAGGTTGAGATCTTCCTGCGTGAATCGTTTGAGGCGATCCTGCGTATCAAGCTGAATCACGCCGAGCGACGTGCCATCGCTGCGATTGACGAGCGGCGCGACGACCATCGAGCGAATGCGACAATCGGCAATGCTCTGCGACATGTCAAACTGCCCATCCGAACTGGCATCTTCGCTCAAAATCGATTGGCCTGAGTCCATGCAGAGATTCACGATCTTTCTGCTGAAACGTGCTTTGTCCTCGTCGTCAGCCCGGCGGGTGCGGACGACTTTCGCCATCAACTTGCCGTTCTCGCGAAAAATAATGAACCCGCGATCGGCCTGACGGAACACCTGGAAAAGCTTGTCGATGATCTTCGGGAGCAGGTCTTCCGTGTGCATCGTTTGCGTAAGTTCCGTGCCGACTTCGAACAGCAGGGTCAATCGTTCCGATGGTTGCGTCTCAAAGAACTGCTGTGAACTTATGGATGCCTGGATGGTGGCGGATACTACCGACGAATCCTTTTCGTCGTCTTCGCCAGGGGCATCCTCTGGATTGCCCATCATGTGATCGGGCAGCTTCGGCATCGGCGGATTATCGTAGAAGACCATCGTGATGCCGCAGATGGCGATCTGATTGCCATCTTTCAGCAGTGTGCGCGCGGTGATTTTGGCACTGTTGACTTCCGTGCCGTTGCGACTCTGCTTGTCTTCGATGAAGAATTGGTTGCCGATCTTGCGAATAACCGCATGTTCGCGGCTGACGGCGGGCACAGCAAGCTGAATCGCGCAGTCCGCGTTGCGCCCCATGACCATGCGATCGCCGAGGAGTTCAACCCTACTGCCGACGTTGGAACCTTTAACGAATTCTATCAATGCCATTGCAACACCTAGAGGGCAGCGCCAATTAGAAACCTACGCAATCAATTTTATGAATGATGAGGAATTGTAACACGCCTGCTTCGAGGATTCAACAACAAGCCCAGGGGTGAGGTACCCCGAACCCCCATACGCATCAACTTAAGGAACTCAGGCCAGGCAATCAAATTTGAACCACAGAGGCACAGAGAACACAGAGAAAATGCGCGGAATAGCGAATTGGAATTCCCATGATTCTGCGTGCCTTGTTCTTCTCCCATTCTTCGTGTTTTCTCTGTGCCCTCTGTGGTTCAATTGTGTTTTTCCGATGCGAGTTCCTTAAGTTGATGCCAATGGGGTAAGGTACCCCGAACCCCCTGGGATATCACTCGAATCATCCCAGGGGTTCGGAGTACCTCATCACTGGGCTTGTTTGAGAGAATCATCAATGGCGGAAATGCCGCACGCCCGTGACGATCAACGCGATGCCATGCTCGTCGCAAGCGTCGATCGAGTCCTGATCCTTGACCGAACCGCCGGGCTGGATGATCGCGGTAACGCCGACGGCGGCGGCCATGTCCACATTGTCGCGAAACGGAAAGAACGCGTCCGACGCCAGCACGCTGCCCTTGACGCGATCACCCGCCTTTCGCGCGGCGATGTGTGTCGAGTCGATTCGGCTCATCTGCCCCGCGCCGACGCCGACGATCATGCCCTGTTTCGCCAGCACAATCGCGTTGCTCTTCACATGCTTCGCAACCAACCAGGCGAACTTCAGATCGGCAAGCTCGGCATCGGTCGGCAAGCGCTTGCTTACAATCTTGGCGTTGGCGAAGTCATTGGCCTCGCCATCGCGTGCTTGCACGAGCAATCCGCCATCGACTCGGCGAAAATCGCGGTTGCGCGAGGCGTCGCTCGTCAACGGCCCTGTCTTCAGCAGACGCACGCTGCCTTTCCATTTTGGGCGTGTCGTCAGTATCTCAAACGCGGCTTTGCTGTAGCTCGGCGCGATGACGCATTCGATGAAGCGATTCGGTTCGGTGATCTGCATGGCGGTCGCTTCATCCACTTCGCGGTTGAAGCCGAGAATGCCGCCGAACGCGCTGACGGGATCGCCTTCATAGGCGCGGGCGAACGCATCGACGAGCGTCGCACCCGTGGCGGCGCCGCAGGGATTGTTGTGTTTGACGACGACGGCAGCGGGATCAGCAAATTCTCGTACAAGGTTCAACGCGCTGTCGAGGTCGAGAATATTGTTGTACGACAGCTCCTTGCCGTGCAGTACTTCCGCCGACGCGACGCAAGCGTGCTTGACCATCGCCTCGGTGTAGAAGGCCGCGGCTTGATGCGGATTCTCGCCGTAGCGGAGCTTTTGCTTTTTCTGAAAGGTCATCGTCAGCCGATCGGGCGACGCCTCGCCAAGTTTGCCGGCAAAATATCCGGCGATGGCAGCGTCATAAGCAGCGGTGCGAGCGAAGGCGGCGCCGGCCAGGCGTTCGCGCGTCGCCAGCGCCAATGCACCGCCATTCACGCGGAGTTCCTCGGCAAGCGCGGCATACTGCGACGGATCGGTTACGATCGCCACATCGCGATAGTTCTTGCTCGCCGAACGCACCATCGACGGCCCGCCGATGTCAATGTTCTCGATGATCTCTTCGTGCGTGCTACCCGCTTTCGCCGCCGTCGTTTCAAACGGATAGAGGTTGCACACGACCATATCGATCGGCACGATGCCGTGTTCCTTGATTGTGGCTTCATGTTCGGCATTGTCGCGAATGTGCAAGATGCCGCCATGCACGCGCGGATGCAGCGTCTTCACTCGGCCATCGAGCATCTCGGGGAAGCCTGTGAGTTCGGCGATGTCGCGCACTGTCAGCCCCGCATCGGCGAGTGCCTTGCGTGTCCCGCCCGTGGAGACGAGTTCCACGTTGAAGCCGACGAGAGTCTTGGCAAACTCGACCAATCCGGTCTTGTCACTAACGCTTAACAACGCTCGGCGAATCGTGCGCGCAGGCATAGGTGCATCCCATTAAAACGTTCTTGCTCGTTAATATACTGCTTAGTACGACAGCGCTACATTGGGGTCCGTAGCTGAATTCGTGAGAATTCGGCCTGCTCTCGCCTGCCCAAATCAGCCGAATTCTCACGAATTCAGCTACAGGAAACGATGTAGCGCTGTCGTATTAGTATACGACTCCCGAATCCATTCCCAACCCGTCCCGTGCCGACGGCAAGAAACGCAGGAAACCTTCATGACACACCATTGGCTAACTGGCCTGGCGATCACCTTGATCGTAGTGCAACCGATTCATGCTCAGGACAAGGCCCCGAAGCGTGGCATCGTAAAGCTAACCGAGAAAGCGTTGAAGATTCATCACGAAGCTCTGCTCTTCGACGGACACAACGATCTGCCCTGGCAATTTCGCAAGGGCAATGACTTCTCGTTTCGCAAATTCGACATCGCCAGGCCACAACCGTTGCTGCACACCGACATCGCTCGGCTGCGCAAAGGCGGTGTCGGGGCGCAGTTCTGGTCGGCCTACGTCGATGCCGACACTGCGAAAACTCGCACCGCCGTGACGGAGACGCTGGAACAGATCGACATCATCCACCGTTTCGTCAAAGCCTACCCCGATACCTTCGAGATGGCCTACACCGCAGATGACATCCTTCGCATTCGCAAGGCAGGCAAGATCGCATCGCTTATCGGCGTCGAAGGCGGGCATTCCATCGACAATTCGCTCGGCGTGTTGCGTTCGATGCACGCGCTCGGCGCTCGTTACATGACGCTTACCCATAGCGACAATCTCGATTGGGCCGACAGCTCGACCGACATTCCCAAAAACAAAGGCCTGACGCCGTTCGGCGAGAGCGTCGTTGCGGAAATGAATCGCCTCGGCATGCTCGTGGACATTTCGCACGTCTCCGCCGACACGATGCGGCACGTGCTCAAGGTCACGAAGGCACCGGTGATCGCGTCGCACTCGTCGGCGTTTGCGCTGTCGGCTCATCCACGCAATGTGCCGGACGATGTGCTAATCGAAGTCAAGAAGAACGGCGGCGTCATCATGGTCAACTTCTTCTCCGGCTTCATCACGCATGAGGGCGCTCGTCTCTTGCCCGAGATGATGAAGGCGTATCGCGACTTGAAGAAGCGGCATCCCAAAGCTGAGGAGTTTCGCGTGGCTTACGCACAGTGGAAACGCGAACACCCGATGCCGACGGGAAGCGTGCATGATGTCGTCGATCATATAGAGCATATCATCAAGGTCGCAGGCATCGATCACGTCGGCATTGGCTCGGACTACGACGGCATCGGCTCGGTGCCTCGCCAACTCGAGGATGTATCCACCTATCCCTACATCACGCAGGAACTCCTCAACCGCGGCCATTCACGCGAAGCGATCCACAAAATCCTCGGCGGCAATGCCCTGCGGGTGATACGAGTTGCGGAGGAAGTAGCGAAGAAGATGCGTTGACCAATTGGCGAGGCTTCGCAGAAGCCTCTAATTTCGATCGGAAACAATAACATGCTAAACGTCAATTCCAACGATGCCTTGCAACTTCTTGCCGAACTCAGTGCGCCTCGCTCATCGGCTCGCCCATCCGACCTGGCGGAACGCGTCGCGTTTCTGGAGCGCGAGCTCGAACGGACGCAGGATTTGCTTCGTCTCGCGCTAACCTCACTGGTGAACCCGCAAGACATCTCAAGTAAGCTGCAAGATCATTGCAAGCGTTTTATTTCCGAGCCGGCGGCTCTGCCCAGCGGCTTGCACGAGCGAGCCGAAGCGATCATGCTCAAGGTCAAGATGCTGCTGAGCAAAGGTGACGACATCCAGGCGTTGCGGTTCTATCGCCAGGAGACAGGCGCGGTTTGGGACGAAATCCACGACACCATCGCGATGTGGAACATGGATTACCACCAGACGCTGGCCCGCGTTGTCATACACCTGCGCCATCGTCGCTTCAAGGATTCGCTGGACATAGAGGAGCCACAAGCGTGACACGCGATCGCAAAGACCGAAGTGCGAACTGGATCATCGAAGCGCATGGCGGATCGCTGTTGCGACTCGCTATTATCACGGGCTTCACGAAATGGGAGGCTGCATAGTCGGTGCTGACGTTTCCAAAGCAGATTCTCGACGGGTTGCTGGACGTGACGTTTGCGCATCGACCGCATACGGATCCGTTCTTGATCGAGGTGGAGGTATACCCCGACCGTGAGACACTCGATCAGCTCCGCGATGACGCCGCGATGGTTATTCTCGCACGGGGCGTGCTTCCCGATATCCTGATCATCGTGCTCTGTCCGAAAGGGAATGCTGTCATACCGGATGAGATTGTCGTGCCAAGCGCTCATGGAATGAGCGAGCTACGGCTGCGTATTCGTGTCGTCAACCTCTGGACCCTGTCGGCGGAATTGCTGCTGGCAACCAATGATGTCGGCTTGATCCTGTGGGTACCGTTGACGCAATGGAATGGACCGCCGGAAGACCTATTGCGTACGTGTCGTGAAAAGATCGTTAACGACGGCCCGCCTCGCGAGATCGGCAACCTGCTGGCAGCGACGCGCACCATGGCGGAAATGCGATACAATGACGTTAACCTTTTGCGATTACTGGAGGAGATTCCCATGACGATGGAAAAGGTGTACAACGCGTCGCCATTTATTCAACGACTACGAGCGGAAAGCCAGCATGAAGGATTGCGAGAAGGAATGCGAGAAGGAAAACGAGAGACCTCGAGCCAGCTGATTATCCGCCGGTTGACGAAGCGATTTGGCGGCGTTCCGCTCGATTTCTCCGCTCAGCTTGCCGCCGTGTCGAATGAAACCCAATTACTGGAATTGGTCGAATTCGCCTACGAATGCGACAGTCTTGAGCGGTTTTTGGCAGCGATGTCGTCTCATCAATAATCGGTCCCTAGCACCAGCTTTCGGAACTGGCCTTCCACGGAACTGGTGAATCTGACAAGACTTCCCTGACTGCCTATTTTGTGAACCAGAAACGAAGCTTGGTATAAGGGACCAGTGACTTCGTGCGTGGCTCTGACAATCATTCGTCCGTCGCTTACACTTCCGGTTCGGATATTTATCGGGCATCACAAAGCCAATTTGCGGTCGGATTGTGTGGCTTCGTCGAACACATCCTTCAGTATTCGGCGAAACTCCAATTGCACGACAACGTGCGTTCCAGGCTGAACCTTCGTCACCGCGCGAAGCGTCATGTCGCATGGCGTCAACTCCACGAGGCCCTTGACGACTGTCTCGCCCGTGACTTCGCGGCGGCGTTCGCGCAAGCGTCGGCCTGCTTCGGCCATGTCGCGCATCACCTGGTCCAAGTTCGCGCTGGTTGGGACTTTGATGTCCACCACTGCATTGACGTAGCCCTTGGAGTAGTTGATTACGGTCTTGATCTGGCCGTTCGGGATGAAATAGAGCTTGCCCGAATCGTCGCGAATTTGCGTATTGCGAATATTGAGGGCTTCCACTCGGCCACAGGCATCGCCGACTTGCACGATATCGCCGACGAGAAATTGATTCTCGAACAGGATGAAGAACCCCGCCACAACATCCGCGACGAGGTTTTGGGCACCCAACCCCACGGCCAAACCGACGACGCCCGCACCAGCGAGGATCGGCGTGGTATCCACTTCAAACACGCCCAGCATCATCAGCACGCAGCCAAAGTAGACTACGTACTGCGACAGCGATTCGAGCAGCGGTACGAGCGTCTGGCCCTTTGGATCCTCGGTGTGGTCCTCGCGATACATGCCGAACGCTTCGTTGATGAAGACGTGCAACACTTCGATCATGACGCGCGTACCGAAGAAGATGCCAATGCATTGGACAATGGCGGTGCCGAACTTTGCGACAAACCCAATAAAGCTCAATGCCTCGGCACATTGCGAAGCGGCGAATATCCAGATCGCGGCCTCGAAGCAGCGCTCGCCGAGCGGGAATAGTCGTGCGATGCGTTCCCAGTAGTGATGAAACTTGCCCTGGTCGAGATGCTTTTTGCCCAGGTTCGCGAACAGATGAAAAATTGTACGGCAGCTCAACGTCAGCAGCCTGGCGACCATGAGGAAGGTGACGACGCGAAGCGCCAGTTTGGCCCAGCTATCGGAATCCATTAGCCCAAGGACCCTACCGCCAACCCACAATCCGCACAACGTGAGAATGGCCATACCGAAGCGTTCGAGGAGCGTGAACCATTTTTGGATTGTCTGTTCTAATTGGGATCGGCGATCCGGTTCCGCGCGATTCGCGTTGCCGAGCGGAGTGGGCGCGAGGGATTGGGAATTCAGCAGCGGCGTATCAGGATGGACATGCTTGGGCAGATGGTGATGGACGTAGACTTCAGCGGAAATGCGTGCCTTGCGCAAGAGGCGAAACGCTAGCCCGATTCCCAAGGCAAGCCCGACGAGCTTCGTCAGCAGCAGGCCGAACGACGCCAGCGTCGCACCGGTAAGGTGGTTGAACCAATCTTTGACATCGATACGCAGATCGCGGCCCGAAACGTGAAAGACAACCATCGCCACGATGATGGCGACCATGAGCAGGACCGTAGACCAGAACAACACGGCACGCAGTCCCTTGGCGGATTCTTTGGCCAAATTATCTAGCCAGGCGACGCCCGTCCAACGCGAAACCTGGTCGCCGCCTTGCTTGAGCATTCGGCGGAGGACGACGGAAACGACAAGTATCGCACCAAGGGCGGCATGTACGCCGATGAGATTGGCGAGGAGTCGTTCGTCGTTGAGTATCTGGTTGAGATCCATGGAGCCCTCCTTGGCGTCGTCGATCGCGTCGCGCGCAGGCTCTAACCGAGTCGCGCGATCTGCGGTGACCTAAAGTACAGCGCGGAGCGAATACGTGTCAAGACGCGTTGTGGGAGTCGCTCTCGATTTTGGAATTGGGGTCAGAGCCACGCAGGAAGTCAGTGGTTATTGAGAATTACCTACGAGCCGGAAGCGTCAGCGACGGACGAAAACCACCGTCTCGTGAGGCTATCAATCCAAAAGGCAGGGCTATCTTCCCCCGTGGGTCAGGCTTTCCAGCCTGACGTATTTTGACGATCATGGGCAAGCAACGTCAGGCTGGAAAGCCTGACCCACGGACCACGGAGGCTCGCCGCGTTTGTTTGGATGCCGCGCGTCTCGCTCATCCGTTTTGGCATGCGTGACATGATCGACATCCAATCGGTCATTAGTACGACAGCGCTAGATCGAGAATTTGGCCCGCATTGTAGCCGAATTCGTGAGAATTCGGACGACTTGGGCAAACGAGGGAAGGCCGAATTCTCACGAATTCAGCTACAGGATACGATGTAGCGCTGTCGTATTAGTCACTAGCCGGCAAACGGTACGTATTACTATTGACTCGGGTATCGTCACCGCCAACCCGCGATGCGTGCGTCAATGTGCTGCTTGAGCCAAGCCGACGTTCCGGCTGGTTGCCAATCGCTCTCGAGCAATTCGATCCGTTTGGTGAGTGCATTCGCCTCTGGCCCGGAGTGTTGACGAAGCTCGGCGAGCGTTTGTGCCGTCAGAGCGGCCATTAGGCCTTTTTTCTCGATGCCCTCGATTTCACTCTTGACGCTGGTAAGATACGCCCGGGACTCGTCCTGGCCTTGTGTATACAAGACGCATTCACTGAGCCGTAGTTTCGCGTTGAGAATGCGAAATGTATCCCGATGCATCGATTCAAGCAGGGGGATTCGTATCAGAATCGGCTGAATCTTGGCCTGCTCGACGCCCTGTTCGATGATGAAGTCGAGTGCGAGCCGGCTCAGGTAGAAACTCGACCATGAGGTCTTGGCAAGCCCCCACGCCTCATCGGCACGCTCCTTCGCGGAATCGGTTGGCTTGAGCGACGCATCGACGGCGGCCTGGGCACGCGCCGCTTTTTCGTGGTTCGCCCCGGCCACGATGCGTGCCAACTCGAGGTCGAAATACTCGCGCATGCCGACGGCGAGAATTCGAACGAGCATGCTAGGTTTGGTGGCCTTGATGCGGTCCTCGATGGTCGTTCCCTTGGGGTTGGTGCGGTCCTCGTGCTCGATTTTATCGTCCTTGTCGAGGTTGATAAGCACGTCAAGGACGGGATCCCGCCGCCATAATTCTTGGAGTTCGTACTGGCCTTGGCCTCGCTGCCGCGCATCCTCGCTGCCAAGACGAGCATAAGCGAGACCGGCCGTCTTCTGCCAAGCCGCCAGGTCGGTCCGAAATACTTTGTCCTCCGCCAAGCCGCTGAACAGGTCGTTTTTCGTCAGCTTTTGCATTCGATCCAGGCGACGGATCATTGCCTCATGCTGGCCATGTAGAAACATCTCGCGTGGGTGGACGTCGTATTTATTGATGAGGTCATCGGAAATGCCGAGGAGCATATTCCACGCAGCCGCGGGCAGGAGCGACTTTGTCAGGTTAACCTGCGCGTAATTCAAGACGACGTTAGCCAAGGGACCACTGCTGGCGGCGAAGCCGATCGTTCGACGACGGTTGTCCGTGCCTCCTTCTTGCGGCGGCAGGAATTGCGTCAGCCACCAGGTCGGCGCGGGATTCGCCGGTCCGGCGTTGGTCCATGCCGTCACCGGCATCGGCGCGACCGCCTTGGCGATGTTGGCGTGAATTTGCCCGGCATCAACATGGAGCACGATTGCTTCGTGCGAAGTCATTCCTTTCTGTAATTCCAGCATGCGCGGGGCCAAGCCTTGCAACGGCAGCACGAGCGTCGCGGTCATTTTTTGCAAACGAGCGGCGTCGATCTTGGATCGCTGGCCGAGCGATGCGTCGGCTTGCAATTCCTCCAATGTGGCAATCGAGCGGTTGTCCTTGCGACGAAGTGGCAAGCCGAGCCGGGTATCGAAAAGATGCAGCTTTTCCGTTTTGGGATTGATGACGCCGACGAGGAACGGCGCCGCCTCACCATCAGGCGGTGCGATCAGGAGGCAGCCATCGAGTTTAGCTTGACGAAGCAAACCGAGGAAAACGACCGCACGCTCCAGCGCGCCGGCATATCCGCGCCGAAGTACAAAGGCCGGCGGGGCGAATTGATCTACCTGTTCATGCAGCACCACATTCCGCATCACCCAGCGGAAATGATACTCAGCTAACGCCAACCCGGCGACACCGCTGACATTCGTCGATTTCGCAATGTCGCGCAGGAGATAGCATTCGTCCAAATAATGAGCGTCGGTATCGCGAAAGCGAACGCCTTCCAGTTCGGCGACGATCGCGACAGGAAGTTCGGTTCGCTTCTCCAGAAACTCGCGCTCAGAGGCACTGAGTCGGGCTCGCTCTCTTACGTTGTCCTGCTCGAAATAAGGTTTAAGCTGGAGCATTCCCTCGCGGAATCGCGACCAATCGATGGCGAGTTGTGGATTATCGGGGTAGCGAAACGTCTCCATCGCCGAGCGGAACGGACTCGCCTCGACGGCGGTGCGTTTTTCATCCGTCTTGGTTACTCTGACGGTGGGCGGACGCTTGCACCCGACTTGGATGAACAACAGTACACACATGCCAATGACGAAGTGACGCATGGGGTATTCTTTGCGATGACTATGTTTAGCCGACCGCCTTTGGTGAGCGTGAATCGCACAACACGCAGATCGCGCTCGCCGAAAGCGAGCGGCTAAACCGGGGAGTTCTTGTTTCGGCTATTCGGCAATGGCATCACGCAGGCGTTGGCAGCACGCGATCAACTTGGGCAAGTCGTCGAGCGGGACCATATTCGGGCCGTCGCTCAACGCTTCGTCGGGACGCGGATGCGTTTCCACGAAGACGCCATCGCAACCGCAAGCCACCGCGGCCTTGGCGAGAAACGGGACCATTCTGCGATCGCCGTCGCTGCGGTCGCCTTTGCCTGCTGGTTTCTGTACGCTGTGAGTCGCGTCAAAGATCACGGGAGCGCCGAGTTCTTGCATCATCGGGATCGCACGCATGTCGTTGACGAGTTGCCCGTAGCCGAACGTGGAGCCGCGTTCGGTGAGCAGAACTCGATGGTTCCCGACTTCGTCGAGCTTGGCGATGGCGTTCTTCATGTCCCATGGGGCCATGAATTGGCCCTTTTTGACGTTGATGACTTTGCCCGTCTTGCCAGCGGCCTGGATGAGATCGGTCTGCCGCGCGAGAAATGCGGGGATTTGCAGCACATCGCAGGCTTGGCCAGCGGGTTCGCACTGCCAGCACTCGTGGATGTCGGTGAGCACGGACAATCCGGTTCGTTCGCGCACGGTGGCCAGCGTCTTCAGGCCTTCTTGCAGTCCGGGGCCGCGAAACGATTTGCCCGAGGTGCGATTTGCTTTATCGAACGACGCCTTGAAGATCACCGGCACGCGCATTTCCTGTGATAGTTTCGCCAGTCGCTCCGCGATCCAGAGCGTCAGATCGTGCGTCTCGATTACGCAAGGCCCGGCTATCCACACCAGCGGCTTACCGGGGCCACACTGAATATTCCCGATGCTGACGAGGTTGTTTGCCATGGAGAAATCCTTTCTGTGAAATCGTTGAGTTTAACATACCACGCAGCCCCAATTCGGCGAAAGGGGAATTGTGATTGACCGGGACCGTGCTATTTGCCGTCGGAAATGATCTGACCATCGCGAGTACGGATGCTCTCCGTAATATCGCGCGCGAGGTTGGCACGCATCAGGAACAGGATGGCGAAGCAGGTGTCGGCCACGTCGCCATGGCGGTCAACCCAACTGCCATCTGCATGCTGGTTCTCCAATATGACTTTTGAACCCCACGCATACCAGTCCTTGCCGCCGATGGTTTTGACATCGTAAATGACGGCAACACGTTCCAGGCTCCAGAGGAAATAGTAATCGCCCCAGGCGTCGGCCTTAAAAAACTTGCCGTTATAACTGCTTTCGATCGTCGGATCGTTCTTGGTTCGGCCGATGACTTTGCCCAGAAAAGTAAACGCCTTTTCACAGTGTTCTTTGGCCTGCGGATTGGCGGGCGGATCGTTGGCGGTTTGGTTCTTGAATTCCTTGTCCTCGCGCAGCGTGCTTTCCATGGCCAAAGCGATAAGGCCGGCGCACGTATTCGCATCATGCAGTTGAGCGTCATCAGGATAATAGGACCAGGATCCGTTCGGCCCTTGCGACTGATGGAAACTGTCGGCGCCCGCGAACACCACGTAACGCACGGGAATGTCATGCCGCCGGCTCCCCCAGATTGCCAGAAGAGCGAACTGAGTCATGGAATTGGAGGTCAGATCGGCGGGACGGTCCGGTTTGTAGCTGTTTGCCGACAGACGCTGGAGCAGCTTTTGCTCGTCGTCCTTGGTAATCGCCGGGTTGGAATATCCCCACCGGCCATTGGTCCGTTGGCCAGCGATCACGCGCAGAGCGATGGAGCGCAGCAACTCACGGTCGGTATTGTTCAATGGGGCGTCGTCGTGTAGCCGATTGAGAAAAAAAAGCACTGTGCCGAGGGTGTAGATCATGTCGAGGTTCGGGCCGACTTCGCGAACCTTGGCCAGCACCGTTTGGATTGCGGGGTCATCGGGCGGAACCTTGGCTTCCAGCAGCGCCAGTCCCGCGAGGGCTGTGACGCCGACGTTTTCCTCGTGCATATTGCGTTGAATATCACTCGTGAAAATGTGGCCCTTCTCCAGGACGCGTTTTTTCAGGTGCAGCACGGCCTTGTCAATCGCGGCCTGTGCCTGCGGCGAAATCGCAGGCGGCAGTTTGACGACGGGAGGTACGATCTTCTCGTCCTTGACCGGATCGACTGGCTTGTCTTTAGGGACCTTGGCTTGTGGGCCGGTGTCTCCTCCGATCCAGACCCAGGCGAGACCGCCGATTGTCAGGCAACCGAACACAAACAGCCCGGCGACGAGGCCCACCACGACCAGGAAGCCGCGTGAAGATTTCGCGGGAGCGGGACTCACGGGCGTTGAATTCGTCGCCACGGATGCAGCGACCGGCGGATTCGACGAGCCTGTTGCCGCGGGCTTCCTCTTGATGTTCGCGCCACAAGTGGGGCAGACAATCAGATCCGGCGTAGGATATGGGATTTCCAATGCACCCAGGCATTTCGGGCATTTTTTTGTCACGGCCATGAGACAATATCCTCTCGATAAGTCAACATTTCTCGCTCAACTCCATTCCTACCATTAACCACAGAGACACAGAGAGAATGCGAAGAATTGGGAGTTGAGCACTACTGGTTGTTGTTGATTACAATCATCCACTAATAGGGAGCCGATGCGCATTTTTTCGATGCTTTTCTTTGTGCCTCTGTGGTAAATTTCATGGTAGAGATCAGCGAGTGGTGTCGATAAGTCGGTGCTAATATTTCCTACAAGTGGTGTCGTACGCCGCGTCATCCGAAATACGCTCGATCGCGGGCCTCGAAACCGGCGTAGCCGAGCAGGTCGTAGAGTTCGGCCCGTGTCAGCATCTGCGGAATGCGCTCGCGTTGATGGCCCAGCTCCTTGATGTCGGCGAGTGTATCGCGTGCCGACTTTAACGCGGCACGGTATGCTGTCAGCGGGAAGAGCACCATGCAATAGCCGAGCGCCGCGAATGTTGCCACGTCGAGATTTGGAGTTCGGCCAAACTCGGTGTTATTTGCGAGGAGTGGTGCACGCACCGCTTTCGCAAACGCGGCGAACTCATCGGCGTTTTCCAATGCCTCTGGAAAGATCGCATCGGCGCCGGCTTGCAGGTACAGATTCGCTCGCCGTACCGCTTCGTCGAAACCGTATACGCCACGCGCATCGGTCCGCGCAATGATGACGAAATCGGGATCGCGCCGGCCGGCCACGGCGGCGCGCAGCTTGGCGAACATCGCCTCCGCGCTCACCACGCTCTTTCCCGACAGATGCCCGCAGCGTTTGGGCAACTCCTGATCCTCCAGATGAATGCCGGCCGCGCCGGCTTCCTCGAAAAGCTGCACCGTTCGCTCGACGTTCAACGCCTCGCCGAACCCCGTGTCAGCGTCGCAAAGCAACGGCAGCGATGTCGCCCTCGCGATCGTTCGCGCTTCGTTGACGAATTCGGAGAGCGTCAATAGCCCCACGTCCGGCACGCCGAACGATGCTGACAACGCACCGCCGGACAGGTAGACTGCGTCGTGCCCAAGGCGTTCCGCCATCTTCGCTACGAGTGCATTGAAGACCCCGGGAATAGCGATAGGGTGTTTCGTCCAGGCATCACGCAATCGACGACCGGGGGAGGACAACATGACGGGAGCCTTTCATATTACAATCGTGTCAGAGCCGCGCACGCAGCAAGCGGATTGAAGGGCCGCTTACTGCGTGCGCGGCTCTGACACGATTGCAAACGATTTACAATACAAAATCGGTATCGCCTCAGGAGCTTTCTTATGCCGACACAGCCGCGCCGTCTGCGTTCAGGACGAATATTCGATTGGGTAGTCATTCCGGTGTCTACATTCGTATTCTTGGGCTTGGTACTGTATCACTATCGGCGACTCGATGAACAACACGCGGATACGAAGCTGGCCAAAGAGCTTGCCAGCGAGACGCTCGTCGATGCGCCAATTCCCAAAATCAGCAATGTTTGGCCAGGATGGCGTGGTCCGAACCGCGACGGCGTGTCGACCGAGACCAACATTCTCACCACGTGGCCAACGGATGGACCGAAGGAACTTTGGCGGCAGCCAGTAGGCGTGGGGTACTCGAGTTTCGCCGTGGCCGATGGACGTGTGATTACGACGTTTCAGGACGGCGATTTCGAGGCCGTCGTCGCATACGATGCGGACAGCGGTAAGGAACGCTGGCGGTTTCGCCATCCCGCGCAATATCGCAATAGCTTCGGCGATGGCCCCCGCGCGACACCAACCATCGCCGGCGACTTCGTCTACAGTCTTGGTGGCACGGGCGTGCTGCACTGCCTGAAAGCCAAGGCCAATGCCGATTTCGTCGAACGTGTCTGGTCTCTCGATTTCGCCCAAGTTTTCAACGCTCGCATGCCGAAATGGGGCGTCGGTCACACGCCCTTGATCGATGGCGATCGTATTTACATCATGCCCGGCGGCGCCGATGGCAACGCATTCGCCGCACTCGACAAGAAAACCGGCGCCATCCTCTGGAAAAAACACGACGACGAACCCAGCTACGCCTCGCCGATCGCCGGCGTGTTTGCAGGCGAAAAACAAATCCTCTTTTTCGCCGGTGCCCGCCTCGTTGCCGTCGCGCCCGATACGGGCGAGGAACTCTGGGACCACCCGCGGGTCGTCGATAGCAACTGTAACATCGCCACGCCGATCGTCGTCGGCGATTATGTCTTCATCTCAGCCGGCTACAACCGCGGCTGCGCCGTGCTGAAAATCGAGAAGGCCGGCGATACATGGAAACCCGCACTCGTCTACGCTCACCGCCGCATGCGCAACCATTTCTCGACCAGCGTTCGCCGGGGTGATTTCCTCTACGGATTCGACGACACCAACCTCACTTGCATGAACTTCCGCACAGGCGAAATTCTCTGGAAAGAACGCGGCTTCGACAAAGGTTCCGTACTGCTCGTCGCCAATCAACTCATCATCTACGGCGAAAACGGCATCCTCGCCTTGGCCGACGCAACCCCCAAAGAGTACACGGAAAAGTCACGCTTCACCTTCACGAAGAACGGCCGATCTTGCTGGTCGGTACCAGTCCTCGCCAATGGCAAGTTGTACGTGCGCGACCACGAGCGCCTAGTGTGCTTCGACGTGGCGGCGAAAAAATGAGTTTTTCAATCCCAAATGTGACGCGCCCGTCAAAAGTCGATTTCCGCGGCTGAAGCGTAAGCGAGGCGGCCTGAATGCCTCGCTTACGCTTCAGCCGCGGACGGAAATTTGACTTTTGAGGAGCGCGTCACATTTGGGCTTGTCAAGTCCGTCGCCCTAACCGAAAAAATCCACATCTTCGTTAAAGTTTACCCAGACCATCAGACGATACTATCCGCAACGGCATCAGGCCGGGATTCCGTAGTTATCGTTCGAGGGATGCGGGTTATGAAGATTATTCGCAAATCACTGTACTTGCTGGTCGCATCATTGGTTACGATGCTGCTCACGGGTTGCAATCCATTCGGGATGGGATTCTTCACGCCGATTCCGGTGCAGACCTGGATGGGCGATCGGATATCGGACCGCGTGGAGAACAGGAACGACCACAAGGTACCGGTGCTGCCGCCCATCACGCCAGGCCATCGGCCGTACTGCGAAGACCCGCCGGGGCAGCAGGAGATTTTGCGAGCGATGCCGAGAGTGACACGTGGGATACCGTACCTCTACGAAGAGTTTCGCGATGATATCGAGTTTACCGTGGAAAAGTTGGTCGATCGCATTGATCCGCCGCGTTTTATTCCTCTCTTGGGGCCGGCTCAGTTGCATCATTGTCACTGGAAGTGTACGATGTACTACACGGAGACGATTGATTCGTCGTACCCGTTCCCGGTTCGCATCAAGCGACGGCGAGCGGAAGTCATCTACATCGATAAGGATCACTTCCACCTGGTCGCCACCAGCCCGGATGCGATGCAGGAAATATACCGCTCGATGACTGCGGTGAGGCCGTAGTAGATGCCGATCAATCCGACCCTGAGCGCCAGCGAAGGGCAGCAATTTGCCCCTCCCTGGCGCTCAGGCTCGGAACTTAACGGCTGGCGACGAAGTTGTAATAGGTACGAACCCAGAACTGGTGAAGCGGATGTCCACTATGCGATATCGGCTAGCAACGATGGCGTTCCTCGTTATGCTCTTTAGCATGAACGGGGGGAATGCGCAGCTTCCGTTTCGCTTCTTCGGTCCGAAGTCTGACAAAAATCCCACGTCGAAATCTACTCCTACAGATCCGAAACGATTCGCCCAAGGCCAAGTCGAGATCGCCTGGCTCGCTGATCCCGTCACCTTCCCTTATTACCTCGAAGCTCGTATCAACGGTTCCCAACTCGACGTTCGCGGCTACGTTCCCAACAAAGTTGTACGCGAACATGCTCTGCGAATCGCCCAGGTTCACTCGGCCCTCCCTATCAACGATGTCATGCAGGAACACCCCAGCTTACTCGTTCGATCGGTCCAGATGTCGCCACAACAATTGCAAAAAAGCGCCAACACGTCGCTGAAGGTCGCTTTGCCGAAACAATATCACCAGTTGAAAGTCGAATGCGGGGCCGACGGTAAAGTGTTCGTTTCAGGGTCGGTAGCGAGTGACGAGGAAAAAGTCGCCGTCAGCCATGCGCTGCGTCGGCTGCACGGCTGCACAAGCGTACAGAATCTGACACTTGCGCCGACGAAGACTGCCCAGAACCCGCCTCCACCCGGCCCGCCGACCGATCGGCCGGTGGTCGCGCAGGATCCAAAAACGAAATCGTGGTTGACGTGGCCGTTTGCCAAAAATTCGGGCGGGACGACGCGCGACGAGCCGCCGCTGCTCGAACCGAAAAAACCGACGCCTGGTGGCAGCGGTACCAAGGGCACCGTGGTTGTCGAGACCAGTCGTCCGAAGATCGAGGGCCCTCGCCTCTTCCCAATGGAAGATCCCAAGAACTCCATGGAGGTGGTCAAAGTACAACTGCCAACACCGAAGACACCCGTGAACATGACCGCCGGTGAGGTGCAGAAACGGATTCTCAGTGCCTGTCCGAAGGTGAAGAATGTCGACGTCGTATTCCTGTCAGCAACGTCGCTGCGCATCACCCTCGAAATCCGCGAGGAGAATGACCTGAATCCCATCGCCGACCGGGTCTTTGCCATGCCCGAATTGCAGAATTACCAGCCGGAACTACAATTTAAGATTAGCCCCTGAACCTGACACGCCCGAAAATCGTACGAGTCGGAAGCGTAAGCGACGATTTTGACCCGTCCGTCGCTTACGCTTCCGGCTCGTAAAACGACTTTTGTCGGGCGGCCTCATTCCTACTCCATGCACTCGAGCTTCCCGTGTCGATCGACCTTTCCACGTTAGCGCCGTCTTGTCCGATGTCGACTGATCCGTCGGCCACACCCGACTGCGCCCGGCGTCTTGTTCTTGCCGAATGCCAAAAACAGATGCGAGCCGAGGGCCAGTTCGGGGAAATTGACACGGGACGCTATCGCTGTCGTTACATCGCCTGGGGGCGCGGAACGACGCTCGTATTGATACCGGGCATGGCAAGCGAAGCGGAATCGTTTGTAATGCTCCTAGCACGCCTGCGTTCTCGCTTTCGCTGCATCGCCTACGACCTTCCCGACGGCGTTCACGACGGCGCTCGGCTCATGCGATATCGCCACGCCGACCTCGTGGGCGATCTCTTCGCATTGCTCGACCATCTCAAGATTCGCGAATGTGCGCTGCACGGTTTTTCGTTTGGCTCGACGATTGCCCTCGCGGCGGTGCATCGGTCACCGTCTCGCTTCACGCATCTCGTGCTGCAATCGGGTTTCGCGCAGCGTAGGCTGGCGCGAACGGAGATTTTGGCCGCATCGTTCGCGCGATTCCTGCCGGGACGACTCGGCCATTTGCCGATGGTGCGGACGATTGTGGAGAAGAACCATCGCGAGCCGTTCTTGGCCCGCGAGTCGGCGGTGTGGGATTATTTTGTCGAGCGTCATTGTGCCGTGCCGTTGCGAGCGTTCGCACATCGCATATTGATGCTGCACGCGATCGACCTTCGCGCGATGCTGCCGACGATTCTGGTGCCCGCGCTGCTCGTATGTGGCGACCGCGACCCGCTCGTTGGCCGCACGTGTGAGGCCGAGTTACAGGCTGGACTCAAACTTTGCGCTCGCGCTGAAATCGAGCAGTGTGGCCATCACGCTCATCTGACGCATCCCGAGGTTTTGGCGGAAGTGTTGCAGCAATTTCAAGCCCAGGGATAAGGTACTCCGAATCCCTGGGATCATTCACTCGTCAAGCCCAGGGATTCGGAGTATCTCATCCCTGGGCTTGAAAAAAATTCTGACACTTTCCAACCACCGCGCTGGTATGATCCCGCAAGCGGTCGCGATGCCGGGCCTTTTACTTACTTCATCTCCGCACGAACGCCTTCGCGAAATCCCGCCACATCTTTGGAGGTTTTTCGATGTCATCTTGCATTGACGATCGTCCGCAATCCGAATCGGCCTGGCCCGGCGAAGCCCGCTCGGCGCTGCGCTGGATTTGCACCAACAACCCGTTCTACGCCATTAGTGCCGCGCTGTTTTTGGCCGGCCTTTGGCTGTCGTTCGGCGATCCCGAAAGCGCGGAGGACACGACTGCGCTAATGACGGGCCTCGCCGGATACACGTTGCTTCTGGCGGGCACGGCTTGTTTGCTCGTGGGATTCGCGAAGGTCTGGGATGACGCCCGCACCGTGCTCCTGCTCGTCGTGCTGATGTTTCTCGCCACGTCGGTGACCTTCGACCACACCATCGTTTTTGACATCGGTCGAAACGAGCATCCGATCCGCGGCTATTTGTGCAACACGATCGGCTTGGTGCTCGCGATCAGCTTGAGTGCCCTGGTGTTGAGGGTCGTCAAGCTTCGGCTGCCGACCGTCTATCGTTGGCCGTATTATTTGCTGCTGATGTTTTTCTTTCTCTACCCGCTTGCCCTCGCACCGTTTCTACATGCGCCGCGAGGCGACGGCATGATGTGGGGCCTGTTTGGATTTTCGACGATCGCCGGGTTGATCTTCCTGTCGCTTCTGCCGGCGGTTCGACGCGGGGCTGAGGCGGTGCGCGACAACGGCAGCCCCTGGCCTTGGCCGTTCTATCCGTGGTCGCTATTCGGATTGCTGGCGCTGGCGGTGCCGGGTCGCGCGATCTTGCTCTGTTATTCGATGCACCTGATCGATGTGCACGACCTCTACGACATGACATTCGGCCCTTATTTCTTGGTTCCGTTCGGGTTCGCGTTGACGGTACTCTTGCTCGAAGACGGCATCGTGACTCGACACGCTTGGGTGCAGGCTGGCGCGTTGTTTGCTCCGATCGGGATGGTCGTACTGAGCGTCTTCGGCCATCGCGGCGAACCGATCTATGTGGAGTTTCTGCAACGATTCATCACGCAGCTGGGTGGCACGCCGTTTTCCCTGACGCTGCTCGCATCTGCGATATTTTACTTATACGCAATAATTCGTAGGGTCAGTTTCGCACTCGAAGGATTCACGGCCTCGCTCGCCGCGTTGGCTTTTGTAGCGCCCGGCACGATGGGTTTGGGCGACCTCGTCACGCCGCGTGCCGAGCCGTTGCTCGTGGCGGCGACGTTGTTGTTCGCAGTGGGTATCTATCGCCGCGGGCTGTGGCGCTGCCTGTTCGCGTCGCTGGCGCTGGCGGCGGGCATCGTACTGGCGATCCCACTGGACAGCGAACTGGCGCCCTATCGCTGGATACTCGCGTTTCATGTAGTCGTCGGCGCGATGATGCTGATGGGTGCATTCTTCGACGACGATTTCGCCTACGCTCTGCGTTTCATCGCGACGTCGCTGATCGCGTTCGCCGCTGTCGGCGTGATGGCGGCGCCGATTTCGCTGCCCGCCGATCTACATTCGCTGGTTCCGTTATTGTATCCGCTCGGGTTGGCGGTCCTGCTCACGGCTTATGGCGGATTCCTGTGGCATCCGCCGACGCTGGTTCTCGCCGGTATTGTCGTGACGATCTGGATCAGCGTTATCGGCTGGCAAATTTACCGCATCGGTCGGCAGGCCGTCGTGGGGTTGGATTATCTCGCGATCAGCCTCCTCATTTTCGGCCTGGCAATTGCGACCAGCCTCGCGAAATCGGGCCATCTCTCGCGCGGGGTGTCGTGGCTACGCGCGCGTTTCGTCAGGGCCGAATGACAGGATACCTTTGACGGATTAGATGGACGCTTTTCCGAGCCGCGACCGTAAGGGAGCGGCCGACATAATCCGCACGGCATCCTGTCGGCCGCTCCCTTACGGTCGCGGCTCGGAAAAATTTTGATCGGTTTGAAAAGGCGACAATTTCTACCGCGCTCGCCTTGTAGCCGAATTCGTGAGAATTCGGCTACAAGGAATCCGAATTCTCACGAATTCGGCTACAAGCAGGCTCAGGAGTGATGTCAACGTTCACTCAATTCTGCTAAACTTGTAAGTAGGTTCCTACCGCCAATGATCCGCCGTCCACGCGAGATTTTTCCATGCGATATACTTTGGCCTGCTCGATGTTGGCCCTCCTCGCATACTCCCAGTTCAATCCGATCCACGCTCAAGTACCGTTGGCGGTTGAAGTTTTTCCGCCGCAGTTTGAGTTGAATGGCCTGCACGAAGGCCGGCAACTGCTCGCCACGATTTCGGTCGGCGACAAAACGAGCGATGTCACCCGTGCCGCTCGCTACAGCGCCGTGCCTGCGAACATCGTGCGCGTCTCGACGCAAGGCTTTGTCCGCCCGATTGGCAAAGGCTCGGCGACGATTGTCATCGACGTCGGTGGCGTCAAGCGCGAGACCAAGGTTACCGTCAACGATTTCGACGAAGCCAAACCGCTCCATTTCGCCAACGACATTGAACCGATCCTCTCACGGCACGGTTGCAACTCCGGCGGATGTCATGGCCGGGCGAGTGGGCAGAACGGATTCAGGCTGTCGCTGTTCGGCTTCGATACGGCTTTTGATTACAACGCCATCGTCAAGGAAGCGCGAGGCCGCCGCGTCTTCGCCGCCGCGGCCGAGAGCAGCTTGATTCTGACGAAGGCGTCAGGCGTTGTCGCTCATGGCGGCGGGCGACGGTTGACGCCGGAAAGCGAAGATTATCGCACGCTGCATCGTTGGATCAGGCAAGGCACGCCGGTTGGCGACGATAAAGCGCCGACGCTGAAGCACCTGAAGATCGTGCCGGAACAGCGCGTCATGGATCGCAAACACGAGCAACAGATTGCCGTGCTCGCCCATTACACCGATGGCACGGTGCGAGATGTCACTCGCCAGGCGCAGTATCAGTCGAACGAGATCGCCGTGGCCGCCGTGGACGCTGATGGACTCGTTCGGACGTTCGAGATGTCTGGCGATGCGACGATCATGGCTCGCTACATGGGCCAGGTCGCCGTGTTTCGCTCGCTGGTTCCGTTGGGCAAAACGATTGCCAAGTATCCCGACTTTCCGGCGAACAACTATATCGACACGCATGCGCTGGCGCGCTGGAAGAAGCTCGGTATCGTGCCATCGGAGCTTTGCACCGACAGCGAGTTCATTCGCCGGGCGACGGTCGATCTCTGTGGCCGACTGCCGACGGTTGAGGAAGCAAAGGCCTTTCTTGCGGATGGCGCAAAGGACAAGCGTGCGAAGCTAATCGATCGGCTACTGGAATCGCGTGACTATCCGGCCTATTTCGCGATGCGTTGGGGCTCGATCCTGCGCAATGCCAGCCTGGCCGGCTCGGAGCAGGCAGCATATGCGTTTCATGAGTGGATTCGCGATCATATCGCGCGCAATCGGCCCTATGACGAATTCGTGCGCGGCATAGTCGCCGCCGCCGGCGAATGGCAAGACGCGCCGGCGGTCAATTGGTACTGGCAGATGCGCGACGACCAGTTGCACCAGCCCGTTGCCGACACGGCTCAGGTGTTCCTCGGCCTGCGCTTACAGTGCGCGAAATGCCATCACCATCCGTATGAGCGATGGAGCCAAAACGACTACTACGGCCTCGCGGGGTTCTTCTCGCGTCTCGGTCGCAAGGGTCTGGGCGAGCCGCCGCCTTACTATGCATCGCGCACCCGCACGAGTAGCGAGATCAATCCGCACACGGGCAAGCCGATCGAGCCGAAGTTGCTCGACGGCGATGTGCTCAAGGTCGCGCCCGAGGACGATCCCCGGCACAAGCTGGTTGACTGGATGGCGGAGCCGAGCAATCCGTTTTTCGCGAGGGCTCTTGTCAATCGCACCTGGAGTCATTTGATGGGCCGAGGGCTTGTCGATCCGATCGACGACATGCGTGAGACGAATCCGCCATCGAACCCGGAGTTGCTGGATGCCTTGGCGCAGGACTTCGTCAAATCGAAATTCGATGTCAAGCACATTATTCGGACGATCTGCAACTCGCGAACCTATCAGTTCAGTGCCGAGCCGAACGAGTTTAACAAACACGATAAGCAGAACCACGCTCGCTATTACGCCAGGCGCATGATCGCCGAGGTGCTGCACGACGCGATCGATCAGGTGACGCAATCGCGGACGACGTTCAGCAAGATGTCGCGCTCGGCACGGGCGGTCGATCTACCGCACGAGGGATTCGCGTCGTATTTCCTGGATACGTTCTCGCGTCCTCAACGTTCGAGTGCATGCGAATGTGCGCGCAGCGACAGTGCGAATTTGCCGCAGGTGCTGCATTTGGCGACATCGCCGGAGATCGAAGGCAAGATCAGCAGTCCGAAGGGCCGGGTTGCCCAACTCGTTGAGCGCAAAGCATCAGCCGAGGATGCAGTGACGGAGTTGTACCTGGCTGCGTTCGCGCGGACGCCGACGCCAGCGCAACGCGCTCGGTCGATTGAGTTTCTGCGCGGCCAGCCGGACCAGCGTCGCGGCCTGGAGGACTTGGTTTGGGCGCTAATGAACACGCGGGAGTTCATGTATAATCGTTGATGGATGCGAGCATTCAAGCCGAATCGAGGTGAATTATGATCGAGCAAACGACAAGAAAGCCAATCAGCCTCAACGTTGGTGATCGGGGCCATGCGTCAATCCACCTTCTCGCGAGCCACATGACGGAGGTTAAGGACCTTTTGACCAACAATGGCGTCAATTTCTGGGTGTGTGAAAACTACTTCTCGCGAAATAGCGGGCCGGAATATGGGCACATTTATTTGGGCATTAAGACCGATATTGAAAAGGTGCGGGCCTTGCTGGATTCGATACACACTTAGCGGGAGAATCCCATGACCCTCGCGGAAAAGATTGTTAGCCTTCGACAACGCACATTGACCGAACTCAGGGACGCTCATGATTACTACGCAAATACCAAAGCGGCATGGGAGCACATCGTTGATGATATTAATGCCGGCGGCGGCCTGACAATAAGGAACGATTTAACAGGAAGTAATACAAGTCCTGCCGAGTTGGCGAAGAAGGCAGATGGTTATGTGAAAGTGGAACTTGCCGAAGCCACCTTCCAGCAATTCATCGCGATCTTCGAGAGCATCCTGTTCGACTTCCTTCGTATCTGGCAAACCGCATATCCGCAGAATCTGTTCGGCAGGAAAGTCGATTTTCGCGATATTTACGAATCACAGGACATCGAAGCGGTCACGCTGCTCTTTGTTAACAAAGAACTAAATGAATTGCTCTACGATCGGCCCGTGAAGTGGTTTGAGTATATCGAAGACAAAATGAAGCTCGACTGCCCGTCTGCAGGCGAGATCGCAATATTCGCCGAAGCCAAAGCGACACGCGATGTGATGGTGCATAATCGCGGCGTCGTCGGAAAAACCTACGCGGGCAAGGCAGGGAAACTCGCTCGCTACGAGATCGGCGAACAGGTCGAGATCATGGAGCCGTACCATCGCCAAATCTGGTCGTTGCTGTGTAAAATCACTGATGATATGGGTGAGGCTGCTCTCGTGAAGATGGCCTGATGTATCCTGACGAACCAATACCGACAAGGAAAACCATCAATGGCTGATTCGACCTCCGCACCCATCCCGTCTCCCCAGGCGTGCTGCCTATTCCCCGTCCTCGTGCTGCTGATCGGGGCGATCCTCTTCGCTGTCCCGTGGGTTTGGGTCGCCATCGAAAACTATGGTTCGCAGCTTGGCATACCTGAGATGGAACCCAGCCTCGCCGATGGCGCGATGCCGTTCTTCATGTTCACACAGTGGATTGTGCCCATGCTGACGGCGGCGCTAATTGCGCTCTGGTGGCTGTTCTTCTCGGGCATCGCGTGGAGCGTTCGGCTGCTCGGCGTGGTGCTGGTCGGTGGGCTTGCGGTCGGATTTAGATTGAGCGTTCAGAAGTTCGAGTTGACGATGAGCCGCGTCGGCCTCGTGCCGCGTATCGAATTCGTTTGGGACGCGACGCCGACGTTCGACGCCAGCATTGCGACAGACGGACTGCCACCGATCGACGCGACGATCTCGGATCGCGATTTCCCGAGCTATCGCGGCGTGAAGACCGATGGTATCGTTTCCTTGGCGGGATTCCAGACCGACTGGTCGAATACACGCCCCGAACGAGTGTGGTCAAAATCCTGCCTTGGCGGCTACGGTGGCGTTGCGGTTGCCGGCAACATCGTCGTCACGATCCTTCAGCATGAAGCCATGCAGAAAGAAGTGATTGTTTGCTACGATCGCGCGACGGGCCGACAACGCTGGACCTTTGCCTATAGCGCCTACCACAAAGATATCATGGGCGATGGCCCGCGGGCGACGCCGACGATCCGAGACAATCGCATCTACAGCCTCGGCGGCATGGGCGATCTCGTCTGCTTGGGCGCTACCGGAAATAAGCTCTGGGCCGCGAATATTCTCAAGGATTCGGGCGCCGAGAAGCTCAAGTGGGGAATGACGTCGTCGCCGTTGGTCGTGGACGGCCTGGTCATCGTCAATTCAGGCGTCGATCCCGCTAACTCGATCGGGCCGTCGCTACTCGCTTACGATGCCGTCGATGGCAAGATTCGTTGGCAGACGGGCAAACGCAAAGCAGGCTATAGCTCAGCGCAGCTTTCGACAATCGCCGGTGTCGTACAGGTGCTACTTTTCGATGGCGAAGGGCTTGTGGCTTACGAGCCGAAGACGGGCAAAGAGCTTTGGCAGCATCCATGGGTTACGCCGTACGAAATGAATTCGATTCAGCCGGTCGTTCTCAGCGACGATCGCGTTTACATCTCGTCCGAACTCACCAACGGCTGTGCGATGCTCAAAATCAAACGCTCGGATAACGCCGAGTGGAGCACCGAGGTTTTTTGGCAACACAAACGCTTCGCCTCGCGCTACGCCAACGTGGTCACCGATGGCAAACGGCTCTTCGGATTGCACAATCTCAACGGCGTACTCACCTGCCTCGACGCCAACGATGGAAGCGTGCTTTGGAAAGCCAACCGCCAAGGCCCCGGCCAACTGCTGCTCGTCAACGACACATTGCTCGTCGTCAACGGCGAGACGGGCGAGGTGTCGCTGTTCAACACCGACGGTGCCGAGCTTGGCCAGCATCGCGCGTTCATCGAGGCATACAAGACATGGAACACGCCTGCGATTGCGGGCGATCAGCTATTTCTGCGCAACCAGCGAGAGATCGTGTGCGTGAAGTTGCCGACGCGGTAGGTGAAATCTCCCGTGTATAGCCGCTCGCCTTTGGCGAGCGCGGGCGCCGTGCTTCTTCTAATATCGCGAAAAACGCCGCGCCCGCGCTCGCCAAAGGCGAGCGGCTAAACGAAATCGCGTTGGTCGAATATCATACCTCGAATGTTCTCATCGCAGATTTTATCATCCTGGGGGGCACGTCATGCGACAATTCATCGCCATCATCGTTTTGGCAACGCTTGCCGTCGGCAATATGTGTGCACAAGAAAGCACCGTCGTGTCGCTGCAGAATCTTGACGCCCGTGTTTTCGCACCCGACTCGGCTGATGCCAGGTCACGATGGGACAGCGTGACGCAACTGCGCAATGCCGTCAACAAGCGCGACGTCGAAACCTGGCGCACCATCAAGTCCAAAGCGGACTGGGAGAAGCTACGCGACGATCGAATCACCAGCCTCAAGCATTCGCTCGGCGCGTTCGGCGACGCCCCGAAGGTCAACGCCATCACCACGAAGAAACTCCAGGGCGACGGTTTCACCGTCGAGTGCGTCCTCTTCGAGACGCGGCCAAATTTCTTCGTTACCGCCAACCTTTACGCGCCGAAGGACGTGTCGAAGCCGATGCCTGGTTTCCTTGTCGTCCATAGTCATCACAATCCGAAAACGGAGCGCGAACTGCAAGACATGGGCATTCTCTGGGCCAAGCAAGGTTGCACCGTGCTTGTGCCCGACATGCTTGGGCATGGCGAACGCCGACAGCATCCGTTCACCGACGCGAAGACGTATCCCGAAGCGTTCAAAATCGGCCGACAGGATTATTATTTCCGCTACAACGTCAATTTGCAACTGCAACTCGTCGGCGACAGCCTGATGGGCTGGATGGTGTGGGACCTGATGCGAGCCATCGATCTCTTGGTCGAACGTCCGAATATTGACAAATCGAAGATCATGGTGTTCGGCTCCGTCGCAGGTGGCGGGGATCCGTGCGCGGTGTTGGCGGCTGTCGATCCACGCATTCAGGCCAGTGCGCCGTTCAACTTCGGCGGGCCGCAACCGGAGTCGTCGGTGTTCAAGGACGATCCCGAACTATCGTTCAACTACATGGGCGGCGGGTCGTGGGAATCGACGCGCGGCCTGCATCTCGGCGCTCGCGATGGCTTCTTGCCGTGGATCATCGTCGGCAGCATCGCGCCGCGCGGCCTCGTCTACAGCCATGAGTTCGCCTGGGATGAACCGCGTGATCCGGTCTGGGCACGCTACAATAAAATCTGGGGCGACTTCTACGGCGCCAAGGACAAACTCGCATCGTCCAAAGGACGCGGGTCCGTGAAGGGCAAGGCTCCCGAATCGACGCACTGCAACAACATCGGTTTCGAACATCGCAAACCGATCTATCCGACGCTGACGAAATGGTTCGGCCTGCTAATCCCCGAAGAGCCGAGGGCCCGCTTCGATTCGAGCGAACTGCGCTGCTGGACCGACGAGGCGAAGAAAACGCTGAAGCCAAAGTATGTGCATGAAATCTTGAGGCATCAACAGTTCCGAGTCGAGCCAGCCCATCTGACCGACCGTTGGCTCGATCTGCTCGGCATCACGGAGGAGAGCAAGGGCGCGAACCTATTGCGTAATCCCACGAAAGCGGTATGCCAAATCGAGCGTGTCAAGAATGATGGTCCCTCGCCCAAAAAGACAAATTTTCTCACGGAGCGGATCATCATCACGCATCCCAACGATCCGACGCTGCGCGTGCCGGCGTTGCTGCTTCGTCCGCAAGGAAAGATCGATGTGCCGCACGTCGTCATCGGACTCTCGCAGGACGGCAAGGCCGGGTTCCTGCAACATCGCGCCGAGACGATTGCTGAGCTATTGCTGAAATATAAAGTCGCCGTCTGCTTGCCCGATCTGCGTGGCACGGGCGAGACGGCCAACGACGGACGCAGCCGAACCAGCGGGGCGACGTCGTATTCGGCCTCGCTGCAACGGCACGGGCTGACGGTTCCGGGCGTTCAGCTTCAAGAATTAACGGCGGTGATGAATGCGCTGCCGAGCCGAGGTTTCAAGACGATGTCGCTGTGGGCTGATTCGTTTGCGGAACCGAACGATCCTGGCATCAACTTTGCCGTCCCGTATGAGGTTGGCAAGATGCCACGGCAATCCGAACCGATGGCGGGTCTGCTCGCGCTCCTCGGCGGCGTGTATGGTGGCGATAACGTCAAGGCCGTCTACGTTCGCGGCGGGCTTGTCAGTTTCCGCTCGATGCTCGACAGCCCGTTCTGCTACTTCCCGCATGAAGCATCGATCCCCGGCTCGCTGCGGCATGGCGACATCGACACGCTCGCCGCCGGCAACGCCAAACGCGGCTTGCGACTCGAAGCGCTGGTGGACGGTCTCAATCGCCGCGTTGACGATGCGGCGCTCAAATCAGTCTACAAGAGCGTGATGTTCGCCCGGCCCGCGCATGATATGATGGTGCTGCGGTCCGAACCTGGCACGCCGAGCGATGTGGCGACTTTCTTGATGTCGCGGTCGGCGAAGTGAAAACTTAAATTCCGCTTGCGGCTTAGCGCTCACGCGGGATTATCCGAGCGCTAAACCGCAAGCGGAAAACTCGAATGATGAATGAGTACCAATGACCATCGAAAAGAAACGCCGCAAACCGCTGGAGATTCCTCTCATCGGCGATGTCGACGACTGGGAAGAAGACGTCATCAAAGCGATGCTCGAAGCGAAGCCACGCCGCGAGTGTACTCTCTACTTCGACAGTCTGGGCGGCAGCGTTTATGGCGCACTGGCGGTCACGACGCTGATGCGGCAGCGCCAGCTGCAATGCACGGGGATCGTGCTTGGCGAATGTTCTTCGGCGGCGCTGTTGGTCTTCGCTGCTTGCCAAAAACGCCTGGTGACGCGCTTTAGCACTCTGCTCTTTCATCGCATGCGTTGGCAGAGCGAAAAGCGTGTTGGCGCCGCCGAGGCCGGTCTCTGGGCCAGCCATTTCTCAGGTATGGAAAAGGATATCGACGATCTGCAAGCCAAGCTGTTCGGCACGGCTGAGCAGCAAGTGCGAGAATGGACGACGCAGGGCCGATACGTCAACGGCAAAGAAATTGCTGACGCCGGCCTGGCGGAATTGTTCGAGGTTTAAATCTCGCAGCAAGCCCAGGGGTGAGGTACTCCGAACCCCTGGGATGATCCCATCGTGAGCCCAGGGGTTCGGAGTACCTCACCCCTGGGCTTGGCTGTATTTCCTGGAACTGATAAACTGTCGAAATCGACAAATCAGGAAAAACGATTACAGATGCTTGCGAACCTATTGGTCGTTGTGACAAAACAGTGAATGCGTTTTACTCGCTAGGAAACAACCTCATGCAATTGCAATCCTCAGGCAAATTTCAACAATTCATGCTGTCCATGATGCTGAGCGTGAGCATGTTCTGCTTCGTCGGAATCATTTCGCTCATCACCTTGCCGACGCCCGCCTTTGCTCAGGAAGAAAAAAAAGAAGGCGAACCCGCACCCGAGGAGGGCGCCAAGCAAGAGAAGGGCAAGATCAACCCCGTCGTCCACTTCTTCCAATCGATCGGTTGGGTGTTCGGCATGATGTTCGCCGTCATCTCCGTCGGCATGGTCGCCTTGATTATCATTTTGGTGCTCGACCTTCGGCTCGGTGAAGCCGTCCCGCCGGCGTTTGTCGAGGAATTCACGGACATGGTCAACAAACGCCAATTCAAACAGGCGTATGACCTCTGCAAAGGCGAATCGTCCTACATCGCTCGCGTCTTGACGGCGGGCATGGGCCGACTTCAATATGGCATCGAAGACGCCCGCGAAGCCATGCACGCGATGTCGGATTCGGTGAAGGTCGGCAAAGAATCCTGGAACAGCTACCTCGGCGTCATCGGCACGCTTGGACCGTTGCTCGGCCTGGTCGGTACGGTATCGGGCATGATCGGCGCCTTCCGAAAACTCGGCGAATCAACCAAAGCCCCGGAAGCGTCCGCGTTGGCCAGCGAAATTTCCCACGCCCTCGTCGTCACGCTCGTCGGCGTCGGTATTGCAGTGCCTGCGATTTTCTTCTTCACCGTGTTCAAAAACCGCCTCACCGGCCTGTCGGTCAACACCCTGAATCTTGCCGATGATTTGTTGACACAGATGTATCACAACTCGAAGAAAACCACGGGTGGTCCCGCGTCGCCGTCCGTCGAGCGTGCCTCGACCGGTGTGCAGGCGAAGTAATTCAATGTCTGTTAGCCGGACGCGCAAGCGACGGTTAGATATTCCGTCGATTGCGCGTCCGGCTAACGAGACACTTTCCTGGTTCCCAAACTCCTGTTTGGGAACCAGGAAGCCTACGAGGCGAAACGGAGTTTCCTCAATGACCCGTTCCCAAACAGGAGTTTGGGAACGAGAGATGACTATTTCGGGCAAGAATCAACTAAGCAACCCGAGGGTGAAATCATGTCAGCCTCTGTTGATAGTGAAGAACTCGATGTCAACCTCATGCCGCTCTTGGATTTGGTGTTGCAGTTGATCATGTTTTTCATGATTACGGTCAACTTCGTGCGCGTGGACCAGTTCGACGATTCGATCTCGCTGCCGCTCGCCAGCGAATCGGTGCCGCTCGACACCGCGGCCGAGGATTGGATATTCCTTAACCTGGATGGCGCCGGTCGCTTGGTTGGTTCCATGGGTTCGCTTGCGCTCGATACGCCGGAAAAGCTCAAAGTCCATTTGATCCGCGAAAGGCAGTCGTCCGAGGAGACCGCCAGGGAGCGAGGCAAAACCGGCGAAATCAAGATCGTCATCATCCTGCGCGCCGACAAGAACACGAAGTACGGCGACGTTTGGAGTTGCCTCAGTTCGTGTCAACGGGCCGGGTTTAAGCATTGGCAGCTGCGCGTGATGAGACCAGCGGGATGAGCGATTATCGTCGATTCTCGTTCCCAAACTCCTGTTTGGGAACGCCCGACCGGAAAAGCTGTTTCGCCGCACTGGCATTGTGCGATTCTAGGCTCCGCGAAACAGAGTTTCGGAAAAATAGGTTCCCAGACAGGAGTTTGGGAACCAGGAATGCGGAAGACCAAGTTCATTTCATGCGGGAGTTTAGCTATGGCAAGACGTCCATCACCGGGTGGGGCGGCGGGTGTTCAGCTTGGCATGATTGTCACGCCAATGCTCGACATGTCGTTCCAGATTCTCGCCTTCTTCATCATGATCTACCACCCGTCCGCGCTGGAAGGGCACATCCCCGGCAGCCTTGCGCCGCCCGATAATTTTGCGAAAACGAGCAAGGATAACAAAGATCCTCTGCCGATGGTGGAACCGCCGTTGTCGGTTCCCGAAGACCAACTGATTCCCGGACTTCAAGAAGCGATCCAGGTTCGCATCAAGGCCAATATGCGTGGGCAGGCGAACGATAAATTGGAAGGCACGCCGCACCAAGTGTTCATGAAGACCGGCATTCAGACGGACGAAACCCTCATTTCCGACGGCGATGTCGATTTCGAGACGGTGCTCGGCCGCATTTCCACTAAGCTGAAAGAAATCGCCAAAGCAGGCAACGTGGAGAAGACGAACTTCAAGATCGCCGCCGACGCCGATCTACGCCAGCAATACATCATGCAGGTGTACGACACGGCAAAGAAAGCGCAGTTCAAGAACATCCATTTCGTGCCGCCGCCGGTGTTGAATACGAAGATTGAATTGAAGAAATAAGGATATTACTCATTCATGTGGATTTTCAACCAAGCCCAGGGGTGAGGTACTCCGAACCCCTGGGATAAAGCCTCGCGTTCGTCAGAGCCCAGGGGTTCGGAGTACCTCACCCCTGGGCTTGCCTGGCTATTTCCGCAGGATTGGTTCAGAGCCAGAAATAGGCCCGAACTCGATCAACGGTTGGAACTTTTTCGGACGGCCTGCGTCTAACCGCCGGGATGGTGTTTATGTTGTTGCACAAGAACCGCTGGAGCGTCGCCGCACTCGCCTCTCTATTCGCGGGGCTGCTGTGCATCGTGGCCGTTGCATCGTCACGCCAGGACGACGGTCAAAAGAAGGAACCGACGAAGGACGCTGCGTTTGAATCGAAGGAGCCGCTGCCCGAAAAGACGATCCCGCCCGTGCCGTTTTGGGAAAGCGATCGCGGCTTTGAAACGCGAGCGGCGATGCACGTGTTCGCGCCGGGCAGACCGTGGCATGTTCTCGCCACCCGCATCCTGGCCAGTGAGCATAAACCCGAGCTTGAAGGGTGGACCTTTGAATTCGATGAAGTGCTGCCGATCTATGGTCGATACTTGCAGTTGCTTGAAGACGGCCGGGAGTTGCCCGTGCGCGATTCGAGGAAACCGAAACAGCTTTCGGATTCGGACAAGGCGATGTTGCTGGCCTACAACCAGGCGATTGATCGCTCGCATGCAGCTACCATGGCGATGTTTGAGAAGAGTGCGCTGAAATTCAACTACGTGAAGTATTCGCACCTAAAAACCAGGCCAGCTGAGTATCGCGGGAAGATCGTCACCGTGGAAGGCCGACTGAAAGTAATACGCAAGCACGAAGCGCCGCCCTATTTGCGCGACCCGCTCATCAAGCACATATACACCGGCTGGGTTGTTGGCCCGCACAAGACGCTGCCGCCGTTCACGATCGCTTTCACGGAGTTGCCGACGGACATGCGCGTTTCGGAGACGCTTGATTTTCCCGTGAACTTCATCGGTTATTTCATCGGCCTCGTGAAATTTCCTCCTGACACGCCCAAGCAGAAGGAAGTCATCAGCCCCTACGTGATCGGCAAGACATTTACGCTCGTTGACGCGAAAAAGATCGGCGAGATCAAAGACGAGGACACCGATAAGACATCGTATGCGTACCACTACATCATCTGGACGTTGGGCGCGATCATTTTGGTGGCGACGCTCATTGCGTCGATGAATATCTGGTTTCGGCGCGGCGACGACGCGGTAAAGTCGAGGTTAGCGGAGGTGCGCGAGAAAAGCCAGCCGTTCCAGCTGGAGGACGAGACCACGCCGCCGCCGGTGGAGCCGCCAACCGGGACGCCGCCGCCGCCGTGATTGATTCGCCCGAAGAACGTCAGAGCCGAAAGCGTAAGCGACGGTCGAAACACACCGTCGCTTACGCTTCCGGCTCTGAAAAACATCGCCAGGAAAAAGTCGCCGAATGTTCCGAATCACCTTGCATACTTCGGAAATTCGTGAGAGAATCATCTATAACGGATGTAAGGGTTTGACGTTTCTTCATTGAGAGGCCAGGAAACATGTCTACCGGCAATTCAAAACCAAAGCAAGCACCGGTCATCGTGCTTAAGGAAGAACCGAACACGTTTCGGCGTTACATGATGCTCATGCTTCCTTCGCTATTCGGCAGCGTCGTGTTTCATGCGGTGCTCGTCGCGGCGTTCATCGGCTATGTGATGATGCAATCCGACGTGAAGGCCGTCGATAAGCAGGCTCAGAAAGAGGAGCCAATTGTTGCCCAGACACCTGAGGAAGAACGCAAGGAAACCTTCAGCGTCACCGATATCGATCCGTCGCCCGATCCGCAAGAACGCGATACAAATATCAACTTCGAGGGCGACCGTATCGCGGAGGTCAGCGTGCCGGGAACCGTTATCCCCGACGCCGCGGTCGGCATTCTCAATGGCGACAAGACGGCCCCGCCGGTCAGTATTGCCGCGCCAGGCGGATTCGGCAGCGGCGGCCAAGGCGGCGCGATCGAAGTCAGCGGGCCAGGCAATAGCATGGCGATCGGCGAAATCGGCGGCTATGGCCCGCGCGGCGTGCCGCTGCAAGGCAGCTTCTTCGGACGCAGCGGCGCCACCCGCGAATACGCTCTCCGCAACGGCGGCGGCACCGACGCCTCCGAAGCCGCGGTCGCCAAGGGACTGAAATGGCTCATCCGCCAGCAGATGACCGATGGCCGTTGGTCGCTCTCCGGCAACGAAGGATCGAACGACATCGCCGGCACCGCCCTCGGTCTGCTCCCGTTCCTCGCCGCCGGCAAAACCCACAAGCCAGCCAAAGACAACGCCTACGACAAAAACATTGACAAGGCCCTCAAGTTCCTCGTTCGTCAACAGAAACCCAACGGTTTCTTCGGCGGGACGATGTATTCGCACGGGCTGGCGGCCATTGCCATGTGCGAAGCCTACGGCTTGAGCCAGGATCCGTCGCTCTACAAGTCGGCGCAGATGGGCGTCAACCTGATCGTCAACGTGCAACACGAAGGCGGCGGCTGGCGCTACAGCCCATCGAAAACCGCTGGCGACATGTCGGTCGCCGGCTGGCAGATCATGGCGATCAAAAGCGGTCAGATGGCCGGTCTCGATGTCCCGACGCTCGCCGTGACACGCTCGAAGAACTTCCTCAACGCCTGTCAAGACAAAACAACTCAAGGATATGGCTACATCGCGGGTTCGGGCAGCACGCCACGTATGACCGCCGTTGGCCTGCTCTGCCGGCAATACATGGAAAACTGGGGGCCGTCCCGTCCCGAAATGATCAAGGCCATTAACACGTACATCAAGACAACCGGGCCGATCCCGCAAGACGTCTATTTCTACTATTACGCCACCCAGGTCATGCATCACTTCGGCGGCGAAGCGTGGAAAGATTGGAATGAAAAGATGCGCGAAATGCTCGTCAAGAAACAAGACAACACGAGCGGCGCCAACCAAGGCAGCTGGGCGCCGGAGGCTGATCCGTTCGGTCGCACCGGTGGTCGCCTGATGCTTACTTCGCTGAACCTGCTGACGCTCGAAGTCTACTACCGTTACCTGCCGCTCTATTATCGCGACGCCGGTTACAAGATGGACAAGGCCGTGCAGAACGCAATCGCACCTTGAGGGAATCCGAAAATTAACTTCCTAATTTGCCGCTTGCGGCTTAGCGCTCAACAAGGCGCCTTGCAAGCGCTAAGCCGCAAGCGGCAAATCAACAGTTGCAATCGGGGGAGAAGGCGATCTTCTCCCCCATTTCGTTTTTGCAAAGACCATCATGAACGGCATCTGGACTGACATCGAAGTCGCAGGCAAGCGGGTCGAAATCTACGAACCGCCCGCCAACCCCTTGCCGCGATTCAGCGTGCTCTACCTACATCCCCTCGGCCTGGAGACGCTGCGTGACCGGCCTGCGTTCACGAAATTCCTCGATGCTTACAAGCTCGTCTGTGTTTGCCCGCACGTCAAGCGCTCGTGGTGGGTAGATCGCGTCTGCCCGGAATTCGACGCGAAGTTGACTGCCGAGCAGCATGTGCTAAAGAACGTCATGCCGATCTTCGCCGAGCGCTGGAAACTGCCGCCGCGAGCGGTCGGCGTGTTCGGTATCAGCATGGGCGGGCAAGGCGCAGTGCGATTGGCGTTTCGGCATCCGAAGCTGTTCCCCGTCGCCGCGGGCATCGGCTCCGCGTTCGATTTTCAAGAGCTTCACGGAACAGGTGAAACGCTCGACGAGATGTACGACAGCAAAGAGCAATGCCGACAGGACACAGCCGTGCTGCACATTCATCCCGCCGAGTATCCGCCACACTTGTTTTTTTGCATCGATCCCGACGACGACCCGTGGTATCGAGGCAACGACCGCCTGCACGAAAAACTGATCGCCCTGGGCGTGCCGCATACCATCGACTTGACGACCCGCGCCGGCGGCCACAGTTGGACGTACTTCGATCGCATGGCCGAGCCGACGTTGCAATTCATTCATGACGGATTGCAAAAGGAAAGCCGACGCTTGGTGTGAGCTTATTCGGTATTCCGCTCGCGGCTTAGCGTTCGCCTGATCCGACCTGAGCGCGAAGCCGCCAAGCGGAAACCGTGAAACTGGCATTTTTTGTTTTTTGCGTTACTCCCTTTGCCTGATATGCTAATCCCTCAAGGGCGCCACTTCCAAAACATCCCAGCGCGGCCCAACCAACCGATTCAACGAAACGGGACCCTGTGATGAACGAACCAAATCAAGCGAAGGGCGGCGGGCTGTGGGCCCGCCTGATGAGCGTGACGGCGGAGGATGACGACGAGACGCCCAAGCCCATACCCGTGGCAGAGCCAGTGATGGAAGCCAAGCCCGACGTGCCAATGGCGATGCCCGTGTTCGCCGAACCGGTGCCGCAGGCGGTCGTCGCGGAGGCCGTCGTCGTCCTGCTTGAAGAACTTGACGCGATACCCGCGCCGCTGCCTCATAACGAGTCGAATACGGCGGAGGAATTGCCTGTAATGATTGAGGCGCCTGTCGTCGTGGAGGCGCCGGTGGCACCAATCGCTGCGCCGGCCGCGCAGCTATGTATGGCGTGCGGTACGCCGCGTCAGGGCAGCACGTCCTATTGCAACGATTGCGGTTGGATGTTTACGTCAGCCGACGCGAGTAGCGCGGCTGTTTCCCCGGTTTCATCTTCCCGAGCCGCTGCCATGCCTGCAACTTCCGTGCTTCGATTGCGCAACCGATACGATGTTGGCCCGCAAATCTGCGATCGCCGCGGCGTCACCCGCGCCCGCGGAGTGGATTCATCTACGGGCAAGCCGATCGTCATCGTCGCGGAAACGCTCGCGCCGGTAGCGGACCTCGACACGCCGGTTGCCGCGATTGTGGTCGAAGACGAATTTATGCCAGGCTTCGATGATGTGTTGATCGCGACACCGATCGCGGACGGTCCCGGCTCCTGGCCGAGCATCGCCTGGGAAAAAGACGTTCTGGAAAATGCCAAAAGCCCGCATCTGCCGAAAGTCATCGATCAATTCACGGAGAATGGCAAAGACTACCTCATTCTCGAAGCGCCCATTGGCGAAAGCCTGTGGGATGCCTGGGACAATCCGGACGGCGACGCCAAGACACGCTACGGTTGGTTGCAACAGCTTGCAACGGCAGCGATCAGTTTGCACGCGGCCGGCGCAATGTTTGAGGGCATGCATCCCGGACTGATCGTCGTCGAGCCGAACGGCGTGCCGCGCGTCACCGATTTGGCCGACCTGCTGCCGACATCGTTGCCGCTGAATGCGCCCGTCAAGGCGACGCTCTACACGGCGCCGGAGTTGATCCTCGGCCCCGGCGATGCGGATGCTCGCTCCGAATTGTACAGCTTCGGTGCGATGCTCTATTCCCTTGAGTATCTTCATCATCCGCTGGAAGAAAAAGACTTCGAGCGTCAGTTCGCGCCGCTGCAAATAACGGAGCGCTTCCCAGATGTGCATCCGCTCTTCCTGCGCATCATCAACAAGACGTTCACCCGCGACTTGTACTCTCGCTTCCCGACCGACGAAATGACGAAGACCGATCCGACGGGATTCAACGAACTCATCAAGACGCTCGCGCAATGTGGCCGGGCGTTCGACGACGTACGACTCGACATCGCCGCCTGGACGACGACGGGCATGGTCCGCACAGGCAATGAAGACGCGCTGACGGTGTTGCACGGCGTCGATACCCGCCAGGACGATCTTGGCGAATATGCCATGGTCCTGCTCGCCGACGGCATGGGCGGCTACGAAGCCGGCGAGATCGCCGCCGCCATGGCGATGAACAAGCTGCGCGAATATCTGTTGCAGCAACCAATCTTCGCAGGCTTGATCGGCAAGGAGACGCCGAAGGAACCGTTCGATCCGAAGAAGGTCCAAGAGATCATGCGCGACGCCCTGAAATTCGCCAACAAAGAAGTCTTCACGGCTTCACGCATTCCAGGCAAAGGCAAACGCGGCATGGGTTGCACTGCCGAAGCCGTCTATGTCGATTCGCGCAACGTCATCGTCGGCCACGTCGGCGATTCGCGCGTCTATCATCTGCATCGCGGGCGCTTGATTCAGATGACGCGCGATCAGACGCTCGTCAACCGCCTTGTCGAACTCGGCCAACTTACCGAAGCCGAGGCCGAGGACCATCCACGCAAGAACGAATTGCAACAAGCCATCGGCGGGCAACCCGACGTCATGCCGGGTACCTATGCCGGCAAACTGATGCGCGGCGACTGGGTTCTCGTCTGCTCGGACGGCCTGACCAACCACATCAGCAATAAAGAGTTGGAAAAGATGCTCACCCGCGAAGCCGCCAACTCCGCCGAGGAGGCCGCGCGGCGCCTCCTCAACCTCGTCAACCTGCGCGGCGCGACCGACAACGCCACGATCGTGGTGATCCGGGCGAGCTAAGAAATGCCGCTTGCGGCTTAGCGCTCGGATAACGCCATCCAAACGCTGTGCCGCAAGAGAAACTCAAGAATGCGTCACTCCTTTTGCAGCGACACGCGGATGCCTTCGCCGCCGAGGATGCGGGCCTGGATGAAACCGTATCCTTGCTCGTTGTTGATCCGCGTGAGCAGCGTGTTCCAGCCGATTTTCAGCGTGATCGGCATCTTGGCGTCGCTCAGCGCGACGCGCTCGCCGTTGACGAGCACGTAGCCTTTCTCGTCCGTTTGAGCGAGCAATTCCACCTTTTGTTCCTTCGGTGAAAACACGTAGCTGAGCAGATACGCCGACCCTGGTTCGCGTCCGGTGGCGGCACGCAGATCGAAGCCTCTGCCGCTCATGTCGGCCTGCACGGCTCGCCAAGTGAGCCGCTGCCGATCGGCGTTGATGATCGCCTTCTCGGGATCGGGATTTTTCTCCAGCGCGTCGGCCTTGGCGAGATCGAAGCCGAACGGACCAATGGCCCAGCCCGATAGGATCATGCCGCGTACCCCTTCTTGCGAATTGCGATCTCGCAGGAAGGCGACGAGGTCGATGAACTCGCCGAAGCTGAGATGCCGCACGACATCGTCGGGCATGAGCGATTTCTTCGTGGCGACGACCTCGTCGAGATCATTTGCAGGGATGCGGACCTCCTTGCCGGTGGTATCGCGCAAGATCAGTTCCTTGGCATTCTGGGCGACCTTGAGGCCGGTGACGGTGAGGCCGTTCTTCGTGGTGGCGACGAACGTCTGATAGCCTTCCTTGATTTCTTTCGATGGATCAAGCATCGACTCCATGACCTTTTCCAGCGACAGCGTGTCCCAGACTCGTGTCAGGTCTGGCCCGGTGTTGCCTCCCACGCCTTCGAGTCGATGACAGGTGATGCAGCCAACGGCTTTGTTGTTGAGGTAAAGTTTGCGGCCACGAATTGGATCGCCTTGCTTGCTGACCATCGCTATGACGCGCATTAATTCCGCGGGTTCAAGCAACACGAGCAAGCCCCCCTTGACCGCCCGCGACAGCAACTCGGTCACGTCGGGATGTTCGTTCGACGCGAAGCGCCGAAGGCCCTCGGTGACCTCGGGCAACAAAGCGCGCGGCAGCTTGTTCTCGGCAAAGCGCTGGCCGACGACGCGAGCGCCTTCGATGCTCTGCCCGAGCATGACGACGGCTTCACGCTGCACTTCGAGAATCGGATCGCCAAGGAGACCTTCCGCGACCTTCCGTGCGGGCCGGTAGTCGAGGTTGCCGAGAGCGCGAAGCACTTCCACACGCACTTCCCAATTCTTGGAGGCGACAAGCTTTTGCACCTCGGCGAATGCCGAGCGCTCGCTCAGCTGGCCTAGCGTTCGAACAAGCGAAATCGTCGTCGCGTCGTCATCCGCTTTGGCGAGTTGCTCCAGCAAAATCGGCACGGCACTGACGAGCTTGGCATCGGTGATCGTGTGCAGGATCGCCTGGCGCATCTTGGCGTCATCCGTCTTGAGCATGCCGATCAGCGTGGTTTTGAAGCGGTCGGAATCAATCTTGCCCGCTGAAGCGAGCACATCAAGCGCGGCCAAACGCATACCGTTGAGCTGGGCCTCGGTGATCTTTTTCGTCGACGTAGCCGGCAGATCATCGAGGAACTTCACGATCGGTTCGAGCGACATCGGCGGATCGAATTGATACTGCGTGATCGAGCGTAGCAGTGCGACCTTCTGTTCCGGCTTCACGTGAAAGTTTTTCAAAAGATGCGAAACCCTGTCGGCTGCTTCGCGTGTGCGGAAATGAGCAAAGGCATCCAGCACGCGGTCGAGGTCTTTGTCCGACCCGGAATCGGACATCGCGAGCAGTTTGGTGAAGCCCTCCTTGCCCGTGTGTTCGAGAGCCCGGATCAGGCCGTCCGAAAGATAATCGTCCAACTTTTTGTCGAATTGCAAGCCGTTGACGATCACGTCGGCGGCGCCAGCGTTATTAATGCGGCCAACTGCCAAATAGACCGCGCGACGCACGCCAAGGTCTTCGTCGCCGAGATGCTGAACAAGCGCCTCGTGGGCGTCGTTATCCTTGCTTGTGTTGAGGGCGAGGGCCTCGGCACAGAGTCGGCGGATGTCGGGCGAGAAGTCGATCAGACGATCGATGACGGCGGCTTTCACCTCGCCATTCCAGAATGATTGCAGTACGCCAAGTGCGGCGATGCGGGCGTGGGCGGGCTTGTTGTCCTCGTCCAGAAACAGCTTGAGCAGGGCCTTTCGATGTTTGTCGCCGCGACGGACGAGTTCATGGCGGGCGCGTTCGCGGTCGGTGAAGTTGTCATTTTCGAGGGTTTTGAACAGATCGGCATCGCTAACTTTGGCGATCTTGCTCCAGCTGTCGAGACCCCGCAGCGGGATCGCGGGATGCTCTTTTGTGCCGCGCCAGGAGATACGATAGATGCGGCCATGCTTGCCATCGCCCCAAAGTTTGCCCGCGCCGCCGGAATCGGTGCGCCAGTCGCAGACGTACATCGCGCCATCGGGACCGACGACCATTTGGCATGGCCGAAACAGCGGGTCGGCGGCGCGGAGAAACTCGAATTCGTGCGTGACCTCGAACGTGGCCCCGACCGATTCGACGGCATAGGCGCGGACGACCTTGCGGAACACATCAGGGTAGTAAAGTAGTCCTTTATACCTATCGGGAAAATACGTATCGTTGTAGATCATCAAACCCGCGGGTGAGCCGCGGCCGGTCTTCAGCATCGGCGCGACTTTGCCTGGCTGTTCGCCATAGACGGCGGAGCGGATGAAATCGGGCACGCAGCAGTTCGCGCCGGGCCGCAGCCGCCAGCCGAAATCGACGCCTTCGGGCACATGCATCAGTCGGCAGCCGGTCCACTTGGAACCATCTTCGTTGTCATTATCGACGTGGAACATGTTGTAATTGGCGTCGAAGACGACATCGCGATATGGGTTGCGGTAGCCGATTGAATGCGTGTGCATCTTCGATCCGTCAGGCCGGCAGCGAAAGATCGCGCCAGTGCGCAGGACCGTCGCCCGGCTGCCGTCGGAGCCTTCGACGTAGTTGTCGTCATCGCCCGACGTGATGTACAGCCAGCCGTCATTGCCGATCGTCAGGCCGGAAACCTGGTGATGATGATATCCGCAAAAACCCTGTGCGATGATTTCCTTATTCGCCCACGAACCATCCGCTTGCTGTTTATATCGGCGAACAGTCCCTTGGCCGGAGAGATACATCCAACCATCGTGGATGAGAATGCTCGACGGCAGCTCTTCTTCGAGGACGATTTTGGGCTTCTCGAAAACGCCCGTTTGAGCGTTATATGCGAGCGCCTTGATGCGGTCCTTGATGGGCTTGCGCATGATGAATATCTTGCGTTTCGTGCCGTCCTTGTAGGTGAATTCGAGTTCCGCCTTCGGGAAGTTGGCACCGGGGGCCTCGACCCATTCGATGATGTAGAGCGTGCCATCGGGGCCGAACGTCATGCCAGCAGGGTTGATGATGTCGGGAGCGTCGGCGACGATGTCGATCTTTAGGCCTTCCGGCGCGAAGTAACCTTTCAGCCGAGCGTCGTATTGACCGTGGTCGATCAGCTTCAGCCAATCGGGTTCCGGCTTGGCAGGCGATTGCTGGTAGTTGAGGTCGTTCTTGGCAGGCATTTGGCTAAACGCCGGCGTGAACACGATTAGCAATGCGAGAACCGCGACGAACTTTTTCACGGCAACGATCTCCCAAGAAGCAGTGTTGAGTGGGCTTGGATCAGCATAACGAGAATGAGACGCATCGGGGAGGGAAAAGTTTCTGACGATACGGATGTTCACGAAGTTTGCTGTTTCGTGGGAAACAACATTTGCAATTTAAGAGTCGGTCGATGATAATGGGAGTAAGGAATTATGTTCCGCTTGCGGCTTAGCGCTCGGATGATTATTGCGAGCGCTAAGCCGCAAACGGCAGAAACAGGAGCCGCCGCCATGATCGATACCGCCAAGACGCTCGTGGAAAAACAGATTGCTCGCGTTCGGCGTCGGTTGTTCGCGCATGGTCTCGCAGAGAGCATGCTATTCTGCTGGGGCGTCGGTCTCCTTTGCGCGATGGCGTGGTTTCTCGCCAAGCCGTTCGCGTTTTCGGAAGCCGGTGATGACGTGCGATTCGGCGTGCCTGGCATGCTACTCGCTGTCGCAACGCTTGCGGGCCTTACCTTGGCGTGGGTTCGCCGCCCCAGTCGATTGCTGGCATCGCTCGAACTCGATGAACGCTTTGGGCTGAAGGAGCGCGTCACCACATTTCTGACGCTGTCGGACGAACACATCGCCACGCCCGCAGGCCAGGCACTGTTGCAAGATGTATACGATCATCTAGCGAAGATTCAGGTGGGCAACGAGATTCCGCTGCTTCGTTTACAATGGCAACGCGCGATCCTGCCCGCCCTGGGGTTGCTGCTGGCCGCGACGGCGTTTTTGCTCGAACCTTGGCTTGGCGATCTGCGCGTGACACCGCGTTCTAATGCCGAGGAGAAGCAGGTCGTTGTCAATGTGCAAGAAATGCAAAAGCAACTCGACGAACTCAAGAAGAAGATCGTCGAACGCAGTCAGGAGAAGCTACCGAAGTCCGAAGACTTGAAGGCTCTCGAAAAAGAATTCGAAAAGCTCCTCAATCAGCCGCTGGACTCCAAGGACGACACGAAGATTCGCGAACGCATAAACGAAATGCGCAAGCTTGAAGACAAGCTGAAACAACGGCTCGATGGCGTTCGCGAGAAGACCGAGAAGACCGACGCCCTGAAGAAGCAGCTGGAGCAACTCGCTGCCAACAAGGACGAGCAACTCAAGGAAGGCCCCGCCAAAGATTTCGAGGACGCCCTGAAAAAAGGCGACTTCGACAAGGCCAAAGCCGCTCTCGATAAGATCGTTAAGGACATCAAGAATGAGAAGCTCGACGCCAAACAGCAAAAGGAACTCGCGGAGCAATTTCAGAAGATTCAGGACAAGCTCGACAAGCTGCTCAAAGACGATGAGTTTCGCAACAAGCTGAAGAAGGATCTCGCGGACAAAAAGATCACCAAGGACGAGTTCAATCGACAGATCGATCAGTTTCAAGATTTGGAAGACCTCAAGAACATGGCCGGTGATATCAAGGACGCACTCGACAAGAACGATCCCAAGGGCGGAGCCGAGAAACTCGAAAAGCTGATGAAGCAACTCGAACAAGCCGAGCAAGCGGACAAGGAGTTGACTGATTTGCTGCGTGATCAGGAGGAGATCGCCGATGCGATGCGCATTCTCATGCAAGGTCAAGGTGAGGGAGAAGGCGAGGAAGGCGACGGCATGGGCATGGGCGGGCGCCCCGGCGGTAAACGCGCGATCGATCCGAACGATCCCAATTCAAAGATTACGCCGGAACGAACCCGGGCCGACGTCAACGCCAAAGGCAAGCAGAAGGTCGTCGGCTATGCCCGCGGGGCGAACTTCCAGAAGGTTCCCGCGAAGTCCGTTGACGGCGTCTTCCGTCAAGCGGCTCAAGACGGCGCCGACGCCATCGACCGCCAACGCATCCCCGATGACGCCGCCGATATCGCCCGCGGCTACTTCAACAAGCTGGGTAATCAGAAGTAAGGCAATCAAGCCTGCAGGCGACGAAGGAGCCTGCGCGGGTTCGACTCGCGCAGGCTCCTTCGTCGCCTGCGGGCTTGATAATCAAACAAAAATCGTCGGTGAATTCTCATCTCCAACCGCAACGACCTCGCCGATCATCGCCGCATTTTTGCAACCCGCTTCCTTCAACATCCTCAGCGCTTCGTCAACTTGATCCGCTTTCACCGCCCCGAGCATGCCGCCGGACGTTTGCGGGTCGAATAGCCACGCAGGAAATTCATCTTCTCCATCTTCTCTGCTAGGTCTGGGCGTCGAGGAATGACATGCGATGTCCCTTCCGGGTATGCGAGGGATAGGTGGGTATGTGCACCAAAACACCCGACACGCCACCTTCGCATTATCTTTGTGCAGCGTGCTAACAACCCCCGCGCCAACGACCTCCGCGAAGCCAGCATAGATCGGCACGGCGTTCTCGTACAATCGCGCGGAGACGCCGCTGGCGTCGAGCATCTCCATCAGGTGGCCCGCAAGCCCGAAGCCCGTCACGTCAGTGCACCCTCGAACGCCCAGCTTCGCGAAGATCGCGCCGGCGCGGTCGTTGGCTTGCAGCATGTGTCGCATCATCGGTTCGTACCACTCGGCTTTGCAGGCGCCGCGCATCCAGGCAGCCAGCAATGCTCCACTGCCGAGGGGCTTGGTCAAGATCAGGCAATCGCCGGCCTCCAGGCTGCTTTTTTGAAACAGGCGATCCTCCTCCGCATAGCCGGTGACCGCGAAGCCGAGCGCCATCTCCGCGCCTTCGGTCGTGTGTCCGCCGGCGAGGACGACGCCGAGCTGCTTGAGCGTCTGCACGGCGCCGGACATCAGCTCGAACAGCATGCCTTCTTGCACCGGGCCGCGTGCGTAGGGCAACGTTGCGATGGCCAACGCGGAGAACGGGCGAGCGTTCATCGCATAGAGATCGCTCACCGAGTTCAGCGCGGCGATACGGCCAAACAGATATGGATCGTCAACGAACGATTTGAAGTAGTCTACGGTCTGCACCTCGACGAGTTTCGCCGGGTCGGAGCCGAAGAGCTCGGGCCGCATGCGATGCACCGACGCATCCTCGCCGGCGTGAGCACCGAGGATCAGGCGAGGATCGGTGCCGACATCGATGCGGCGAAGCACCGCCGAGAGCACATCGCTGGAGACCTTCGACCCGCAGCCGCCGCAACGCATCAACGGTGATTGCTCGGTGGGCATTGCTGATTCATTCAGCGCCGACATTTGGCGAAACTGCTCGACCCACTTGCGGTCGATGCGATCCTTCAACCACCGCGCGGGTCGGCCCTTCCAGACGATCGGACCATAGCAGAAGACCGCGGAACCATCGCTGGCGTTCATGAGGCACAGGCAGCGTTTCTGCGGCACGAACGGTTCGAGCGGTTTTTCGAGCAGGAAGCGTGCGACGTTATCAAAAAGGACGCCGCCCTGTCGCACGGCATAGACACCGTTCTTGAGTAGGGCGGGGTAGTCTCGCATCGAGACGCAATCGCCGGTACCGAATACGTCGGCATGTGAGATCGATTGTAGCGTGTTCGCGACAAGGGCGAAACCGTTGGCGTCGCGCGCCAGCCCACTGTCGGCGAGCAGCTTCGGCGGGGCGGCGTTGGTCGCCCAAAGCACGGCGTCGCAAACAAGCTTTGTGCCGTCCGCCAGTGTCAGCGTGTTCGCGTCGCCGGCGATGACGCGCGCATTGAGCTTCAGCGTGATGTTGCGCTCGGCGAAGAGAGCGCGAAAGATGCGGTCCGCTTTGTCGGGAAACTGTGGCAGTAGGCGATCGCCAGCGTCCAGAAGGGTTACGCGGAATTCCTTGTGTTCCCGAAGGCGCTTAGCGATGGCCAAGGCCAGTTCGCAACCACTCGCACCGCCGCCGACGATGACGAAGTTGAACGGACGCGGACCGCTACGTAGCTCGGCATCCAGTTGAGCGATGCGCTGAAGCAAGGCGTGCAGCGGACGTATCGACCAGGACCACGGAGCGCCGATCAATTCCGGCGGACGAATCGGCAGCGAGCCTAGCCCAAGGCATAACGCGTCGTAGCGGATTTCGGGTCGATCGGCGAAGGTGACCTTTCGCGCGTCCGGATCGAGTGCCACGGCGCGGTCAGCCACGAAACGCACGTTGGCAACCCGGCACAGGCGGACGAGATCAATCGTAATGTCGTCACGCGGATAGGCGCCGGCGATGCAGCCCGGAACCATCGCCGAGTACGGGATGACGTTTGCTTCACTGACAAGCGTGACGGCCACGCCAGGCTGCGGACGCATGGCGTGCATTCTCACAAAGCGCAGATGGGCGTTCCCGGCGCCAAGCAGGAGAATATTTTTTTCAATAAGCGTATTGGCCGAGCCGTTCATTGCGATGCGATTCCTGGGAATGCAAGCCCAATGGTGAAGTACGTCGAACCTTTGGGAGCCCAGAGGTTCGAAGTACCTCACCTCTGGGCTTAGGTAAAAATCCACAACGATGGCGGGGAACCATTTATTCTACAGGTTGCGTGGCTGGCTCCCATTGAGTTCGCCCGGATTCGCTCGATGCGTAGCCTTTTCCCATCCGCTGGGAAAGATGCTCCGACGGAGCGATTACACAAGATCGGCCTTGCACTGTTGAGAAGCGGAATTATTTACGCCGACCTGGGAAGTCGCATAACGATCCGGAAATGTACACGACGGACTGGAGAAAAATTGTCGTTGAATTTTCCGATTCGAGCCTTTGAGGAGTACATTCCGATTGGCGCGGAATTCCTAAAATCGGTCGATTTTCGCAATTCCGATGTTGCATCGAAACCTCGTTCGCGCGTACAATCCACCAATATTGCCCACTCGCACCCAGGTTTGAGTGGAAAAATATGTTCATCGCGCTGACCGCGGTGAGAACCTGTGGAAGGAGCCAGTGTTGTCTGTCGTTACGCCATCGACTGCTACCGCATCCGTGCCGATCGCGACATCGGCAGAAGCTCGTTGCTGCGCGCCGCCGATGCTATCGGTGGTGATCGTGAATTATCGGCAATGGGACAATACGGAGCAATTAGTTCGCCAATTGCAAAACAGCAAGTGCGTGAAGAGTGGGTTTGCCGAGATCGTGATCGTTGATAACAACTCGCCGCCTCATTCGGCAACCCAACGGTTGCGACGCACGGCAAACGTTTCGGTGCGGCGTTGGCAGCAGAATCATGGATTCGCACGTGCAGTGAACGAAGGATGCCGGCTGAGCATGGGCGATTGGTTTCTGCTGTTGAACCCGGATACGACGCCGGCGGATGATTTCCTTGACGATGTCGCTGACCGTTTGAATCGACTTGATGACAAAGCAGGAATCGTCGGCTTTCATTTGCGCAACAGCGATGGCACGCGGCAGCTTTCGACCGGGCCGTACCCGACGCTTGTCTCGACGCTCGCCCGCATGGTGCTGCCGCGCAGCCGACGCAAGTACGAGAAGATTTCTAGCGACACTGCGACACCCGTGGCATGGGTTACGGGCTGCTGTTTGCTGATTCGCCAGAAATGCCTGCGTGACCTCGGCGGCCTGGATGAGAGTTTCTTCTTGTATTACGAGGATGTCGATCTCTGCCGGCGGGCGGTCGAGCGAGGCTGGTCGGTCTGGTTCGATCCGGAGCCGATGATCGTGCACCATCATCCGTTGCATCATCGTGTGGTGCCGCCGGTGCTCCGGATGGTCACTCGGCATTCGTTGATGGTTTACGCGAAGAAGCATTGGCCGAGCTGGCAGTTTCGCATGCTGACTCGCATCGTACAGGCCGAGGCATGCCTGCGCGGCTGGATCGGAGAAAGCACCGACGCGCGGACATTCGATTTGCTCGGTGGAATTTGCCGCGATTTGCGTAATGGCGACGACGCTACCGCTCACGATCGGATCACGAGCGCGGTGCGACGCATTGATGTTCGTGTTGGTGTGTAAAATTATCGAGACGGGCAGGCGGTAACCTTCCCTGGCGCTCAGGCTCTGACATAAAAAAGGAATTCTCGTATGGTTCGTTCTTTCGGTTTTCTGGCTTGTATCGCGTTCTGTCTAACGGTGCCGTCGGCAGTGTTGCCACAGAATAAGGTCGCTCGCAGCGCGACGAATGAGATGGTCGAAAAAGTGCTGCAAGGGCTTGACCTCAAATATCAAAGAAACGAGCGAAAAGATAAGGAAGCCGTGATTGCCTACTACGATTTCAAACGCGGCGAACAATCGTATCGTCTGTACAACTATGTCAACGACCTGTGGATTGAATCGATCCACGATAAACAGATCAAGATTGAGGAAGTCAATCTGTGGAACGCCACGGCTAAATTCACCCGTCTTGTGCAGATCGACATGAAGGACAAGATGTCGCTCTCGCTTGAATCCCAGATCGACTGTCTCGGCGGAATCACCGAGGCGGGCATTCGCCAATTTGTCAATCGCTTCGACAAGGAAGCGAATGATTTCAGCAAGTTCCTGGCGAAGAGATAGTACATTTCGTTCTTGAATATAGCCGGCCATTAATGGCAGATTAAATGAAAGAAAAGGAATTTCCCATGCCATCACTGATACGGGTACGGATGCTAATCGCATCGCTTGTCGTCTTTATCGTCATCGTTCCAAGTTCGCTCGCGCAGGAGGACAAACTCCAGCGTGACTTGGCCCCGGAAGGCATCGAAAAACTGTTGCAAGAGCTCAAGATTGAGTTCAAGAAAACGGCTTCGAAAAAAGGCGACGAGCACTATTTCGATTTCGTGCGCAGCAACTTTCGCGTGCGCTGGACTCTTTTTCCGTCCAAGGACGTAATGCTTGATTGCATTTTTGCCGGAGTCACTATCGAAAAGCTCAACGAGTGGAATGCGTTCACCCGGGTCACTCGAGCCTCGTTTCACAAGGAAAACATGGGCGATATCACGATCCTCGAATACGGCCTCGATCTCACCGCAGGCCATTCGACGGGAATGCTCAAACAATACCTGGCGCGTTTCGACGACGAGTTGAAGAGATACGAAAAATTCGTCACCGGCACCACGAACGAAGACAAGGTATTTGCCGAATTCACCGACGACAAACTCGAACATGTGCTCAAGACTCACGGGATTAACTATCAGAAGCACCAGAATGCCACCGGGCCGGTTACGTTTTTCTTCGAGGTGAATGGCCAAAAGATTCGGCTTTACAACTTCGGCAAAGACCTGATGATGGAAGCACGCTATCCGAAACTCGCACTCGCGGAAGTGAATCGCTACAACTTCAGTCGCAAATTCATTCGCGCCGTCAACTACAAAAGCAAGGACAGCGAATACACGGCCCTCGAAATCAATCTCGACTGCGAAGCCGGTGCATCCGAAGGCATGATCCGGCACTGGGTCAACTCGTTCAGCGAGGATACTCGCCATTTCGCTGAGTACGCGAAGAAGCTCCAGGTGGCGGAGCAGAAGTGATTTGTTGCCAAATTCCTGGCGAGCCTAGCCGCGTAAGCGGCAGGTTGAATTTAGCGTTTACGTATTCAACCTGCCGCTTACGCGGCTAGGCTCGCCCAAAACGAGCGACGTGAATCAGCTGCCCGGCGACGAGTCCTCGGCGATCTTGCGATAGCGCTGGATCGCCCACTGAAACACGCGCTCGGCTTCGCCACGCTCATCTTGCGCGATCACATTTTGCCTTACACGCCACAATTGCTCGATGACGCCGATTGCCCAGATCGCGCTTTTGCGTGACGCACGGATCGGCTGATCGTTGACGATCACATCGACGGGATTGGTGTGCATCTGCGGGAATTGGCGAATCGCAACCCATGCACTCTTGTCGATATTCAACGTGAACGTGAGATCGTGCTCCTTATCGTCGGCGGGCACTTCCTGTGTGGCTACGGGTCGGCCATTGACGATCAACTCGACGAGCCGCGTCTTACCTTCGGGCACCTTGCCGCCGACGGCTGTGCCTAGCGCGGTGTTGCTGGCGAAAGCGACCTTGGCCTTCACGTTTACTTTGCCTGGCTCGCGGAGTTTCACCTTCTCGCCGGCCACTTTATCGTCCACACTGAATTGCAGGGCGTGGGCGTAACCGTCGCTGATGTACGATCGGCCTTTCGCAAGTCCCGCGGCCCAATCCTTGAATTCGATCTTTTTGATCTTCGTGCCCATCTGCACATATACACGACCTTGCCCGACGCGCGACCCGGTGATGCACGGGAAATCGGTCTCGCCGGAGACTTTGAGCGGATAGCCACAGTTGAGCAAGTGATACCAGCAGTTCCATTCCGGCACACGGGCGGTGTCCATGGCGCTGATGAAATCGCACAGGCCCTGCGCGGTGGTGACGCAGATTTCCTGGGCGCCGATGCCGTTCATTTCGGGGATCGCGTAGTTGATCAGCGAATTGCTGACACGCTGGTGCGAAGCAACGAGTTCGTCGAGCGTTGCGAAACCGTCGCTATTCGTGTCGGTCGTTTTGAAGTCTTCGGGCAGCAGCGCTTCCTCGGCTTCCTTGGCGGAAAGCTTGGCGTCTTTGTTGTCGTCAAACATGGCGACGAGTCGTTTCGAGGCGGCCTTGGGATCGATGCCCAGTCCGTTCGCGGAATGGGCGTAGCCGGTGTAGGCACCCTGGTTCTTGGCCCAGCGCATGAGCGGCGTGGTCCAGGTCGGCCAGCCTTTCGTTTTCGTGCCGTCTGAACCCGGATAGGTCTGGTCACGCAGGTTCAGAAGGCACACATGGCCCAATGCCTGCGAGCCGAAGCCGCTGACCTCGATGTCATACTTGAGCACCGTGAACGGCTCGCTGATTTTATTCGCGGTCGGTTCGAAAAACTGCCGTTGAAAATCGTAGCATGGTCCCCACGTCAGGTTGCAGCCGACGTTCAATGCCTCGCCCTTGACGTGCAGGAACATGTCGTCGGCGAATACGCCTTCGGTCGGGTTCGTGTAATGGGCGCACCCGGCGGCGTGGATGTGATGGTCGCCGCTGTAGAAGCCGTACTTCATCGGATCGATCCAGCGTTGCAGCTTGACTTCGACCGTGGATGAACCTTTGAAAGGCACAGTGATTGTTCGCTCAAGCAGCTTGTACTCCGGGCCGCGGCCATAGACCATCGTTAATTCGCCTGGTGGCAGATAGACGATGCCGCCGCTGTGGCGATATACTTGGTCCTGAAAGAAAAAGTCCGGTGCGAGGCGTTTCGCTTTTGCCGGGTAGACGCGGCCGGTCTTGTCCTTGAATGTGAAACGCCCGGCAGTCGGCGTGCCATCGACATCGGTGACGATGAGCTTGACGGGAATCGCGGGGCGGATGTCGAAAAGCACAGGCGTTTCGGACCGGAAACCGAGGTCTTGCGTGCCCTGGCCAACATCGAACACGATGGTCGCCTCGCGCTTGCCCGCTTGACTGCTGTGAACAAGTGCGAGCGCGTATTCCAATTTCAAGCCGCTGAGTTTGTCGGTCATCGGTTGGCTGGTGAACATCTCGACATCGAGGAAACGATTCTTCACGTCATCCTTGGTAATCTCGCCTGCCTTGCCGCGCGAAAAGATCGGCAATGCCTGCGGGCTGCGAATGTTGAGCGGCTTCGTCACCGTGCTTTCGTTCTGTACGCGGACGATGACCGGCGTGAATGCACCTTGTTGAAGCACTGCCGGCGCGGAGCCTTGCTTAACTTTGACGCGTGCCTCGGGACTCAGATGCACGGAGAAGAGAACATGCGGATCGATCAACTTTTGTAAGCGAACCGCATCCTGCTCGCGGGCCGCATCTTCGATGAGTTTGACAAGTGCCGGCGCGAGCGGCTGGCCGAGATAGTCGAACGCCTGCACCAGTCGCAGCACATTCGCCGCGAGTGGTTGCGGTTCGACATCGACTGCCTGGGCCGAGGAACGAGCAACGAAGGAGAATAGCAACAGAAAGACGGCGACTGGCTTAATGGTGAAACGCAGCATCGAACGATCCTCGCAAACCTGGAGATGATGAAGTATGGGGTAATGATACGTGATGCTATCGCAAAGTGAAAGAAAAAACCGGTACTCGCGAAATAGGCTGCATCATCGTTACAATCGCTACAATCGATCCATGTCGTACGTTTTGACGATTCGTTTCACATGGAACGGATTTGGCGACGACGCCTCGGCGGATTATCATCACGGTAGGGGAATGTTTTTGGGCTCTCCCTCAATATTGTGGAAGAAGCTCACGCAAAGGCGCAAAGGCGCAGAGGGAAATCAAGCTAAGTTTTTCCTCTCTCGATTCTTATGTATTTCTTTGCGGCTTTGCGCCTTTGCGTGAGGTGAATTTTCCCACGGCAATTGCGCAGAGCCTGTTTTTGGTAATGGAGTCGGACGATGCACGCACTCACATTAACGATCATGGTAGCCGCCGCCGCGACAGCGCAACCCGCGTCGGGCCATGACATGGTAATCCGCTGGAACGAGACCGTGCTGCAAGCGATTCGCGCCGATCGTTCGTCGCCGCCGATCGCAGCGCGGAGTTTGGCGATTGTGCACCTCGCCATTTACGATGCGGTGATGGCGATCGAACGTACACATCAGCATTATCTCGTCGATCTTTCGGCTTCGCCTGGTACATCGAGCGAAGCAGCGGCGGCAGCGGCGGCGCATCGCTGTTTGATATCGCTTTATCCGAAGCAGCGCGAATTCTTCGATCTCATGCTGATACGCAGCCTTGGAGAGATTCCCGTGGGTGACAGCCGCGAGCAAGGCGTTTCGCTCGGCCGTCATGTTGCCGAGCGTATTCTCGCAGCACGCCAGGATGACGGTTCGATGGCGACGGGACGGCATGAACTGAGAAAAACGCTTGGAGCGTGGCAACCGACCGTGCCGAATTTCCACGATGCATTGTTACCTGCCTGGGGTAAGGTCACGCCGTTCGCGATTCGCAAGGGCACGCAGTATCAACCGCCGGCGCCGCCGACGCTCGGCAGCGCGGAATATGCAGATGCATTCCATGAAGTGAAACGCCTCGGCGGCAAGCACAGCCTCGACCGCACCTCGGAGCAGACGCAGATCGCGCATTTCTGGGCAGGCAACGTCGGCACGATGACGCCGCCAGGTCAATGGAACAAAATCTCGCAGGGTATCGCCATCGACCGTGGCACCTCGCTGGCCGAGAACGCGCGCGTCTTCGCACATCTCAACGTCAGCATGGCCGACGCCGCAATCCTATGCTGGGTGATCAAATTCACGTTTGATTATTGGCGCCCGAGCACAGCTATCACATTAGCCGAGGATCCCGCGACACCGATCGCCGAGTCATGGACGCCGCTGCTCGAAACGCCGCCATTTCCTGCCTATATTTCAGGCCATAGCACGTTCAGCGCGGCAGCGGCGAGCGTGTTGGCGCAGTCGTTTGGCACGGATAAGATTCGGTTTTCGGTGGTATCCGATGATGTGCCCGGGGCGACACGAAAATTCGACAGCCTTTGGGCCGCCGCCGAGGAAGCCGGCATGAGCCGAATCTACGGCGGTATCCACTGGCAGTTCGACAATCGCGAGGGGCTGATCGTGGGGCGCAGATTGGGCGAATATGTCCATCGTAGCACACTCAGACCGCGGCGGTGATTTGTTTAGCCGCTCGCCTTTGGCGAGCGCGACGTAATGATGCGACAAGGCCCGCGCTCGCCAAAGGCGAGCGACTAAACATTATTCCTCAACATCCAGTTTCTTCAAAAACAACAGCGTCTCGTTCTGCTGCACGCCCGGGCCAGGCAGCGACGCCCAGCGGCCAGTTAAACGGGGGCCGTTCGGCGTCGATTCGATGCGGTAGAGGTTGATGCCTCGAACTGTGCCGCGTTCGCTCGGTAGCGTCCAGCTGGCGGCCAGGGTACTGCCTTGGCGGATGGCGATGCCGGTGAAGTTGGCGCCGCCGCCGACGATCCATTGAACGACGTACACGTCGTTTTTCTTCGTCAGCACCACAATGCCGCCGTAGTTTTTGCCCCCGGCCTCCTGGCCTTTGCAGGTGTAGTATCCGCTGATGTCGGCAACATCGGGGTCGATTTGGCGGATGTTCGGGGCGGTTTTTTCGTCGGACTTCGGGTTGGCGCTGGTGGCGCCGAGAAGTTGGAGCGTGGAGAGGACGAGGAATGTGGAACCGTACATAAACGACTCCTAACGTGAAAAAAGGGAAAGGAAAATGGATATCAGGCGTCAGGAGCGTTCACACGCCGTTCTCCGTTCCGGAGATGTCTAACGTCGATAACCTCACTAAAACGCAAAATCATAAAGCTCAAACACGAAACAAATCAAAAACGATAATCCCACCGCTATACTGCGGGCGGTTGAGATTGTCGTATTCTCAGAGCCTGAGCGCCAGCGAAGGGCAGCAAACGGCCCTTCGCTGGCGCCTTAAGTTTTACCGCATCGTGACATCCGAATGCGGCGACGATCTAAGTGTCCCTGCTTGTAAGTTTGGTTTGTAACGTTTTCCACACCGTCGTCCTTACCTTATAGACTGCGGCCCGGAGGTATTTTTTACAAAGGAGGTCCGACCT
>SIAQ01000136.1 GCA_009697105.1 Gemmataceae bacterium | reverse complement strand
GAAGGAGCTGCACCTGCCAGCGTTTCGTGCGAGCTACGAGGAGCTGGCTCGGCAAGCGCAGCAGGAGTCGTCGAGCTACGAGCAGTACCTGCTGGGGTTGGCGGAACGCGAGTGCCAGGAGCGGCGGAACCACCGTGTGGAGCGGTTGCTGGCGCAGTCGCGGTTGCCGCTGGAGAAGAGCTGGCAGGCCCTGGATTTGAAGCGTCTGCCGATCAAGGTGGTGCAGCAAGCGCGGAGCTTGTTGGAGGGATCGTTCGTGGATCGGCATGAAAACGTGCTGGTGTTCGGCCAACCCGGCTCAGCAAAACGCACTTGCTTTGCGCGATCGGCCAGGAGTTGGTGCGAGCGGGTCGGCGCGTGCAGTTTGCCAAGAGCGGCTTGTTGGTGCAAGAGTTGTTGGCCGCCAAGCGCGACCTGAAGTTGAGCCGGGTTCTGAAGCGGTTGGCGGGTTACGAGGTGCTGATCCTGGACGACCTGGGTTACGTGCAGCAAAGCCGAGAGGAAATGGAAGTGCTGTTTGTACTGCTGGCTGAGCGTTACGAGCGTGGCAGTGTGCTGCTGACGAACAACCTGCCGTTCTCGGGTTGGGAGAGCATCTTCAAGGATACGATGACGACGGCGGCAGCGATCGATCGGCTGGTGCATCACAGCGTGATCGTGGAGTTGAACATCCCGAGTTACCGAGCCGAGCAAGCGCGGAAGGCGAAGCGAGCGGAGCGCGTCGAACCGGCGGACAGCGCGAGAGCCGACAAACCAAAGTGATGGGATGTTGCGATCGCGCGGGATCATGGTGGATTTTCCAAGGCATGGCTCTGGTGATCACCGGGGGGGAGAAAGACTCCGCGTGCATGGTTGGACCCGCGGAACCAAGCACCTGGTGGTACACCATCGGCCGGATTATCCCTTGGAGGGTTGCGTCCCCGCAGAGCCCGCCTCCGTTTCACCCAGCAAGAGAACCGTAACGCGAGCAGATATTCGAGGCAAGATCAGTTGGCCAGGCGATCGGGAAAAGTAATTGTCGTTGACGCTGTTTCGGGAGGAGGGAGAATCGAGAATTATAGTTGTCGTTGATAGGGAAGAATAATTGTCGCTTGACACGATGGTGAAGATAATCGAGCGGGCGGGGCTTGTGGCGTGGCCGAAGCCGTTTCACAATCTCCGTGCGAGCCGCCAAACGGAACTCGCCGCCGTACACCCGATTCACGTCGTTTGCCAGTGGATCGGCAATAGCGCCGCGATCACGCAGGCGCACTATCTGCAAGTGACGGATGGCTACTTTGACCGCGCTGCAAAAAGCGGTGCAAAAAGCGGTGCAGACAGTGTTTGACAGCGATGAACAGGAATTGGCGAATTTGTCGCAAGTGCTGACGGGTGGCTGCCCTGCGACATCCCTGTTCCATATAGGTTATATTGCCTATTACCCCCGGCAGGACTCGAACCTGCGACCTGGTGCTTAGAAGGCACCTGCTCTATCCAGTTGAGCTACGGAGGCATATGTCATTTCATTTTATTACCTGCGATGTGCGGCGGCGGCCTATCTTTTGGACACCGCAAACTTCTTCCAGGTTCGGGCCGACATTTCCTTGCATCTTGCTTCCGGTTGCGTGATAATACACTCAACTCAAACCTCAGGAGAAATCGTATGTCGCGTCGAATGCATCGTCGTCGTTTTCTACAGGCCTCTGCCACGCTCGGGGCGGCGGGCTATTTCATCAATCCGCTGATCGCCGGTGAGCAGCCGCCGCGGGCGAATGAGCGGATTCGCGTCGGCATCATCGGCGTCGCTGGCAAAGGCGGCGATAATCTCAATCACGTCGAACGCTCCGGCTTGGCCGACGTTGTCGCGCTGTGCGATGTGGATACGAACCGCGCGGCTCCCGTGCGGCAGCGTTTTCCCAACGCGCGGTTCTTCGACGATTATCGTCGGCTGATCGAAATGAAGGATATCCAGGCTGTCGTCATTTCCACACCGGACCATCATCATGCCTTCGCTGCGTTGCAAGCGATCCGGGCACGTAAGCATGTTTACTGTGAGAAGCCGCTCGCACATTCGGTGCAGGAGGTTCGCCTGATGATGGAGGCGGCGGCGCGCGAGAAAGTCGTCACGCAGATGGGCACGCAAATTCACGCCGGCGACAACTATCGCCGAGTGGTTGAGATCGTGCAGTCCGGTGCGCTTGGCCCGATCAGGGGCGTGAAGGTCTGGTGTAACGCCCAGGTGCAGGCTGGCTTCCGCGTCAATCCGCCGCAAGCTGCGCCGCGTGGCCTGAACTTCGATCTGTGGCTTGGTCCCGCGCCGCAGCTGGGCCATCCGCCGTTTCGCACGGGCACGGACACCTCGGTACACTTCCATTGGCGCTGGTGGTGGGAGTTCGGCGGCGGTGTACTCGCGGATATGGCGTGCCATTACATGGACTTGCCGCACTGGGCGCTGAACCTGCGGCATCCGACGGTTGTTACCGCAGTCGGTCGGATCACGCACAAGGGCGACAATCCGATGCCCGACAAGATGCAGGTCGATTACGAATATCCCGCGCGTGGCCCGCTTCCTGCCGTGCGATTGACGTGGTATCACGGCGTCAACGGGCCGGACCTGGACGGCAAGGTGACCCATGCGGGCTATGCGTCCGGTGTGATCTTTGAAGGTGAGCGCGGCAGCCTGATCGCGAATTACGGGCAGCATCGCTTCTTGCAGGAGCCTCGCGATTTCGGCAGGCCCAAGCCGACGATCGCCGCATCGATCGGGCATCAGCGCGAATGGCTGCAAGCAATCCGCACCGGTGGCACGACGACGTGCAACTTCGATTACTCCGGTGCCCTCGCCGAGACGGTGCTGCTCGGCAACGTCGCCTACCGCGCCGGCGGCAAATTGCAATACGACGGCCGCACCGGACGAGTGACGGGCAACGCCAACGCCGAGCGCTACCTGCGGCGCGAGTATCGCAAGGGGTGGGTGCTATGAGAAGAAGCTATCAGCTATCAGCCGTGATGACCTCTAGAACATTTCATCGCGGGTTGCTACGGACGGTAGGATACAACCGGGAGTAATTCGGCATCAATTCATTGATCACAGGAGCATCGGTATGCGTGCCAAGAAAGAAATGACACTCGAAAAACTCACTATCACGTCGGGTTTTGGCAAGCCGCGAATGGTGCTTGAGACGGATGCCTAAAGCGGAATGCCGTCTATCTATTTCGTGGATGATACTGGTATCCGCTTTCAGGTGGGGATGGCAGGCGACGGATTTCCATACATCACAATGAAACTAGCGAACGGTGAAGACGTTCTTTCCTTGCACGCAGCGGACGAAGGGTACATTGCGATTGTCCTCAATTATCATAACGGGAATCCCGCACTTGCAATAGTCGTGAGACCTGATGAAAACATTGAGGTAACCAAGTAGGATCGCGAAGGAAGGCTGTTGAAGTGATTGGCTTAACTTAGATTTGTAGCCCGTTGAAAAAGCTCTCTTGCGGGAGTCACGTCGTTGCAGCGCCATTCCGAAGCGTGCCGCTGTCCTGCATGCGTTGATCACGCAGTGTCCGCATGTAGCTTGCCTCGAAATCGAAACGCAGGCACAACCCGCCTTTGAGCCAGAACGGTAGCGCAGGCAACACGCCACCGACGATAAGGCTCATGCCAAATTTGCAGTTCCGTGTCGCCATCCGCCGATACGGGCCGATAGGAAGCCGCCCATAGGTCGGACGGCACAACCTCCCTTTGAGCAATCCGCTGCATCAGTTCCGCAAAAATGTCGGCGCGGCGATTTGTGACGATGTCAACCGCCAGCAATCCAATCCCCTGTTGCAAAAGGCTCGCGCATTTGGAAACAAAGGCATCGCGTGCAGATGCCCGATCCTTGTTGGCGGGGTTGATAAGCTCGATTGCGCCAATCAAGACGGGGCCTTCCAGCGAGGAGAAGACGTTTACCTCAACCACGTCCGAGATGATTGCCATGGGCGCGACCATTGTCGGCGCCGGTGGATTCCAATGCATCTCCGGCGAAGCATCGGGCGTCTCCTCAAAGGTCGCAACATCGATCTCAATACCGAACGCCACATTCGGGTCGGCAAAATAGCCAGCCGGCAGTTGTCGATTCAATTCGACGGCAATCGATGCTGCCCAGGCATGATGAAATGAATGCCATTGACGGCGCAGATTTAGCGGTGCATGGAAATGATCGAGCAACGGCATGACTACGCCTCCGGGTGTGGTCGTTGGATTACGCCACGCCAAAAGCTATGAGAACCATGCTCATTGTACCGGGTGAACAGTAATTGGGCCTAGCGCTCGGATTCTCCGGCGCGAGCGCTAAGCCGCAAGCGGAAAACAAGTCTTTATTTCTTCTCGCCGAGTTCAACAAAGCGGATGTTGCGGAAGATGACTTCCATCGACGGGCCGCTGTGGATTTGGAAGGCGACGATGCCTTCGTCGGGCATTTTGGCAAAATCCTCGTCAACGGTCGTCGTGCCATTCAGCTTGATAGTGACGCGTTTGCCGACGCATTTGATGGAGTAGTCGTTGAAGTCTTCAACTTTCAATATCTTGCCGACGAGCTTGCCGTCGGCGGCTTTCATCATGCCGCCAAAGCGTTCGCCGTAGAGGCTGCCCCAGTAGGGTCCACCCATATCGCATTGCGGTCCGGCGACGGCGAAGACTTTGGTGTCGGCGATTTTGCTGCGGATCTGGATGCCGCTGTTGCCCGATTTCGTCATCTTGACTTGGAATTGCATCTCGAAATCTTTGAAGACCTTTTTGCTGCAAAGGAAGGTGTTGTAATTGATTCCTTTCGGCGCGGTTGTTCCGACGATGGCGCCATCTTTGACCGACCAGAATTTTTCGATTTGGCCTTCAAAACCGGCGAGATCCTTGCCGTTGAAGAGCGCGCTGGGTTCGCCGGCCTGGGCGCTGGTGAAAGTGAAGAGCAGGGGGATTGCCAAACAGTAAACGAATCGTCGCATCGAAGGCTCCAAAATACACGAGGAGGTACGGTAGGAAGGCGATGGGGTGGTATCTTTGTTTGCCGTAGGTCAGGCTTTTCCGCCTGACTTTTTTGCCATAGGTCAGCCTAGAATGGCTGACCTATGGCAAAAGGAGACACTACCCGATGCTGCAATATGTATCGGCGAACCCGTATAGAGTCAAACGATTGCTCGCGAAAAACTCGGTAAATCCGTGACGGGCATAGACGCTGCGACGCCGGTGATTAAGATGATGGAGAAGAAACCCCGCGATGTCGCCAATCCCTGCATCGCTCGTGCCGAAATATCGCACCACGGAGTGTCCAATGCGTTGGCTTGCCGTATTCCTGTTCGCTCTTACGTTCTCCACTATCAACGCCGGCGAAAAAGACAAAAAATCGCCGGACGAGAAGGCGAAAATCGACAACGCTCTTCTCGTCGTTCCTCCCACGGGCGGCAAGGAGGTCAAGCTCGTCGATTGGCGTTTCACGCTCGGCACCCGCCGCCTGGCCATCGACGGCGAGACCGTGACCAAGACCGCCGCGGGCACCGAGTATCTCGAATTCCGCGACGAGAAATCGACGACCTATCAGATCGGCATTCTCACGCTTGTGCCGATCTCAAGCCTAAAGAAAATCACCTATGACCGCGAAAAGAAGGCCGTTGCCGTCGAGACCTTGGCCGCCGGTGGGAAGACCGAAACGCTTGTTGGGACGACGAAGTTTCAGGGCATCAATAAGCTGACGCTCGAAGCCGAGGCGCTCTTCGATGGCCTAGGCTCAGCGACTGTGAAATTCCAGGGCGGACTGGAAAAGATTGGCTTGCAGAGCATCGCCTTTCAATCACCCAAGCCAGCTGCGGAACCGAAAGGGGCAGCGTTTATTGTTGAGTCCGAAGAGGGGAAAGAGAAAACGATAATCAAACATTCCGTGCAGGACCTTCAGCCTCTCTGGATTGTCAACGGCACGTACAAGCGATTGCCAGATGTCGCATTCAAAAAAGCGGACAAGAAAACGGAGAATATCGACTTTGAGAAAATTGCCTCACTCAAGCTTGTTCCGATGCAAAAAGGCAAAGGGCAACCGTATGACTTCCTTATAACACTTAGTGACGGAACGAACCAGACGCTAACGATGCAGACCTCCGTTGAACTTGACAAGAAAAAATCGATGCCATTCGCGGGTTTGATCGGACGCACGTCGGTCGGGTATAAATTGTTTCCGCCACATACGATCAAAGCGTTGACGCGGGTGGATGTGAAAAAGGAATGATGGTTAGCCGCTCGCCTGTGGCGTGCGCGATCGACAACGAACACGATCGCGCACGCCACAGGCGAGCGGCTAAACGAATCACGCGAATAGCGCCTGCACTGCACGTCCGTGGCCGTCTTCCGTGGCGTAGAATGGCCGGCGTTCCACATCAAAAGCCGTGCGTGGCGAGATGCCCATCGCCGTGAAGATCGTCGCATGCAGATCGCGGATCGGTACGGGATTGCGTGTCACGATTAGCGGGCGTTCCGGCGCCGTCTCGCCATACAGGAACCCGCGCCGCATCCCGCCGCCGAACATTACGACCGACACCGAACCGGTGAAATGCCGGTGCAGGCCATAGTGGATCAACTGCTGCATCGTATCCGACCGAGCCCGCGATTGATCTCTCGCGTTCGATCCCGGGATGCCTTCGATCATCATATCTCGGCTAAATTCCGTCGCGATCACTACCAGCGTGCGATCGAGCAAGCCACGCAACTCCAGATCGAGAATGAGCTGCGCGATCGGGCGATCGATCTCACGTTTCATCCTCGCCAATGTCGTATGGCCATTCTCGTGCGTGTCGAAATGCACGAACGGCACGTACTCCGTCGTCACTTCGATGAAGCGTGCGCCGGCTTCGGTCAATCGGCGAGCGAGCAGGCAGCCCAAGCCGAATCGGCCTGTGTTGTAGCGGTCGAAGATCGGCCTGGGTTCGAGCGCGAGATCGAAGGCAGCACGATCACGCGAACTCAGCAGGCGATGGGCGTTCTCGAATGATCGCAGCATCGATTCGTGGTGGTAGTCGCTGGCAAGTTCGCCGACCGGGCTTTGGCGGAGTAGTTCGCGATACTGCTGGCGACGGGTCTCGAAACGCGCCGGCGTCATGCCGCGCGGCGGGCGCACGGCGTCAGCGGCGTCGAGCGGAAACGGCAAGTTGAACGGGCCGAACTCGCTGCCGAGGAAGCCGCCCGTCGTGAACGCCTTCAACTCTTCCGATTCGCCCACGCCTTCGAGTCGCTGGCCGATGTTGATGAACGGCGGAATCGCCGGGTTGTTCGCGCCACGCACTCGCGCAATCCACGAGCCAATGTGTGGACAGGCGACGGTTTGCGGTGGTACGTAGCCCGTATGCCAATGGTATTGATGGCGTGAGTGAAGGATGTTGCCCAGGTCGGCGACATGATGCGAACGGACGAGCGTCGCGCGATCCATGACTTGCGCGACATGCTCGAAACCCTGCGAAATACGGATGTTGTCCACGGCGGTCGGGATCGACGGAAACGTGCAAAGGATGCGCTCGCTTGGCACTCCGACCTCGAACGGCGTGTAGCGCTTCGGGTCGAACGTCTCCGGCCCCGCCATGCCGCCCGCCATCCAGAGCAGAATGCAAGTGTCGGCGGTGGGGCGCGGTTGCGCAACCGGCTCGCCCGCCCGTGGTTCGCCGACCGGAAGCGTCGCCAAACCCGCCGCAGTCATCCCTGCTAGGAATTCGCGGCGATTCATGCTGCGATGCGTCAGCTTGCTTGATCCCGTTTCCATAGCTGTGTTACCTTCAAGCGAATAGAGACCGGAGGCTGCACGGATGCAACGATAGTTCGATGCGAGCGATCTACGATAAATGACACTTCCGTGGTTTTCTTGTTGTCTGCGCTCTTATCATTTTTTTTGTCGAGGCCTTTGTCATCTTTGCCCTTGTCGTCATTTTTGTCAAGCTTGTTGTCGTCTTTTAGGTCTTTCTTGTTGGAGTTTTTGTCGGTTTTGGCGTCGTCCTTTTTGTCGGTTTTGGCGTCGTCCTTTTTGTCGGTTTTGGCGTCGTCCTTTTTGTCGGTTTTGGCGTCGTCCTTTTTGTCGGTTTTGGCGTCGTCCTTTTTGTCGGTTTTTTTCACGTCCTTGGGATCCTTGGTCTTCTTGGCAACGATCAGGTCCGCGAAGCTATGGATCAATACTCGGGTCGGCATCTTAGGCTCGGCGATGACTTCGGCTGCCAACAGGCCGGCGTTGGAAAGGTACAATCCGTCGGACTTCGACCAAAGAACTTGTTGCGTACCCACGTCGATGACGAATGGCTTGCCGTCTTTGGCGTCGGTGTAGAGGACGTGCTTGGCATCGGCGGAAAACTGGATTGTGCCGACGACAAAATCGACTTTCGCGAGTTCCTTGGCGGCGTCTTTCCCATCATTCAGATCGTTGATGAACAGGCTCGTGCCACCGCTTACCTCGGCGATGGCAAACACGAGGTGGCGACCATCCGAGGAAAATGCATACAGCTCGTTGTCCACTTTGCTGTCGCACTTCTTGACGACGCCCGCGTCCTTGCTGCCATGAAAAGCCACCGTTTTTTCTTTGGCGTTGAGGCCAACCATCTGGCTGCCATCGGCAAGGAAGGTATGGCTGCCTTCCGGATCGATCTTGTAGCCCAGGACCACGGGTTTCCAATCGCCTACCGTCCACGCCTCGACCGTGGCGTCCTTCTTCGCGGGCGTGTTGAAGGCCACGAGCAGCAGTTTTCCGTCGGCTGCCGAGAAACTCATCGCGCTGGGGTTTTTCTCGATCTTCGGCGATGCGACTTCCTTGCCGTCACTGGTATTGAATACCTTTACCCATTTATCCTCCCAGCTGCTGACGGCGAGAAATACGCCATTGGTGGAGAAACGCAACTGGGGTCTTACGGCAGTTGTTTTCAGAGAGATGTCGGAGGCTGCCTTCTTAGCCGTTTTCAGGTCCCAAAATTCGATCGTCGCTTCATCGCCCTCGGCAGCTTTGGCGAGGGTTGCCAAGATCGGACCGTCAGGCGAGAACGCCGCGGCGACGAGGCTTCCCTTGTCCGTTTCAAATTCCGTCAAATAATCGGGATTGGTCGTTCCTTTTTTGAGGTCGGCCAACCATACCTGTTCGCGTTTTTGCAGATCGGCGAGCGTTGTCTTGGCGTCGACGAGTCTCTCGCCGACGATCGTATTCTTCTTTTTGTTGTCATCGATTTGCACCGGCGCCTTGGCGATTATCTTGGGCGGATGAGGGATGCCAATATCTTCCGTCTTCACGACGCCGAAGAAAATGACGCCGGCGGCCCCCATGTTGACAAGCAGCATCAAGATCACGGAAAGATTGAGAAGCATCCGGCTCGGATAGACGGGAGCCTCCGTGCGAACGGGCGTCGGCCGCGAGGAACTGGCCTTGCGTTTGGGCGTGGGCATGTCGTCATCATCATCATCGGCCATTGGCTTCTTGGCGGATTTGCCTTTGGCTTTGGGTGGCGGCGGAGCGTCATCATCCTCCTGAGAGAAGCCCCAAAGACCGTCCATGTCGTCGTCGTTCGCCGGGGCTTTGCCTTTCGCCTTGCCTTTGGTCTTTGGTACGTCGTCCTCGTCGAACGAGGGCGGCATCGGTTTGGCGAATTTCTTGATCGGCGGCGGGGCGTCGCCCTCGGCCGACGCGATGAAAACCGCAGCGCACTTGGGGCATTTTATCTTCTTGCCCAACGATGCCGACCCCACCTTTAACGGTGACGAGCACTCGGTGCAAGCGACAGTCACTTTGTCGGCGACGGCTGCGGGCTTGCGCATTGGCGGGGCGGCAGCTTCCTCATCGGCCACGAATACGTTGCCACACGAACATTTCACTTTTTTTCCGACCGATGCATCAGACACTTTCAGCTTCTTGCCGCAGTCTGGACAGTTAACAATCGCCATAGCAGCTCACCTTAATCGCATGTAGGAATTCTTACTTACTTACTTACTTACTTACTTACTTAGATGAAGACGCGACATCAGCGACCGAGATGGAAACTAATCCTCGTCCTCATCATCGCTGCGTCGTTTGGCCAGCTTGGTCGGCATGGTCTCGAGCGGGAGCGGAAAGACGAGAAAGCTAAGCAGGCCTACAAGCACCTGAAAACCGGTGAAAACCAGCGAGACGGGATTGAACAGCGCAGCGGCCAGGGCGGGGAAGGTAAGCATCAGCGCGCCCTGCCAGCCGCAGCGCAAGAATGACAGCATGACGCCCACCAAGCCATACGCGGCTGCGATGCCAAGAAATACGGCCGTGTCGGTATGCGAACACCCGGTGACCGAGTCGGCGTAGGATTCGTTCAACGCCAGGCCCAGGTCCGCTGCCAAGCCCTTGACTATCACGAACGCAGCGTCAAACACGAAGAACCCGGCACTCGCGGCCCCGGTGACGATAATTGCTATTAAGCCGAAGAACAAAACAAGGAATCGCATGAATCGCTCCGCGAACGACGAAGGGACTTTCGGTAAATGCATAACGGCTATTCCGAAATAATTTACGGCAAACCGGTGGGAAATCCAAGCGAGAAAATGTCCGCGTTAACGGGCATCGAATAAACAGACAACCGCGAATGGCATAGAATATTCGGACAATGCCACTTTCCCTGCGGAATTAGCCACGAATGAATGCGGATAAGACTGAAAGATGTATTCAAATCTGATGTCAGACCGCGTCTCAATATCTGTGTGCTTTCGTGTTCCTCTGTGGCGGTTCTGGAAGCCGTGACCGGATCTCGCGGATCGCAATGGTTTTTTCGTAGGTCTCCTGGGTTGTCCAATTCAGAATTGATGTGCTCGGAAATAAGCGATCGTTAATCGAAAGCAGGACATCCATATGGAACGCACTCAGATACATTCCACCATCGACTGGGCCAAGCCAGGACGACAGGACGGGCATCTTTTCATCCCCTATTCGTACAACCTCGCCGGGTGGGCGAATCTGATGGTTCCCGTCACGTTGCTCGCCAACTGCGGCGAGCGTGGGCCGACGGCGCTTGTCCTCGCGGGCAATCATGGCGATGAATATCCCGGCCAGGTTGCGATTCTGCGTTTGTGCCGCGAGTTGAAACTCGATCAGATGCTCGGTCGGGTGATACTGATCCCATGCCTCACGATTCCAGGCTCGAAGGCGATGACGCGGTTGTCGCCGCTCGATGGCAAGAACTTCAACCGCTGCTTCCCGGGCAAGGCCGACGGCACGGTATCGGAGATGCTCGCTCATTACCTGGCGACGGTTCTCTTTCCGCTGGCCGACATCGTCATTGACATCCACACCGGCGGGCGTAGCCTCGACTTCGTGCCGTGTGCGCATATGCACCTTGTGGCGGACGCCGTTCAATGCCGACAGATGGCCGCCGGCACGGAAGCGTGGAACTCCGACTTCGCGTTTCTCTACACCGACATCGCCGGCACGGGGCTGCTCCCCGTCGAAGCGGAACGGCAGGGCAAGATCGTCATCACCACGGAAATGGGCGGCGGCGAAGTCGTGCATCCCTCGGTGCATCGGCTTACCCAGTCGGGTCTACGCAATGTACTCGTGCACTTCAACGTCATCCGCGGCGAGAAGGTGCCACGCAGCAAACCCGCTCGCTGGGTCCAGGCGCTCGACCGCGACGACTACCGCTTCGCACCCGAATCGGGAATTTACGAAAGCCTTGTCGATCTCGGGGCGGATGTCGGAACCGGGCAGAAAGTTGGCGCGATCCATTTTCTCGAACGCCCCGACCGCGAACCGATTTACGTCCACGCTTTGACCGCCGGCGCACTCATCGGTTCGCGTGCGCCCAGCGTTGTCGTCCAAGGCGATTGCGTGGCGTGTATCGCACATGATGTGGATCTCGATTTGCGGGATGCGTAGAGTATTATGGAGGCAATTTCAAGCCCGCAGGCGACGAAGGAAGCCTGCGCGGGTAGAATTCCGCAGGCTTACTTGGTTCCCAAACTCCTGTTTGGGAACCGATGTCCTCGAAACTCCGTTTCGCGGCACCTGAAATCGCATGGATTCAATGAGGCGAAACAGAGTTTCCTGAATGCTCGTTCCCAAACAGGAGTTTGGGAACGAGAAAAGCGGACTGCAAAGCGAATTTAGAAAAGATATTCGGATTGCGCTTGCGTAGCCCTTTGTTGATTCTTTATAATGATTGTGAAAAATTGCACAAACCCGGAGTGACGCGTTGTCGGACAAACCGCGAGTTCTGATGGTGACGGGAGAATGCTCCGGACCTGGCCCGTCGTTGTCCGACGTTGAGTCGGGCCTGGATGTCGTTCCTGCCAAGACTTTGCCCGAAGCGCTTTCGCATCTCGGCGAGGAATCGTTCGCGGGTGTGTACTTTCCCATTGGGAATGCGGATCAGCAGCAACAGGCGTGGCTTCTGATGCAAAGCCAGGCGATCCTCGAAGTTCTCAGCGATGGCGTCGCGATTCTCGAACCCGATTCGCGAATCATCTGGGCCAACCGCAAGTTCGAGGAATGGTGCGGCGGACCGGTGGTTGGCCGAATCTTCTACGAAGCGCTGGGTATACCGGAGGTCGTCGGCTCGAACTCCAGTCCGATGAGTGGAGCGTTAGCCGGAAAGCCGATGGTAACCCACCTGCAACGCCAGGACCAGGCAATCGAACTTCGCCTCTCGCCGATTCATGACGACGTCGGCAAGGTCCAACACATCACCGCTCTCTGCCGCGACGTCTCTTCCGAACGCCGAAAACAAAAGAAACTCGACGCCCTACATCAAGCCAGTCGGCAGTTGGCGTGTTTGCAGGCCGACATCTCCGACGACGACCGCATCGAGGTCTTGAAGCACAACATCCGCGAGTTGACGCACAATCTTTTGCACTACGATGTCATCGAGATTCGAATACTCGATCCGCGCACGAAGGAACTGAAGCCCCTGCTTGCCGATGGCATGACGCCCGAGGCGACGGCGCGGGTGCTTCATGCCAAGACGGAAGGCAACGGCGTGACGGGCCTGGTTGCTGCCACGGGCGAAACCTACGTGTGCCACGACGCCGCCAAGGATCCGCATTACATCGAAGGCTCAATTGGGGCACGCAGCTCGCTTACAATCGCCCTGCGTGAAGGTGGCGAAATCCTCGGCACCTTCAATGTCGAGAGCCCGCAGGTCAACGCGTTCAGCCTGCGCGAAGTGCAATTCGGCGAGATTTTCTGCCGTGAGTTGGCGTCCGCCTTGCGCACGCTCGATTTGTTGCTGGTCGAACGTCGGGCGACGGCGACGCACTCGATTGAAGCGATCAACCAGTCCGTGAGCATCCCCGTCGATGAAATCCTCACCGCGGCCACGTCGCTGCTCGATCGCTGGATCGGGCACGATGACGAGATGGCCGAGACGCTCAAGCTGATATTAGCTCGCGCCCGCACCATTAAGGAAAGCATCCTCCGCGTCGGCGAGGACATTACGCCCGCCGGCAAAGAACTGGTCACGACCGGCGAGCAACCCTGCCGGCTCAGTCAGCGCGTTCTTGTCGTCGACAATGACGAACGCATGCGCCGATCCGCGCATAGCATCCTCGGTCGGCTCGGCTGTATCGTCGAAACCGCACGCGATGGCAAAGAAGCAATCGCCCTCGCCAAGCTGAGTCGCTACGACACGATGCTCGCCGATATCAGTCTGCCCGACATCAGTGGCTACGAAGTCTACCGCGCCCTGCGCCAGGCCCAGCCTTCTTCACACGTCGTCCTCATGACCGGTTTTGGCTACGACGGCAAACACTCTATCGTCAAAGCGAAGCAAGACGGCCTTCGCTATGTCCTGTTCAAACCGTTTCGCGTTGACCAGCTCCTGACGGCCCTGCGAAACGTCGGTCCGCCACCGGGCAAAGCGTGAAAAGAACGTCAGTAGTCCGTGGTCCATGGCATATACCGCTGACAGGTGAGATTGACGCTTTTCCGAGCCGCGACCGTAAGGGAGCGGCCGACAAGATGCCGTGCGGATTATGTCGGCCGCTCCCTTACGGTCGCGGCTCGGAAATGTTTTGATCGATTCGGAAAAGCGACAATCTCAACCGTGCGAACTTGCGTTCCTCACTACGGACTAAGTACCAATACGCAGGAACCACCAACGTCATGGACCCGACCGCACTCTCCGCCTGCCTTCAAACTGTCGCCGATGCCCTGCCGTGGTGGCTGTTGCTCGCTGGTGCATCGATTGGGCATGGCTACCTCTTCTTCGTCGGGTTGAACGTCTTCTACGGCTGGCCCTGGCCTCGCAGGTTGCTGAAATTCACGCGAAAGATCGATGTCCTTTTCATCGCGTTCGGTCCGGTCTATTTCAGCCTGATTCTCGACATTTTCGGCTCGCGTTCGCTGACCTGGAACGCCGGGATCGTGCTATCGTTTTTATCGACCTACACCGTGCTATGTTGGTTCATCGGCTTCGGCGTCGCGCCATTCTTCGAGACGCTCTACCTGCTGCGCCGCCCCGCGCCGCAGCTAGTCAAGGAAACCGCCATCGCTTACGATGTCGCCAAGGAGCTTGGCTATCAGCCGATCGGCAACGGCAAGGACGCCAAGCTCTCGACACTGCCGTTCAATCAATGTTTTTACGTTGAGTTCACCGAGAAAACATTCGCGTTGCCAAATATCCCCGACGCCTGGGACGGCCTGACGATCCTGCACCTGACGGACCTACATTTCTGTGGCACGCCCGATCGCGCTTACTATCATTGGGTCATGGAACGCTGCATGAAGGACGGCACGCCCGACCTCATCCTGCTTACCGGCGATGTCGTGGACAGCGAATGGCATCACCGCTGGGTCGTGCCGATGCTTGGCAAGCTGCGCTGGAACATCGGCGCCTTCGCGATCCTCGGCAATCATGACGCCTGGCGCGATGTGTCGCTTATCCGCAAATGCCTACGCCGCGCCAGGTTCACCGTTCTTGCCAACAGCTGGCAGCAAATCGAAGTGCGCGGCGAACCGATGATCGTGATTGGCAACGAATGCCCGTGGTTCACGCCGCTGCCCGATCTCTCCGCATGTCCCGAACATATCTTCCGCTTGGTGCTGAGCCACACGCCCGATCAAATCGCCTGGGCACGCCAACACAAAATCGACTTGATGCTCGCCGGCCACGTCCACGGCGGGCAAATCCGTCTGCCGGTGCTCGGGTCGGTCTTCGTCCCAAGCCGATACAGCCGCAAATACGATAGCGGCACCTTCTTCGAGGCTCCGACGCTCATGCACGTCAGCCGTGGCTTGGCTGGTCAGCACCCGCTGCGATTCTTCTGCAAGCCAGAGGTGACGCGCATCGTACTGCGGAAGAAGCGAATGGCAATCGTATCAGAGCCGCGCACGCAGTAAGCGGTTTGAATATGCAAATCACTTACTGCGTGCGCGGCTCTGTCTGATCAGAGCCTGAGCGCCAGCGAAGGGCATTTGGAAATGATGCCCTTTGCTGGCGCCTTAAGTTTTACCACAACTTTTTTTTCGTTTTGCGTTGGGCGGCGCGATAACCGTCGACCATGGCCTGAAGCTTCTGCCAGCCACGCCAGAGCGTGATCCAGCCGGGGAAACCATCGCACTTGCGATTTTGATGTCCGCCG
>SIAQ01000135.1 GCA_009697105.1 Gemmataceae bacterium | reverse complement strand
ACCAAGGGGGCGTTCTACGAAGCGTTTCCGCCCGAGAAGGCCCGTGACTACGTACGGCGGATCGACTTCGTTTATACTCCCAAGCACGGCAGTTGGCTCAACATCGCGGAATGTGAATTGAGTTGCATGACCAGCCAATGCTTGAAGGACCGACGGATCGGCGACCTTGAAGCGCTGCAGACCGAAATTGCTGCGTGGTCCGCCCGTGTCAACAAGAAGCAACGAGCCGTCGATTGGCAATTCACCATCGACAAAGCAAGGGTAAAATTAAAGCGGCTCTATCCCGAAATTTAGTCTGGACAGGGCACTAGCCACGCAACACGCCTGCTCACTTCGCCTCAAGCGCCTTGCGGATGGCGTCCTGAAAATCAGCACTGTCCGGTTCCACGTCGGCGGCGAAACGGGCGAGAATTTCACCGTTGCGGCCGATCAGGAACTTCTCGAAATTCCAGCGGATCGGACCGGCGTGTTTCGGGTTGGTCTCCTTCGACGTCAAGAACTGAAACAGCGGAGCTGCGTTTTTGCCGTCGATCCTCACCTTGGCGAATAAGTCGAATTCAACGCCATATTGTTTCTGGGCGAATTTCTTGATGGCAGCCTCGTTGCCGGGTTCTTGAGCGCCGAAATCGTTGCACGGAAACGCAAGAATCGCCAGCCCGTCTTTGCCATGTTTCTTGTACAAGTCCTGTAGCGGCCGATACTGCCCTGTGTAACCGCACTCGCTGGCGACATTGACGAGCAACAGAACCTTGCCCTTGTACTTGGCAAGGTCCAGCGTCTTCCCGTCGATGTTGCTGACCTTGAACTGGTAAACGTTAGGCTTTTCGGTCGATTTTGCGGTTTGTGCTTGCGTCATGACCGGGATACCGAGGGTAAGTGCGAGGGCGAACATCAGTTTATTTTGCACGATTCACTAACCTTTCACAAAAATTTAGGAATAAGGGATTCGGAAGCAACGACTACCGTTAGTTTATGAGGTCCAGCAAATAGCCTACAGTGTGCCGCGTGCTTCTTGCTCGCGTTCGATGGCCTCGAAGAGCGCCTTGAAGTTTCCTTTACCGAAGCTTCGCGCACCACGGCGTTGGATTACCTCGAAGAACAGGGTCGGGCGGTCGGCGACGGGCTTCGTGAAGATTTGCAGCATGTACCCTTCGTCATCGCGGTCCACCAGGATGCCGAGTTCCGCCAGCGTGTTCATATCCTCCTTGATCGCTCCGACCCGCGATGGCAGCATGTCATAATAGCTCTTTGGAACACGCAGAAACGATACGTCGTTCTTTCGCATGGCGACAACGGTGTCGATGATGTTGTCGGTCGCCATCGCGATATGTTGCACGCCCGGGCCGCCGTAGAACTGGAGAAACTCGTCAATCTGCGATCGGCGTTTGGCCTTCGCGGGTTCGTTGATCGGGAACTTGATGCGTCCCGTGCCGTTCTCGACGACCTTCGACATCAGAGCGGAGTATTCGGTGGCGATGTCCTTGTCATCGAAATGAACAAGCTGATGGAATCCGAGCACGTCCTGATAGAATTTGACCCAGTCGTTCATCTTGCCTTCTTCGACATTGCCGACGATATGATCGATCGCCTTCAATCCGACGGGATGGAAGGTGGTAGGATTGTAGCGCTCGGGGTCGATCGGCTTGAAGCCGGGCGAGAAGACGCCCTTGTAGCGATCGCGATTGACGAAGGTGTGCGTCGTGTCGCCATAGGTGCGGATGGTGGCGTATTCGTAGACGCCGAACTCGTCTTCGAGCGCCTGCGGCGGCGAGACGGCCTCGGCGCCACGACGAACGGCTTCGTTGAAGGAGTAGGCGACATCTTCGACATCGAGCGCGATGTCTTGCACGCCGTCGCCGTGCTGGATGAGGCGTTGCGAATCGGGATGCCGCCAGGAAAGTGCGGAGACGAGTACGAAGGTGATATGCCCCTGGCGAAGGACGTAGCCCGATTCGTGCTTCTGCCGCGTCTCTAGGCCGGCATAGGCGACGACGTCGAACCCGAAGGCGTTGCGATAGAAGTAAGCCGACTGCCGAGCGTTACCCACGAAGAGGCGAACGTGGTCGATTCGGCGAAGCGGGAGGGTGTCTTTGGTGGTCATGGTGTTTCTCCCAAGCCCCAAAATGAGCGGAGTGATCTTGGGGGTTAGAGTATTTCCAGCGGAAATGATGCGACGTAGATTTCGATTTGGTCGAATCGTTCGCATAACGACGACTTGAAAATCAGAAAGAACTCACGATTCTCGGCCGTGTCTTCAACGTCAACTACGACTCGACGTGTATCGTCTTCATACCGAGTACCGTCGTGAATCCAGATTCCATGAACGGCGCCAGGCGTAATAGAAACCGCGTCAAACCGTTCGATCAACTCTTCACGCGTTTGATGGAATTTTCTTCCTCTATCGGGCGACCATCGTTATACCTTAGCGGCAGTAGCATCTCGTAACGCCTTCTCTGCATATCCGAGACCTCCGCGACCGAGTTCCAGGTAGGTAATTCCCAAATCACTGAGGAGAGCCAATGCTGGTTCGGGAACGATGTAGACCTCGTCCGCGAAACACAGAATCCGACCGCGCCCGCTCAGCTGAACAAGTGCCTTGGCGCTTTCTTGCCTATCCGGTATCTGAATTTTTATCAGTTGCATGAATACATTTCTCCATCAAATTCGCGATTGGTAGTATTATATCATGTCGAACCCGAGGATATTGAAATCGGCGGCTGGCTTAGCATCCGCCCGATTCATTTCCAGTGCTTCTTCCAAAGCGTCGCGCAGATTGTCGAGCAACTCGTCACGAGTATGCCCCTGAGAGTTGACGCCAGGAACGTCCTCAATCCAGCCGATCCACCATTCGCGGTGTTGCTGCACGACGGCACTGTACGTCATGCCCATTCGATTTCTCCTTTGATCGGATTATACCACACCTATCCCAAATCGCCGCACCAGGCTCTCGATCTCGCTACGTAAAAATGGCAGCGACGGGATCACGAACAGATGGTCCTGCATGCGCGATGGGTCGTAGTCGGTCGCGATCACTTCATCCGTCACGAAGGGCCTGCGAATAACTTTGCTCGAATAGAGTGCGAAGGGAATCTCGCCCGTGGACGAGAGAATACCGGCCCCGAAAACCTTGACGCTATCCGCTTCTTCGATCAGGCCGAACTCGATGCTGAACCAGCTGAATCGCTTCAGCGCCAGCACTTGGCGAGGGTCGGGCGTGGCATTAGCCGCGCGGGCGATCAATGTCAGCACCTCCGCGTAATCGGGATTCATGAGCGCCGGCACGTGGCCGAGACAATCGTGGATCATGTCCGGTTCCGGTGTGAACTCAGGGTGCGAACCGTGCCGAATGAACTGCGTTACCGGGAAGCCTCGCTTGGCAATGTACGAGTAAAACGTGCGATACGCGATCGGCCCTTCGGCGGGAACCAGGTGCATGTTGTTGGCGATTTTGAGTTGCCTGCTGATCGTTTGCAATTGCGGAATCTCGTTCTCGCTGATGCCGAGTGCCCCCTTGCCCTGCAGATAGATCGCGCAGGCATGCAGATCGTGCAGCGCATGGAGCTTGCTGCTAACATCCTGCCAGATGCGCGTCTCCTCGGCGTTGTAGGCGAACAACGGCGGTTCATGCCCGGCCAACCGCTGCTGCCGACATTGCACGAACAACGCCTTGCGCCGCTGAACATACGCGACATCAAGCTCGCCCGGATGGCCCGGTTCCAACTCCAATTTCGTCGGGTCCGGCGGCTCGATCATCGTCCGTGCGTCAATTTCCACGCCGTATTCGACGAGTGTGGCTGCTTTCTTCATGACATTGGTCCCCCCAATCGGTTCTCCAGGCGAGCGGATCAGCCCCAATGTAATACGACAGCGCTACATCGTATCCTGTAGCTGAATTCGTGAGAATTCGGCCTTCCCTCGTTTGCCCAAGTCGTCCGAATTCTCACGAATTCGGCTACAATGCGGGCCAAATTCTCGATCTAGCGCTGTCGTAGTAATTGTATACCAGATCGAGGCTCGCCTCCAGAAAATGAAAGCCCAAGGGTAAGGTGTCCTGAACCCCATAGGCATCAACTTAAGGAAACGATGTCAGCAATACGCAACTTAACCACAGAGGCACAGAGACACAGAGAAAATGCGGGGAGTAGGGGACGAGCAATTTCACGATCTGGCGTGTCTTCCTTGTTTCCCATTCTTCGTATTTCCTCTGTGCCTCTGTGGTGAAAATTCTAACCGTGTCGCGGCTGAGCGTAAGTTGGTGCCTATGGGGGAGCGATACCCCGAACCTTTGGGATCCCAGAGGTTCGGAGTACTTCACCTCTGGGCCTACTGCAAATCCACTATTCTGGCGGAGAGCCAAACGGTCGCAACGAAGGGAACCTGAAATGGCATAGGTCTATCGCAGGCCAGGTTGGCCGGCGATCGGCGAGGCGCGGAAATCGAGCGCTCGACGTGCGATGCGACGAAACTCCGGCAACGTCTCGTCCACAATCTGCACCGTCAGTTGATAAGTGCCCGCCGGAAGATTCGGTACGTAGAAACTGTAATTGCTGTAAAAATCAGTGAGCCGAGTCGCTCGACGATGGGTCGTTTCCTGGCGATCAAAGCTGTGCGACCAGACTTTGCGGTTGTTGTTGTCGTGCAGCTCGATGGTGCAGGAAAGCTTCGTCACATAGTCGTCGTCCTTCGTCGGTTCGCTGACGAAGTTCTTCAACTCGACGTAAAGCTGTACCAGCTCCCCCGGACGATTTTCCACGCCCGTGAGGAACGTATGATTATTCGGCAATGCATCGTATGCACCGAACGCGCGGATGCGCTTGCAATAGCACATCCGCGCTATTTGCAGCTCACTGCGCGGCCTAATCTTTTGCAAAAAGCCCTGAAGCTGCTGATCGATGACGGCGATTTCCTGCGGCGACATTTCGTCGAGCGATTTCTTGACGAATAACGTCAACGGCGGCAGCAATCGCAGGAAAATCTCCTGGGTGTCCTTGTCGTAGATCTGCAGGTACTTAATGGCTTCGCGAGGCCGATCGGTGATCATCAATTCGAGTGCGCGCAGCAGGGCAACGTGATCGCGCTTGACATCGGTCGCCTGCACGGGCATGATAGGTGATTGCGGTTCACTGGCCTGCTTTACGGGTGGTTCGTGTTCGATAGAAGTGAGAGCCGTAGCGCCGATGATCACCGGTTTCGCTGGTTCATCGGGCTTGCCCTTGTTCTCCAGTTTGAACAGGGCCGTCGGCCTACCGATCACGGAGTTTGGCAACCGCGGGCCGAGCGGCAGTTTGGTTTCGATCTTGATCTCACGCGAATTATCGGAGCTGATGGTGGGCGGCGTGATCTCTTGGGCTTTCGCCTGTGGCATGCGCTCTGCCGTGCCTTGGATATCGCTGGCGGCATCGTAAATCTTCTTCGGATTGCTGGCGGGTTGCTGCGAATGCGGAAAATGTCTACACCCCGGCAAGATAGCCAGTTGCGCGACAGTGAACAGAATAACGCCTGCAATCGTCCGGGTCATCGTATCCTCGGCCAGCCCAAATCCGCGCAGCAATTCCAAGCGCGGAGGTGGCGGTTGATAACGAATAAACGCCGGCAGGTCAAGGCCGAGGATGGAATGCAACCAAGTGTCCAAGTGTTCCAGGGCAGTTTGATTATTCAGCCTGCGGCACGCCGAGAAGGTTCAGGGCTTGGGAAAGGCAATTTCCCATCCTTCGTATGGCGGCGGCAAGGCTGAATAATCAAACTGCCCTGGATATTCTACGAAGCCTACCGTCAGCACGGGAGACACGCACATGACTCCTATTCGCCGAGATCGACATGCGATCCGACTGTTGATCCCGCCCGAAGTGATCCCGATCCTTCGTGAACTGCAAGCGAAGCAACGCTTGCGGGAACCCGGTATCGAGGGCGAGGATGTTGTCGATCTTTATTATGGCATGGGACCGGCGTATCATCTTGCGTTCGATGGGCGGGTGATTTGTGATGAAACGGACTGGTCCGGCGACCCAAACTATGAGGTCGCCGACGCGAGAAGGCTTGGTATATGATCGCAATTGGAGCGAATGGTTTCGATTGCCCCTCACTCAGATCGCTCTTGCCAAAGCGGCCACCGACGGCAGTCACTTGTACCTTCTGCCAGGGGACGGCTTTGGTGGGGATTCCCGATCAGTGGTTCGTCTGTCCGCTCTGCGATGGCCTGGGCTGGCGCATCCCCGGCGTTGCCTATTGAGAACTACGCAGCCTCACGATTGCGCGACGAATCCGAATTCTCACGAATTCGGCTACAGGCGTCGGCCTCGCTGACTTCTCCCCTTTGCGCCTTTGCGTGAGCTTTTCTTAAAATCGCTTGACCGTGGGCCGGGAACCGCGATAATTTCTCCATCACCCCTACATCTTGCCTTTCCCGAGGATTTGACATGCCGGCCGACTTCACTTTTCGTTTCGCTCTGGCCATGCTGTTTGGCATCGCCCTGATTCCCCCTCAAAATAACGCGCGCGCGGACAACTGGGAGCGCTTTCGCGGCCCCAATGGCAGCGGCGTCTCTGACGATAAGAACATCCCGACCAAGTTCAGCACAAAAGAGAATGTGCGCCTCAGTATCCTGCTCACCGGTACGGGCAACTCCGGACCGATCGTCTGGGGCGATCGCTTGTTCCTTCACGGTGCCTCCGACGACGCCATGCTCCGCTGGTTGACCTGCTACGACACCACGAACGGCAAAGAGGTCTGGAAGAAGACCATCCCCGGCAAGAGCGTCAAGTTTCGCTTCGACAGCTCGCACGCTTCCTCCACGCCGACCACCGATGGCGAAGCGGTTTACGTCTCCTATTGGAACGGTAAAGACAACATCGTCACCGCTTATGGCGTCAAGAAGGGCGAAGAGCTTTGGAGCCGAAATCTAGGTGAATTCATCAGCCAACACGGTGCCGGCGCATCGCCGGTTGTTTATAAGGACAAGCTGATTTTCGCCAACGACAAGGATTCGCACTACGACATCAAAACTCTGCAAAGGCCCGTCGCGAATCCCTCGACGCTGTATGCGTTCGACAAGAAGACCGGGCAAACCGCCTGGGAAATCAAACGCGAACCATTTCGCGCTTGCTACTCCGCGCCGTTCTTCCTCGAAGGCAAAGGTAAAGCGACCGAGATGATCGTCACCAGCACGACCGCCATCACCAGCTACGACCCCGACAACGGCGGCGTGAACTGGACATGGAAGTGGTCGTTTCCCAAGATGCCGCTCCGCACCGTGGCGTCCTCGACGTTCGCCAACGGCATCCTCATCGCATGCAGCGGTGACGGCTCTGGCGATCGCCATATGGCCGCCGTCGCGCTCAACGGTTTCGGCAAGGAAGCACGGCCTGACCAGCTCTGGAAAAATGAAAAAGACTTTCCCTACGTCACCTGCCCGTTGACGCGCGGCGAGCATGTCTATTTCGTCAACGACGGCGGCTACGCGGGATGCTATGTGCTGAAGACCGGCAAGAAGGTCTGGCAGGAACGCATTCCCGATGCGAAGTTCTACGCCTCGCCACTGCTCATTAACGGCTGCATCTACGCCGCCAGTGACCAAGGCGACATCTACGTCATCGCTGCCGAGCCGACCGCATACAAGCTATTGGCGCGAAACATCCTCGGCGAACAGATCATGACGACGCCCGCCGTCGCGAATGGCACACTGTACATTCGCACGAAATCGCATCTCTATGGATTCGCGACGAAGTAATATTCCTCGTTTAGCGCCCGCGTGATGCCGTGCGGGCGCTAAACGAAGAACCGAAATAGATCAGCTGCTCGCGCTGCGGTAGCGCTTCATCGCCGATCGGAATATCCATCGGCTCACCGTCACCGCTATCACGCTCGCCGACAACGTGAAGCACACGATCCGCCAGTCGATTCCCCGAACCATCACTTCCGCTGGCGCATTCGTCACCAGCATGATCGGCACAACGAACGAAAAGAAAAGTCCCGCGGGCGACGCCAAGCGCCCCTCAAAGATGCTGCGCGGATGCCGCATCAGCGTCGTGAACAGCCACCACATTTCAAACAAACTTTGGTTGCGCATCGTCCAAATCGATGCCGACATCAAGGCCACGAGCATGCCATACGCCAAAGCGGCGCCGCAGGCGAACATCAGCAGGAACAACGCCACCGCTGGTAACGTGACCGGGCGTTCGCCGAGCCATAGCGCGCCGGCCATGACGATAAACCCGAGCACGACATTCGGTGCGCAGGCCCAGTCGATCTTTCGGCAACTGATCAGGAACTGTTCGTCGATCGGCTTGAGCAGAAAGAAGTCGAGGTCGCCCGAGCGCACCAAGTCGGCGAACTCGTTGCAATTTTCCAGGAACAGCGTCTCGATCAACCCGCCCATCGCGAAGTAACAGCCGATGAAAAAGAGGTAGTCGAATTCACTCCAGTCGGCGACGGTCGTCGTTTGCCGAAAGATCGTGAAGTTGAACACGAGCAAAATCGCCAGCCAAAGCAGTTCGACGAAGACCTTGACGAGGAAGTTAGTGCGAAACGCGAGTTCGCCGAGGAGGCTGAACTTGGCCAGCGACAGCCACAGGCGAGCGTAACGCGCGAGCGTCGTTGCAAGGTGTTCCATGAAGATAGGCTATTCGCAATCGGTGTTGGTGTTCGCAAATTCTTACGAGGTTGTACGGATTGGGCGAAGTTTTTTTCGATGCCTATTTTGGGCGCGTGCGATTCGGCCGAGTTCGCGTCCGTCACTTGCCTATCACCAACCAAAAGCCTTCATTTTGGTTGAAGAGTTTCGTTCATACCCAACCTCCCGAGATATCGACTGGTCGTACGTTTGGCGGGCCCGTCACTTTTGGCGCCTTACGTGTGTCGTCCGTCGCTAGCATTTCTTGATTCCAGGTTGCGGGGGAGATTTGCTTGATCGCATCGTCAGAATGCGATACCATTTCCCACATCCCAATTCAGATTGAATGGTTCACGAGTTTTATTGATGATCGAAATCAAGTGCTCGACGTGTCGGTCCCAGCTCATTGTTGACGACGACTGGGCAGGCCGTCTGTTGACCTGTCCGGATTGCGATGCCAAACTCCGCGTGCCGAGTTTTCCGTGGCAAACACCGCGACGAAGCGACGTCGTCGTGCGATTGACAGGACAGGGCCGCTGGATTCTGGTCGACATGATTACACTGCCGATTGTCGTGGACGGGCTTCAGGTCGGCGAAGGCTCGGTGAAGAAGGGGTTCGACGTTGTCGTCCGAATGCCGGCCGGCAAACACACGGTGGCAATTGGGCCGGCCTCGCACGAGGTGGACGTTCCGAGGGACGACTATTGCGAGATGGAATTCGAGTTTAGCAGACTGCGGGGAAAATACTCTCTGCCGCCGAGGGTGCGAAGTGTCGATGCCGAGGAAGCAAACGATTGGCCGACAACGAGGGACAGGACCAAGCCCGTCGAGCTGAAGGTTGAAGAAGGAGGCATCGCACCGCAGGACCAAGCCGTGCTCGACGAACTCGAACGACTCGATACACAGAAGGCCGGGTGGGGAGCGTCGATTGCTTGGTTGGTGATCTCGCTCTTGTTATACATGGCGGCAGCCCGGATACAGGATATCTGGGATCAGCTCCTCATCATCATTCCAGTGCTCGCCTTTCACGAGGCCGGCCATTATCTGGCGATGCGCTGTTTCGGGTACCGCAATTTGCGCATCTTTTTCATTCCGTTCTTCGGGGCAGCGGTTTCGGGGAAGCATTACAACGTCGCGGGTTGGAAAAAAGCCGTCGTCGCGCTGGCGGGACCGATACCAGGAATCGTGGCGGGATCCATCCTCGGCGTGGTCGGGCTGATCGCAAACGAGCCGACGGTCATCAACGTGGCGATGCTCACGGTCATACTCAATGGCTTTAACCTCCTGCCGTTTGTGCCGTTGGACGGCGGCTGGGTCCTTCATGCGGTCTTGTTTGCACGGCATCCGGTTCTCGATATCGTTTTCCGCGTCATCACCGGCCTATGCCTGATTGGCGTGGCGTACTTCGCGGACTCCTGGTGTATCGTCGCGGTCGGTGTCCTGATGTTGCTCGCTGCGCCGTTCGCCTATCGCATGGCGTGCATCGCCCAGCGGCTCGGCCAGGAGGGATTGGTGACTCGCTCGGACGACGGCGATTCAATTCCGCGCGAGACTGCGTTGCAAATCCTGGCGGAACTGCATACCATTTTTCCGCGGCAAACGCCGGCCAAGGCCATGGCCCAACACATCGCTACCGTCTTCGAGTCGTTCAACGCGGAACCGCCGGGTGCACTGGTTTCGACCGCCTTGCTGTTTGTCCACGCCGGTGGTTTCATCATGGCGCTCGTCATGGCCATCGCCATCGCGACGATCCAACATTGGCCGGGCTAACCAGACCATTCACCACAGTCATCCATTCGTAGAGAGCAGACACGCATTTTCCTGATGTTTTTCTCCGTGCCTCTGTACTACTATTCGAGGTAATTCTGCGTAGCCTGCGAAGAATTTAGCCACGGAAGCACACGGAATGAACACGGAAAATGACACTCCTTGAAAACACTACCATTCCATAATCAAATTAGCCACGGATTGAACACGGCAAAAACACGGTCTGCCGATCAGCGGAATCGAAACATATTATCGTCACCATCGTCTCGTCACTTTCGTTGACGAGTTGATGCACCATGCCTCGCGGAATCCGAATGACGCTGCCCGGCGAGACTGAAATCCAGTCGTCGCCGAGGCGGTGCTTGCCGTGACCTTGCTGGACGTAGAGGATCTCTTCGCAATTGGGGTGGTAGTGAGTCGGGTTCGATTGACGTGCGAACATTTCGCAGACGCCGACGGTCTGCGTCGTGCCCGGAAGCAGCTCAGCGTTGCACAGCCAGCGCAGCGTGCCCCAGTCGAATTCCTGCGTTGCCAATTCATCCGCAGTGCGCTGCAACATAGGTCGATTCCATATGGTAACTGTGCAAGCCCAAGGGTGAGGTACTCCGAACCCTTGGGATCGCTCTCGAATATCCCAGAGGTTCGGAGTACCTCACCTCTGGGCTTCTGTCAAAATTCACTATTTTCGCAGTGTACCAAAATATCCAAGCGCTTTGCTCTGGTTTGTCGTCTTACTTTCGATCATACTATCGCGAAACACCTCGTTCTGGCGAGAAAATATCATGCGACATCTGAAAAATATCGGCGGCTTCGTCGGCCTGTTGGCCTGCCTGCTACTCGTCTTCCGTGTGCTCGCGGGCACCGGAACACCCGAGGAACAGCGCGGCAAACTGACCAAAGCCTACAACGACGGCAACTTCAAAGTCGCCTACGAAGGCCTGCGCCGGCTCGCACTCGATCCCAACGCCAACGTTCGGCTCGTTGGCCCCGATCTCGATCTCGCCATCAACGCTCTCAATCGGCTCGGGCGCGTCGAGGAAGTCGATGCGTTTCGCGAAGCCGTCATCAAGGTTCACGAAAAGAACTGGCGTCTCCTGGCCACCGCCGCCCGCACCTACGCCTATGGCGATCACTACGGCTTTCTGATCGCTGGCGAATTCAAACGCGGCGGACATCGTGGCGGCGGACAGATCATGAATAGCCTGCAACGCGATCGCGCTCGCGCCTTGCAGCTCATGCAACAGGCGATGGACAACTCCCAGGCCGAGCCGGACCGTCCCGCAGCGGCGACGCTGCACCTCGATTTCGCCAATATGATCCTCACCGGCGCCGGCTACGCGGACGCCTGGCGGTTGCAGTACCTCACCGATCTGAGCAAACTCCCCGACTACGAGGAAGGCTACTACTTCCATCGCAATCGCAATCACAACGGCGCTCCCGTGGACGACAAGGGCAACCCCGTCCTGCACAAGACGCCCAAAAGCTACGCCGACGCCAAATCCGATGGCGAACGCTGGCGCTGGCTGCTGTTGCAAACGATCGAACTCGATGCTGGGCGCACCAACGAAGTCGATATGATCTTCGCGAACTTCATGCGTGGCCAACTCGGCGTGCAGACCATGGCCCACTACGGCTGGCGCTTCGGCGGCATCGACGACACCGACGATACCGACGAAAAGAGGACCGGCACGTTCGCCCTGCACACGCTCAAAGACAACGAATCGATCGCCCGGCTCGCCATCGGCCTCAAGCGTTTCACCATTCCCGACGAATACAACTGGATCAAGATTTACAACCGCGTCGCCGACCGCGCTCGCACAGTGTGGGGCGAACAGGCGCTTGGCAACCTCGCCGGCGAGTTTGAAGATCGCCGCATGTATCCCCGCGCTGCAGATCTCTGGAAGCGTGCCATCAAAGAATACGGCGCCGGCCAAAACGAATGGCGGCAGAAACGGCTCGACCAGATCGTCGGCAACTGGGGCCGATTTGACAACGTTCAGGTGCAAACCGCCGGCAAGGAATCGATCCTCGATTACCGCTTCCGCAACGGCAACAAAGTCGCTTTCGAGGCCCATGCCGTCAACATCACCAAACTTCTTGCCGATGTCAAAGCCTATCTCAAAGCCAATCCAGGCAACCGCACCGACTGGAACCAGACCAATATCCAAAACGTCGGCCATCGGCTCATTTATGAAAATCAAACGCAATACATCATGGGCAAAGTTGCCGACTGGAAGCTCGATCTCAAGCCCAGGCCACAGCACGTCGATGAACGCGTCACCGTCAAGACGCCGAAGCTCCAACCCGGTGCCTATCTCGTCACCGGCCAAATCGCCGGCGGTAACACCGCGCGAATCCTGCTGTGGGTCAACGACACCGTCATCGTCAAGAAGATGCTCGATAACCAATCGCTCTACTTCATCGCCGACGCTAGCACGGGCGAACCGCTGCCGAACGCCAATGTCGAATTCTTCGGCTGGCGCACCGAGCAAGTGAAGCCAAACGTCAATCAGTTCAACGTCATCACCACGACGTTCAACGACAAGGCCGACGCCGAGGGCAAGCTGATTCTCGGCCAGGACAAGCTGCCGCCGAACCACCAATGGCTCATCGTCGCCACCGCCAAGCCCGCAGGCGAGCAACGCGAGCCTGCGGGGTTAATTCGCCACGCTTACCTCGGCTTCACCAACGTCTGGTACAATCGCCGACATGATCCCGAGTACAACCAGGATCGCACGTTTGTCATCACCGACCGCCCGGTCTATCGTCCAGAAAATGTCGTCCAGTGGAAGATGTGGGTGCAACATTCCAAATACGATCAGCCCGATGTCTCGTCGTTCGCGGGCCGCAACTTCACGGTCCGCCTGCACGATCCGAAGGGCGAGAAGATTTTCGAGCAGAACTACACCGCCGACGAGTTCGGCGGCATCTCTGGCGAGTATCCGCTGCCCCGCAGCGCCACGCTTGGCGTCTACGGCATGCAGATCAACGACGCCGGCCCGCTCGGTGCCCAGCGCGGCGGCAGCAACTTCCGCGTTGAAGAATACAAGAAACCGGAGTTCGAAGTCAAAGTCATCGCCCCGACCGAACCGGTCAAGCTCGGCGACAAGATCACCGCCAGCATCGACACGCGCTATTACTTCGGCGCTCCCGTCACCAACGCCATCGTTAAATACAAAGTCACCCGCGTCAGCCATTCGAGCCGATGGTTCCCGACCGACCGCTGGGATTGGATGTATGGCAACGGCTACTGGTGGTTCGCGAACGACTACGAATGGTACCCCGGCTTCGAGGAATGGGGCTGCCGACGCCCAATCCCAATCTGGTGGGGCGGTCGCAACTTCGAACAACCCGAAATCGTGCTCGAAAGCGAAATGCCCGTCGGGCCCGACGGCAAAGTCGAAGTCATGATCGACACCGCCACTGCCAAGACACTGCACGGCAACCAGGATCATAAGTACACGATCACGGCCGAAGTGACCGATCAATCTCGCCGCACGATCGTCGGCCAGGGCAACGTGCTCGTCTCGCGCAAAGCCTTCAAGGTCTACACCTGGCTCGACAAGGGCCACTATCGCACCGATGACACCGTCCGCGCCATGTTCCGCGCCCAAACGCTGGATCAGAAGGCGGTCGAAGGCAAGGGTGACTTGACGCTGTTCCAGATCACCTACAACGACAAACAGGAGCCGATCGAGAAGGCCGTCCAAACCTGGAAACTCGACACCAACGTCGAAGGCACTGCGATTCAGCAAATCAAGGCCGCCAAACCAGGGCAGTTCCGTCTGGCCTACAAGCTGACCGATGCCAAGAAAAACACCATCGAAGGCGGACAGGTCTTCCTCGTCCGGGGTGAAGGCTTCGACTCCACCGGCTTCCGCTTCAACGACATCGAACTCGTCGCCGACCGCAAGGAATACAACCCGGGTGAGAAGGTCAAACTCAACATCAACGTCAACAAGAACAACGGCACGGTGCTGCTGTTCGCTCGTCCGACCAATGGCGTTTACCTCGCGCCGAAGATTATCCGCCTGAAGGGCAAGAGCATCGAGGAGGAAATCGAAGTCGTTCAGCGCGACATGCCGAACTTCTTTGTCGAAGCGATGACCATCGCCGATGGCCGAGTGCACACCGAGATGCGCGAGTTGATCGTGCCGCCGGAAAAGCGCGTGGTCAACGTCGAAGTCATGCCGAACCAGCAAGAGTACAAGCCGGGCCAAAAGGCCATCGTAAACCTCAAACTGACCGACAACCAGGGCAAGCCGTTTGAAGGCTCCGCAGTCGTCAGCGTGTATGACAAGAGCGTCGAGTACATCTCTGGCGGCTCCAACGTGCCGGAGATCAAGGAGTTCTTCTGGAAATGGCGCCGCCATCATCATCCACAGACCGAATCGAGCTTGCTCTATTATTCAGGCGGGTTGATGAAGAAGAACGAGGTCGGCATGTCCAACCTCGGCGTCTTCGGCGCGACCGTGATCGAGGAATGGGCGGCTGGCAAGAAGTTGAAGGGTAAATTCGAGCAGGTCGAGATGGAAAATGGCCTCATGGACGGTGCCAACTTCGGCCGCGGCGGCATGCCGATGGCTGCTGGGATGGGTTTGGGCGGCATGGGCGGCGGTGTCGAGTACCAGATGCTGCGCCAGCAGAACGGCCTAGACCGCCTCAACTTAGCCGACGCCAAAGGCGACGGCGAGCCCAGGGACGGCCAAGGCCCTAATCCCGGCATCGAACCGACCATCCGCAAGAACTTCGCCGACACCGCCTATTGGACCGCGAAACTGAAATCCGACAAGAACGGCCTCGCCCAGGTCACGTTCGATACGCCCGATCAGCTCACCGCCTGGAAGATTCGCGTCTGGACGCTCGGCCATGGCACGAAAGTCGGCCAGGGCGAAGCCGAGGTCGTCACCAAGAAGGACCTCATCGTCCGCATGCAGGCACCTCGCTTCTTCGTGCAGAAAGACGAAGTCGTCCTGTCCGCAAACGTGCACAACTATCTCAAGACCGAAAAGAAGGTCCGCGTCACCCTCGAATTCGACGGCGGCACGCTCACCGCGCTCGATCCGATGACTCGCGAAATCACCATCGCTTCCAAGGGCGAGCAACGCGTCGATTGGCGCGTCAAAGTCATCAGCGAAGGCGAAGCGATCGTCCGCATGAAAGCCGTCACCGACGGCGATGCCGACGCCATGCAAATGCGCTTCCCCGTGTTCGTGCACGGCATGCTCAAAATGGAATCGTTCACCGGCGTCATTCGTCCCGACAAGAACCTCGGCACGGTGACGTTCAGCGTCCCTGCCGAACGCCGGGTCAACGAAAGCGTGCTCGAAGTCCGCTACTCGCCGACCCTCGCCGGCGCGATGATCGATGCGATTCCGTATCTCGTCGATTACCCCTACGGCTGCACCGAGCAGACGCTCAATCGCTTCCTGCCGACCGTCATCACCCAGCGCGTGCTGCAAAACATGAAGCTCGACCTCAAGGAGATCGAGAAACATGTCACCAACCTCAACAGTCAGGAAATCGGCGATGATCGCAAACGGCTAAAGGATTGGGGCCGAACCAATAAGCGAAATCCCGTATTCAACGAGGA
>SIAQ01000015.1 GCA_009697105.1 Gemmataceae bacterium | reverse complement strand
GGTTCGAGTCCCCTTGGGGGTAGTAGGTTGTTTTTCGTATCTCCGCACGCAGTCGCATGGATTGGCATATCTTCGCAATCAATCAACGGTTGAGTCGAATCTTGCGAATCCATGCGAAGCCGTGCGGACGCTTGCTGCGCCGGTTTGTGCGCCTCAACTGCGCCGCTTTTTGCGCCGCCTCTCGATGCACGCTCGAAATCCACTTCCCGCACCACCAGATAATGCTTGGCCGCAATCGCCGCCGTGTTGCCGATCCATTCGCAAACGACGTGAATAGGATACGTCGCCGCTAATTCGGTTTCCCGGCTTGCTCGCAGATTATGGAACAGTTTCGGCCAGTTTGGGATCGACGAGCGGCTCGGTCCATTCGATGGTCGCGAGATTCCCATTCCAGGAAATCTTGGTCGGCGAGACTGCCTGCCCAGACGCTAGCCAGACTGCCGTGACCAGGACAAGCCCAGTCAACCCAGGCAACAGCAATTGTTTTCATGACGATTTCCGTCGTGATGGTTTCAAGCGGGCGTTAAGGCGCGACGTTGACCGTGACCGCCGCCGCATACTTCTTATCGACCCTCACAACGCGATGGTTCAGAGCATCGCCGACGTAAATGAAACGATCGCTCACGCCGGCAGTCACGGGCCAGCCGAGCGGGATCGTCGGCGTCGGTTCTTTGCTCTTGGGTCCCTGGCAATCGTAGTTGCCGTAGCCGCCGAAGGACACGATTTCGTTGTCGGCGTTGTCGCGCATGGAGACCGAGAACGTGATGGCGTTGGGGATGTAGAGCCGGCCGAAACCATCGACGTCAAAGCGTGGGCGAGTGCAGGCGCAGGAACCCACAGCGTTCCAGCGGCTGATCGGTCCGCAGCCGGCGTACTTGGCCACGGCACCGATCACTTCCTTCACGGTATGGTTGACCGCCTTGACTTCGCCGCCTGTCGGAGGGAACTTGTAGATGGTGCCGAGCGAATTGCGATAGCCTTCGTCTTTCTCGAAACCTGCCGGCACGGGGAAGTCTTTCGGAACCCCTTGCTGAAGGAGATAGATATTGCCGGCGTGATCGACGCGGACGCTGCCGCCGTATCCGACGGCGCCGGTGACCGCTGCGGGGACATCGCCGCGGCCCGCTTCAATCGCGAATTTTTGCTTGCGCGGGAAATCGACCAGCTTGCCCTTCTCGTCGTATACACGCACATGGCAGTCATTGCTTCCGAAGGTTGCGTAAACGCGGCCGTTGAGGTCAACGTCGAGTCCGCACACGCTCTGACCGCGCCCGGCACGACCAGAAAGGAAACCGAAGAGGTGCTTGCCGGTCGCCTCGAGCGGCTTGGGTTGCGCATCGCGACCGTAGCGTGCGATGGGTCCCTCCCAGCTGCCGGTGCCCCAGGCGTAGATATCACCGCCGGGACCGATGGCGATGTCCACTGCCTTGATCGGCAGCGTTTCCCCCTTGCCGGTTTCGCCGTGATAACGCCAAACCAGAGTACCGCTTCGGGTCACATAGACCAGTTCCGCCTCGCGATCGACAGCCATATACGAGACGAAGCCAATCGCATTGGCGTCGCGGTTGAGGAATTGGTCGCCGGTGACGACGAGTTGTTCGCCACGATCCTCGATGCGAACGAGCTTGCTAACCGTCACCTCCGCGATCTTCTTGTCGAGCGGGACGTTGCCGGCAAGCCAGAGGACGGGTAGCTTGCCGGTCTCATCGAGCGTGTAGGCGCCGCCGATGGTTCCCGCCAGTGACATTTCCGCGACGATCTTGGCGTCCTTGCCACGGCCGGTGATCTTGGTCAGTGTACCGGAAGGGACGGCGCCGCGCGAAACCTTGCGCGAGATCACATACAGGTCGCCGGTTTTGCGTGACACAAGCACGCGATCAGGCCAGGGCGCCGGCGTGGCACTCAACTGTTTGCCGTTTGGACTGATTTCGACGACCTGGTGATTGACCAGATCACATACCAGCACATTGCCCTTGGCGTCCACGTCGATGCCGGCCGACGCGGTCTTCTTGTCCCAGGCGCTGGGCATCCAGTACTTGGACGTCTCCCAGTCGGGCAGCGTCAGGTCGAAAAATTTTTCCGGGACCGAATCTGCCTGCGTCAGATCCTGGCGATAGATGCGGCCCTGCGGCCAATCGCGATCGATGTCGCCCGGCTGCTTGCCGTCATAGGCGGTGCCGGCGACGTTGGCGTAATAGGCATATCGGCCATCCGCGGAGAATGCCGTCTGGATGTCGAGCCAGTTGGGACACTTCAGCTTGGACGCGGCCGGCCACATCGTTGTCGTCTTGAGTTGATTGTTGCCGTCGAGCGTCAGAAAATTCATCTGTCGGGTTTCACTGTGGACAAAGGCGATTCGTCCCTTGTGCAAGCGTGGCACGATCTCATTGCCCAGGACGGCAAAGACTGGATACAGGCTTGTGTACAGCGACGGCACAAACTGATCGGGCACGCCCAGGAGGCGAAAGCCGCTGGCCTTGTCGGGCCGGGTTGAGGGCGGGTACGGCAGGACGGTTCTGAGGTAGTTGCCGTCGCGATCGAACTTGCGCAGGTGCCAAGGCCACATGCCGGAGTTGCCGTGGCTGCCGACCGCGGACATCATCAGGACGAAAAGGTTGCCATCAGCGTCCGTGACCAGGCCGTTAACTGGGGCGCGGTAAGGCATGGAGACGACGCTTCCGGTATACGGACTGTCGCCGATCAGTCGGCCGAACTGCACGGAGGTTCCCGCGCGCAGGCGGAATTGAAAGGCGCCGCCCTGGGCAGGTTTACCCAGATCGTCTTTGCCGTCCCACAGGATTTTCTGCGCCAGCCCCGGTTGCAACGGCGCGGGCGGCGGGTTCTTGCCTCCCAGGACGCCGGCTGCCAGGTGCCGAACGATTCTGCCTTTGCCATCGAGCACGGCGATTTCCACATCGATGGCTTCCGTCACGGCGAAGCTCAAGGTTATTTTCTCGCCCATTCCTGCGGCGTGAGGCGGTTCTTTGAAGATTTTGTCTCCCGCGTAGCAGGGTGATGCGAGACAAAGCAAAACGAGGAAGGATCGAAATAACCTCATGATGTCTCCATTTGGCAAATATGTTGACGCCATTTCCGTCGAACAAGGCTGACCGTTGGGATCAGGGTGAAGCCGGTTTTCGCTCGGCCGGCTTCGGTCGCAAGGCCGGGATCAGACGCTCGGCATTGCCGTGGTAGAACTTCTCCAGCACGTCAGGAGGAAGCTTGGCGCCCGCCAGGCGAAGCCAATCCTTCGCATAGCCGTAGGGCTCCATCAGATTGATATGGTCCGTCTCGAAGTATTCCAGGTGTCGGCTGTAGAAACGAGCCGTTCTGTCTTGCCATTTCTTGATCCCGTCAGCATCGCCCTCGCGGACGCCAGACAGCACGCTGGAGTCGGTGCCGATCAGAATGCGATCTTGGTACTTCACGAAGAAATCTCGGACTGCCTTGGGATTGAGCCGGCCCAGGATGCGTAGCCGGGCCGAAGTGTCGATGTGGAAATTCGGATAGCGGTCGAAAGTCTCGGCTAGCTTTTGCAGTTCGAAAGTCATGCTGCCGATATGGGCGCCGATGATGATCGTTTTGGGATGCTTCTTGAGCACGGCGTCGCGCTGGCGGATCAGTTCTTCCTAGCTCGGCATTTTGGGATTCTTGTCGTGCTGGTCCTGATTGGCGACAACTATTTTTCCGGTCAGCGACAATTACCGACTCGCCTTAACTCCCAGCATGCTTTTCTCGTCCAATACGCCCTGCGCCGCTAGCTGAGGGCGTATTGGACGAGAAAAACATTGCCACGCTGCGACAACTTGCGTCATTCCGATAATTGTCGTTAGACACAAAAATAATTGTCGCTCATCACAACGCCAGCGTGAGGACGACTGTTGCTGACGTGTTAGTGTTAAGCATGGCTGGAAGCCTTCCTTAAACGAATGCGACGGTGGAAGAAAAAACGCTTCGCGCCGCGGGGGTGGGGCGTACTGACTGTGGAAGGTAGTATACTCTCGGCGACGAGGGCCGTAACGCTTTTCTTCACGATCCACCCAGGTTATATCCGTTGCAAAAAACCTTGCTTGGCAGTAGACGAGGTGCTTCGGCCGCGTGGAAGCGGTCGGGCGAACCCTGAACCGTGCCCTGAACCCATCACGGCACGAACGCCTTGCATTCACCGAATCATCTGGTATCATCACCCAACCTCCCGCTTGCCGGCACCCCACCGGAAGGACTCTCGATGCTCACTTTTCTTGGTGACAGCAACCTGCGCTATTGCCGCGGACTATACCGCCGCATGAAACACCTCATCACCCTCGCAGCCCTGTTGCTCGCGCCACTGGCAACGCTCGCCGCGCTGGTCTTTCTGCCCGCGCTATTGCAAGCTCAGACGCTCACCTTGAAGGATGCCGATACCGTGGCGGCAGAGTTACGCGTCGGCAGGACGGGGAAGCTCGCCGTGATGTTCAAGTTTGCCGATGGAAAAGCCCAGACACTGCTAGGCGCTGTTAAAGCCGATACGCTGAAGCGCACTGTGGAAAAAAACGGCAAGAAGACGCCGGAGATGGTGCCGATGGCCGATGGCTGGATCGAGTTCATCGGCGCGGACTTGCGGTTTCAATATCACAGTCGGCCGTATCTCAAACGCTACACAGAGGCCCAGCAGGCGGATCTGGCCAAGGTGTGGGAGACGCTGCCCGCTGCGTCAGAGTGCTGGGTGCCGCTGGAAATACGTGCGAATGCTGCGGGGGCAGAGTTGTGGATGGATGGACGCTACTGCGGTCGGGTGGCGAGTGAAAGCCGGCTCAGCGAGGTGAGTTTCAGACTGGAGGCCTTCGGCGGAGTGCGCAGCACACGGATGTTCACGCGCGCGAACTCGGGCATGTTCCTGCCGCTGGATGTGCGGCGTATCGCACGACCTGGCGTGATGAAGGACGGTACTGTGTCGCTGAAACCTGGTGCGCAGCAGGTCAAAAAAGTGCCGATGGTGGTGGCGGACGGCGCCGGCAATGCGGATGTCGGCATGGCAAAGGTCATGCAGGGAAGACGGGGGCTGGAGAAAAACGAGAACACTTCGCGCACGTCGCTGGACGGCATGAAGGAGTCGCTGCACTTCTCGGTGCCGCAGGCGTTTTATCATCGGGCCTGGGTGCTGTGCGCGGTGGATCCGGATGTCAAAAAAGATCCCGTGCTGACCACGCGGCTGACCCGTTTCGGCATCTGGGGCCGCGGCGGCGCCATCGCGGATACGACGCTCACTCTGCCTCGAGGCGACGAGAAACCTGGCGACGGCATCGAGATAGTGGGCAGCGTGCCATACACCACCGCCGACCAGAAAACAATCAATTTGCCGCTCTATTTCGTGCGGGTTTATTTGAAGGCAGGCGACATCCTGGACATCCTTGCCGATCAGAAGGATTCGTATGCTCCCATGAAAATCGGGCCGTATCTCGACTTCGAGTTTCTTGGCAAGTGCGGCGGGCTGGACGTGCAAAATGATCGTCGGCGCATACCGCTGGCGACCTCGACCAGCGCCGTGCATATCTTCGGGGTGACTTTGGAACGCGCTCCCGCGGAATTGCGGCTCAAACAATCGCAGCCCGGCAACATCTTCCACAACGATGAGACGCCCGAGACAACCTTCGCCCTTCGGGCGAACATCGCGGGACGGTACGAATTGCGCTGGGAAATCACGAGCATCGATGGCCGAGTGCTCGTCAAGAAGGCGAAGACGGTCGAGCTTGCAGCCGTGGGCAGCGAAGCCGATATTACCGTGCCGCTTACGATGCCGGACCTCGGCTGGTATGGACTGAACGTGACTCTCGCGGATGCCGAAGGACAAACTCTGCTCAAGCACGAGGCAGCTTTTGCGCTTCTGGGCAAGGACACACGCACGGCTGGCTATGAATCGCCGTTTGGCACCTGGTGGTTCAGTGGTGTCCACAACACGACCAAGGATCCGGCGGTGGCTGGACCGATGTTGTTCAAGGCCGGCTTCCGGCGCACGACGATGTCCTGGACCAAAGCCAGCGAGAAGGACTTTGCGGAATGGAAGTTCTCGCTCAATCAGATCCAGTGGCCCTTCCGCCTTGCAGATCTCAAGGACTGGCCCGCAGCGGAGAAACGTGCCGAGCTGGCCATTGGCGTGATGTTGAAGCGCTTCCCCCACTGCCAATACATCAACCTGTTTCATGAGAGCTACGACCCGCGCGTCTATCCTCCGGAGATCTATGGGGAGAAGTATGTGGCCAATGCCGCGCTCACTGCGCGCGAAGATGAACTGTTCGAGCTGGGAGTGAAGGCCGCTAAATTCATTCGCGCCAAGTTCCCTCAGCTCAAGATCATGGCGGGAAACAGCGGTGGTTCCTCCGGCATGATCGCCGTGTTGCTGCGGCGCGGCTTCCCTCGTGAACTCATCGACTACCTCGGCAGTGAAACGACTGGCCAGACCATCGCGCCGGAAAAACTCAACCCGAACACCACAGGAGGCATCTGGCTGATGGGCGAGACCGCGCGGAAGTTCGGCTACGACAACATCCCATTGGCCGGCTGCTTTGAGTACACTAGCCGCGCCGAGCGCGACCTCGGCGCCCAGCGGCATGCGGAGTGGTATGCACGCGATATGCTCATCGGTCTCGCGTACCGTTTCCCGACAATCTCACCAGCCGGGATCGAAGATGTAGGCAACTGCTACTATGACACGCTCTGGGGAGCATCGGGACTGTGTCAGCGCAACCCACTGCACTACCCGAAGCCCGCCTATGTCGCACTCGCCACGCTCACGAAGGTGCTCGATAGCGTAAAGCTCGTTCGGCAGATGCCCACCGGCTCATCGAGCGCGAACGCACTGGAGTTCGAGCGAGGCAACGATCGCATCTACGCGCTCTGGACGCCGCGCGGGGAGTGCGAGATGGAATTGGATTTCCCAACCGATACCGCCGTGACGCAGGTCGAGTTTTACGGACGGGAGCGCTCGCTGAAAACGAAAGGCAAGCGACTCACCATCACTGCCGCCAGTGCTGTGAACTACATCATCAGTCCGGGTGCCGCGACGAAGATCACCGCAGGCAAGCGGGCCTTCCCAAACCATCAGCCTCCCGCCCTGACGCAGGTCATCAGTCGCATGGATGACCTGGCCCAATGGCAACTCGTCTCCGATGAAAAAACGATCGCCACGCCGCTGCGGCGGCCAGGTAAGTTTGACCTTCGTCAGGTAAACGACACCGAGAAAGGCGCGTGCCTCGAACTGGAACTTAAGCGCGAAGGCGAAGTGCCGCACGTCGTCGGCGAAACCACCGCACTGCGATTGAAGAAGCCGCTGCCCATTCCCGGCAAGCCACACACCGTTGGCGTGTGGGTCAAAGGCGACAGCAGTTGGGGTCGCATTTTCTGGGAGATCGAGGATGCCAAGGGCGAGCGCTGGTGCTCCTCCAAAGACCTCGATGGCGGCGACTGGGGCAATCAAGCCACCATTGACTTCGATGGCTGGTGCTTCGTCACCTTTCCGCTAACCAGAGAATCCCCCGCGCGGCACATCGAACCAGGCGCCGGCATCGGCCAGTGGCAGAGCAATGCCGATAGCATCCTCGACTACCCGTTGAAGCTCGTCGGCCTTTACGTGCAGACCCATCGCCAGTCGCTCGATCTCACGCAAATGAGAGCGGTGAAAGGAAACATCCGGCTCAAGGATGTGAGCGTGATCGGAGATGGAAAGTGACCAGCAGCAAACAAGTGAACCGCGCATTCGTCGCGCTCACATAGAGACACCCCCTCCGTGCTTCTACTACCTGTTGCGGGACTACGCACTGGCCGCTCACATGAACGCCGTTTCTTGCAAGGGAAATTTTCAGGCCTCAATGTCTGTCCCATTTTTTTCCCGTTTCATGGCTTCGTGGCCGCTTCGATCAGGCGAATGGCTTCCGTCGCTCGCCGGCGAAAGAGGGGCGAATCGTCCTGCTTCATCATCTCGCGCAAAACGGGAATGGCCGCTTTGGCGTCGGCGCCGATTCGACCGAGCGCCGATGCTGATTCGTTGCGGATTTCAATCCATCGTTCGCGTTCGACGCTGCCGAGGTCCGCGAATTCCTTCTTGACCAGTTCGATCAAGTCAGGAACCGCAGCGCGGGCGTCCGGCCCGATCGCGCCGAGAGAGCCGATGACGTCGAGCTTTCCGCCCAGCCACTCCATGTCCTTGAGCGTCTTGCACAGCGCCGGGACGGCGGCTTTGGCTTTGGGACCGAGCGTTGTCAAACAACCTAAGACAAACCCCTGGGATGCAGGCTCTTGCACCTGATCGATGAGCAGCGGGACGACGTCTTTCACGATCGCGTCGTCGCCCGCCGGCCCGATGCGCATCAACGCTTCGATCGCGTGTCGCCAGGGGATGGCCGTTGCGAACGATGCCGACGAGTCCTGGGATGGACTTCGCCTCCGGTCCGATCCGTTCGAGCGCCCACGCGGCGTGGAGTTGAACGATGTAGCTCTTGTCGCCGAGCGCCTTCGTCAGCGCATCGCGGGCCGGTTTGGCGTCCGGACCGATGTGGCCCAACGCCAACGCGGCATGCTGGCGAGCCTCTACGTATTCATCGTCGAGAACCTTCACGAGAGCCGCCAGCGCTGGTTTCGCGTCGGCGCGAAAGTTCGAAAGCGACTTGGCGCTGTAGGATCGCACCGACCGATCGGGATCGGTCAGCGCGGCCGCGAGCGCGGGAATGGATGTCTGTTTGGCCTTCGGCGCAATTTCGCCGAGGGCGACGGCCGCCCAGCGTCGTGCGTTGCCGTTCTTGCTGTTCGCCAAAACGTCCGTCAGGGCGGGCACGGAGGCGACGCCAATGCTGACCAACGCGTCAAGCGCGTAGGTCCCATTGTGGTCGTCTTCGAGCAATTTCGCCAACCGTGGAATGGCCGGTTCCGCCTTTGGGCCGATTTTGGCCAGTTCGTCGATCGCCTGCCGCCGCGCTTCGGGACGTTCGTCCTGCAATCGTTGGATCAAATCGGGGACAGTCTTGGCCGCGATCGGTTGCACGAACCAGAGCAAGCAAAGTGCGGCGATGGATTCGATGCGTCGGACGGACATGGGAACCTCCTCCTGGGTCGTCGTTCTTCGATGCGTGAGTTTACCGCGACGGAGGAAAAAAGGAATAGAAATAGAATAGTATCTTTCGTCTGGACTTCCCCTGCGTTTGCGGAGAAGTTTCAAGTTCATATAATTGAAGAAACGAGTTTTACCTTTATGCCTCATTGAGGCTAACAAACCTTGGATTTTTCCAGGTGAAACGAACTCTATAAAGCGGACCAGCAGGCAGGGCGATGAAAAGCGCTGGTTTGCAAGTTGTCAAAAATGAAACTCGTTTTCAATTCAATCTCCTGCCGGGCACAGAGAAAATATGCGCATTTTAGGGTTGCGGGCGAAGCCCGCGTTAAGAGCAAGGACCGTGGCCGGGGTCGGTACTCCGACCCCGGCGAACCCGCGTTGGCACAGACGAAATCCGGTGGAACTTGGCGCCCCAAGGTCGGCGGCGTGGGGGATGAGTTCAAGCATGGGCCACCGGGGTCGGAGTACCGATCCCGGCCACGTTCTGGCGTATTTCAGCTCACTCGCTCTTCTTGGGCGCATACCCTTTCCACACCCATTCGATGGCGTGCGGCAGGAATTGCGCCTGAGCATTGCCAATGCTGTGACCAGCGTTGCGGCAGAAAAGATACTGGTACTCATAGCCCTTGGCCTTCAGCACCTTGGCCATGCGGTTGTTGGCCTCGACCCAATCGTGCATGCCGTCGCGCATGACGTTGGGGTTCAATAAATCTCGGTCCCCCACGGAAATGAAAATGCGGAGGGGCTTCTTCGGACTATTCGGTATGAGCGTTTCGTGAAAGTCCCAGGCGCCACCGGGCGTCTCGGGGTTGAAGGGCCATTGCTGGTTCACGAAGGTGCCTGAAGTGGTCAGCACGCGATGGTAAAGATTCGTGCGATACCATGCCATGATGAGGGCGGCCGATCCGCCGGAGCTGTTGCCCATGGCCGTCCGACCGTCGGGGTCTTTGGTCAGCTTGACCTCACAGTTCTGCTCCACGCGCGGCAAGACCTCGGCTTCGATGTAATCCGCAAACAGGCCGGACATGTTGTCATATTCCTTACCGCGCTCATGCCCCTGGGCGTCGCCGCCGCCGTTGGCGACGAAAATGGCGATGATCGGCGGCACACGCTTCTGCGCGATCAGGTTGTCGAGTATCTGCGGGAGCTGCATGTTCGGCTTGCCGCTGGGACCGTCGTGGATGACCATGAACGGCGCGTCGCTGCCCGCCTTGTACTGGGCAGGGATGTAGACAGTGATCTGACGCTTGTAGTCGATGGTGTGGGTTTCGACGATCAGAGTCTTGGGGTTCTTCGGATTCACCTTTCCGAAGACCTTTCGGGCAATCCCTGGGTTGAAGAGTTTGGTCTCCTTCGAATCGATCGTGAATTGCTTCACCTTCCCTTGAGGAGCACCTGCGACCGCCTTGCGTTCAGGGGCGGGTGTGTATTCGGGGCCGATCACATAATTGCTATCCACATCCAGCGGCGGATTCTCGCCGGTTTTCAACACCTTAAAGGGTGGGGAACCGGGGTCCTCAAACTTACGCACCGGCTGCGCAAGAGCTGTTTGCGTAATCAAAAACGTTAAGGTTAGAGATGTCAACCATTGTTTAGCCATGAGATACCTCTGAAGTTTTGTGGATTCGGGAACGAGTCGCCAGGAGGCGATGCTCTGCCTTCTGAATATTAGGGTAGTGCGCCAAAGCTCCGAAGCCAGCGTCGGCAGATCAGACCCAGTCGCTCGCTTGATTCAACGTCTCAATCGCCGGCCGATCGAGTTCGAGCTTCGTCGCTTTGATCAGGTCGTGCACTTCCCTCAGGTTCACCCGCCAACTGCCGCGCTATTTCAACAGACCGCTGTCCCGAGGCGGTCAGGGAATCCTCACGGACCCCATCAATCCTCTTTCGGCCGAGGACGGTTGGCCCAGTGTCCACTTGGGTCGTCGCCGCTCACCCAGACGCCTTTCTGGTTCCAGTCCAGATAGGGGTGCAGCTGGGCGGCGGCGTAACGTAACGTCAGCCCGCAGCGACGGCGTGTCGATTGGTTGGCCTCGGAGCCGTGGAGCAAGAGGTCGGTGTGCATCGAGAATTCGCCTGCTTGCAAACAATCGCTAACGGACGACAGCACTCTTTGAAAACGAAGGGCAAGCGACGGCGAGACTTGGTGGCATCGGGTTCCTCCTATAAGACGTTGCAGTGTTGCATTGTTGCGCCCTTGAGTCCCGGATGAAACCGTAAATCGCGAGGCAGCGAGGCAAGATCATTCTGATCGGGAACGGCCTTGAGTTCAGATTTTGAGCGCCGACTCGGACGGTTGCTACACGCCGGCCTTCCAGGAATAAGATTTCAGGACGCCGCCGAGGGACGCGTTCTCACGCAGGATTTTCTTGGCAACCTTTTGCTTCACAGTGGTCATCACTCAACGCATCATGGAGATTTCAAAGCATGCGATCTTTTCATCTGACGGTCATCGCTGTTCTGCTGGGTTTGTCTCTCGGCGTTTCTCGGGCTGGTGCCCAGGAGGAGGACTTCACGAAGGCGGCCCAGGCATTTCGCGCGAAGGGCCAGGCTGTTACGGCGGTTGCCGAGACCACGCTGATTTGTGAGGCCGAGGAGTTTCGCTCCGATGACAAGGGCGACAAGGGCTGGCAGGCGAAGACGCTCGGCACCAACTACTATGCTGCCACCTTCGCCAACTCGTTCCTGAGCCGCAAGGCTTACCTCGGCGCGCCGGAGCAGGGGGAGATGACTAGCGCGAAGCTCGATGTCGTCGTGCCCAAGGCCGGACCCTACCTGGCACTGGCCCGCTACGAGGCGCCTTACCGCTTCGAGGCGCAGTTCCGTCTGGTCATCGAACAGAACGGCAAAAAGGTGCTCGATCGTCTCTATGGCTCCCGCGACAATCTGCGCATCTGGGGCTTTGGCGAGAAGCTGAAAAAGGAAGTCGCCTGGCCGTGGGGCGCGGTCGAGAACCTTGTCTGGGAAGGCCACGACGCACTCGTCAACCTGCAAGCCGGCAAGGCAACGCTCACACTCATCGCGAGCAAGCAACCCGAGCCTGCGGGGCGGCGCAACGTCGATCTCATCATGCTGACCAGCGATCAAGCCCAGGTCAAAGACCGCATCGCGAAGGAAGCCTACTTGCCGCTCGACGGCATGTTGACGCAGGAAGGCGATGTGTTCCTCAAGGTCCACAACCGGCCCGGCGGCGGCGACCTCACTCTGACGATCGGCCACGGCGTCGAGCATTCGCCCTACTGGATCCACATCCGCAACTGGAAGACGAAGACTGTCCCTGCCAAGTCTGGCTCGTCGAGCGACTGGATCGAAGTCGGCAGCCTGCTCGATACCTTGAGCGACGGCCAATGGAACTTGACCGCCGCGGGCAAGGCGCTCCATTTCGACCTGGAGTTCGGCCTGAAGAACGCTGACGGCAAGATCGAATCGCTGCGACGTTTCAACGACCTCAAGAGCAACGTGCAACTTGCCTACGACGGCGATACGCGCTACTCGCGGCGAATCCGCCTGAGCGAAGAAATCCTCTACGATCTCGTCAGTCACCTGAAGAAGCACAAGGTCCACGGTGCCGCTCCGAAGCGAACTCCCGTCTACGGCTCCACCTTCGATCCCAGGCCGACGGACGCAAAATATACGGCTGCCCTGGACGAGTTCATCAAGCTGATGGGCGCAACGGCGCTCGGCAAGAGCGGCATTGACGACTTGACCCACGAAGGCCTGATCCGCGGCTACTTCGACGTGCGTACCATCGGCATGGGCCTTGAGGCGTACTGCAAGAAGCTGCAGGCGGAAAAACGTGCCGACAAGATCGCGGTCGTCAGCCTCGGCGATGAAATCGGCCTGGCCCTGCCTCCAGCCAAGGACGACAAAGGCTTCCGCGCCTGGCTGCAAAGCAAGCAAATGAAGCCCAGCGACGTCGATCCGGCCGCGGGCAACGATTGGGACAAGATCCGCTACGACCCCGCTCCGGCGACCGCCAAGACGAATCCGGGCCTGTTCCACTGGTCGAAGATCTACGGCTTCCGCTACGGCATCAAGCAGCTCAAGGACCAGACCGACATCGTGCGGAAATATCTGCCGAACGCGGGCGTCGGTGCCAACTTTTCGCCGCACCATGCCCACATGTACTTCGGCGACACGCATCACTGGATTTCGGTCTTCCGCGAAGGCGGCATGACCATGCCCTGGGGCGAGGACTACATCTGGCAAGTCCCGGTCGGCAGTCAGCAGATGAACTTCATCATGCTCGACATGTTCCGCGCTGCCATCAAAGACAAGCCGGGCGCGAAGATACACTACTACGTGATGCCGCACACGCCGGGCAACACCCCCGCGAGCTGGCGCCGACAGTTCTACGGCGACTTAGCTCACGGCGCCAAGGTGCTGAACCTGTTCGAGTTCCGCCCCGTGCAGCACGCCTACACCGAGAACCACTGCAGCTCGCCGGCGATGTACCAGGAAGTCCGCAAGGGGCTGCACGAGCTTGGTACGTTTGAGGACATCATCCAGGACGGCCAAGTCCTGCCCGCCCAGACCGGCCTCTGGTGCAGCGAGACCGCCGATGTGTGGGACGATCATCGCGCGCCGTTCGACTGCGCCAAGCGCACGCTGTACATTGCGATTCGCCATCAGCAAGTGCCGCTCGATTTCGTGGTGGATGGCGACGATCTGAAGAGTTACAGGGTCCTGCACCTGTGCGATCGGCATGTGAGCCGATCGGGATCCAAGGCGATTGCCGACTGGGTCAACGCGGGCGGTACGTTGGTCGCCACGGCGGGGGCCGGCATGTACGACGAGTTCAATCAGCCGAACAAGATTTTGCGAAGCCTGCTGGGCGTCGAAGAGAAGGAATTGGAGGAGGCCAAGGAAGTCATTCGATTTGAGAAGCAGGATTTGCCATTCGCCAAACCGCTGGGCAGCACGACCCTGTTGATCGGGATACCGTACGGGGTTCAGCAGGTGCCCGTGTTTGGTGCTCGTAGCAAAGTCGACTTGAAGGGGGCAGAGGTTCTGAGCGTGTTTCAGGATAAGCTGCCGTCTGCGACATTGAACAAGGCGGGCAAGGGGCGGGCGTTTTACGTTGCCTACCTGCCGGGGCTAAGCTACTTCAAGGCGGCCATCCCGCTGAAGCCAGTCGATCGCGGCGCTACTGACAACAGCATGGCCCACTTCATCCCTCGTGACTTCGAAATGGCTATTCTCACGCGTGGCAGCTTGAGCGTCGCTGGTCAGCTCCCATTATCGGTAACCTGCTCCAATCGACTCGTGGAAAATACCGTCATCAGGGCCAAACAGGGGACGGTGATCTCGCTTATCAACTGGAGCGGTGTGCCGCAGAAAAATCTCAGGGTTGACGTCCCAATTTCGGTTTCCACGAAACAGGTAAGCCTAGCCAGCGGGCGCGTGGTGACGATGAGCAAGGACGACGGCAGGCTCGTGTTCACGCTCGACCTTGACGTGGCGGACGCGTTGATTCTGCGCTAACTCCGCAAGCCCCGCCATGAGCGCAGCGATTGGCGGGGGTACGACCCGGTACGACCCCCAGGAATCGCTGCGCTCATCCTGGGGCTTGAGGCACACACCATGACCGGATTGACTCTCCTTCTCGCCTCCTGCTTCCTCGGCCAGGCCGAGCCCGTTTTCGATCTCAAGGCAATCCTCGCTCCGCCGCTGAACGTGCGCGTCCTCAAGACGACCGAGAAAGACGGCATCGTCACCGAGGAGGTGATGTTCCACTCGGAAACAGACGGCAAAAAGTCGGTCGATATCTTTGCTCTCTTCTGCTACCCCAAGGGAGCACGCAAGCTACCCGCATTCATCTGGAACCAGGGGGGCCTCTACCAGGCGACGCCCTACTTCCCCGAGCTAGGCGCCAAGCGTGGCTACGCTACTCTGTGCATCGACTTCCCGATCCCCGGCTATCGCTCCACGGGCGGCTATCCGATCAACTCTGGCGTGGAACTCGGCGACGATCCGCGCCAGGCACCGATCTATCACGGCGCCGTCGCGCTCTTGCGTGCCGTCTCCTTCCTAGAAACGCGCGCCGAGGTGGACAAGGAGCGCATCGGCATGGCGGGCAGCTCCTGGGGCGGCTTTTACACGACCCTCATGGCTGGCGTTGACCCTCGCCTCAAAGCCGCGTCCTGCATGTACGGCTGCGGTAGCCTCGAGCTCGGCAACAACTGGTGGGACACCCAAGGGCCCGATCCCAAGCGCAACGACGCGTTTCGCAAACGCTGGGCGCAAACACTCGACCCAACCTTGCGCCTGAGCAAATCCAAAACTCCCATCGCCTGGTTCACCGGCACCAACGACACCTTTTACTGGTTGCCGAGCGTCATGGACTCGCACGCCAAGGCCGACGGCCCCAAACACCTGAGCCTGCTCGCCAACTACAACCACGCCTTGACGCCGATCATCGACGATCAAGTTTTCGCCTGGCTCGATGTGCACCTCAAAGGCGCCGCCGCGTTTCTTACCGTGAGTCTGCTCGCAATCACCAAAGACCGCCACGCGACCTGGCGCTTTGACGGACCGCGAAAGGCAGTCTCGGCTCGGATCATGGTCAGCTATGGAGCGCCGGGCAACTGGGTGAGCCGCCATTGGCTGGAGATCCCCGCACAAATCAAGGATCAAAGCTGCACTGCAATGTTGCCCGCCGCGAGCTTGCCCGGCTACGTCATCGGCACGGTGTACGACGACAAGGGCTACGCCTATTCGACGCCGATGGTCCGCTTCGATGCGACGGACAAGACCGCTCCGCCGGTGCCTGCCTACGATGGCTGTTCGATGTGGAACAAGTTCGACGCCGACCAGCAATTCCTCAAGCTACACGGCTATCCCACGCTGTCGGTTTCGGGGAGCCTGGCCACGATTGAAAAATCCAAGGCAACCTTGGGGCCGATTCTTTTCACGGACGGCGTGCCGCACGTTTTCCGCGCCCGGGTCGTGGTCAAGGAGGCCGCCAGGATCACGGTGACGTTGCAAGGCACCTTCGATGGCAAGACGCGCAGCGAGGAAAAGACCTTCGCGCTCAAGGCGTCGAGTAATGAAATCGAGATTGAATTTACGCCTTCCGTCGCCCTATCGGCGAGTTTGCGTGTGATCGTCACCCCGCCCGAGAAGGGACCCGTGCAACTGGGGAATGTTCGCTTCGAGCCGATCACACCTCGCTAACTGCCCCGGTGCTTGTGCCGAACGTGCGGGACTCGATGCCCATCTGATGTAGCATGCGCAGGAAGAGGTTTGACATGGGCCGATTGTTGCGGCGATCGAAGGCGACGTGGCCCTGATGGCGGAACCCGCCGCCGGCGAGCAGGATCGGCAGGTTATCGACGGAGTGAGCCGAGGCGTTACTGAGGTTACTCGTGTACATGACCATGACGCGGTCGAGCAGTGTCTCGTTGCCTTCGCGTGATTCCTTGAGCTTGTTCAGGAAGCCGTTGAAGGCACGCAGCTCGGCTTCTTCGATCATGGCGAGTTGCTCGATCTTCGTGCCGTCTTGGCCGTGGTGAGAGGCATCGTGATGGCCCAGGGTGACGCCGTCGATGATCGGGCGTTCTTGTGAATCGAGCGATAGTGAGATGACGCGTGTCGAATCGGTTTGCAACGCGAGGTGAACAACATCGTACCACTGCCGGCTGCGTTCGAGCAACAGCCCCGGGCCGACGATTTGCGTGGGCTGCGGGACATTGACGCGCGGCTTGGGGCGATTCATCCAGGCCTCGTCTTGTTGCAGGCGTTGCTCGGCTTCGCGGATCGAAGTCAGCAGCAGATCGAGTCGTTGACGGTCGGCGGGGCCGAGGTTAGCGGATAACGTTCGCGCCTGGGCACGCAGATCATCGAGGATGCTTTGGCCATCTTGTAGCCGGCGAATTTCGCGGGCGATTTCTTCGGGCGTGCCCTGGATAAATAACTGGCGGAACACGCTGCTTGCAAAATGCGTGGCGGGGACGCGCACGCCGCGGCGATTCCACGAATAGAGCGTGCCACCAAGAACCAGCGAGCCGAAGCGGGTTTCCCGGCCGATGTGCGAGGCGACTTCTTGATCGAGTGAAATCGTATTGCGAATATCGTTAAGCCGAATGCCTTCGGGCGGGGCGCCGGTGAAGAGGGCGATGTCGTTATGATGGCCCTGCGAGTAGCCGCGATGCGACATACCGGAGAAGACGGTGTATGCGCTGCGATGCGAATCGAGGATGCGCGTGTAACGGGTATGGGCGTGATCGCGGCCTGTCTGGTCGGGAAAGAGAAACGGCGTGTGCATGCCGAGGGGCCGGCCGATGAGCACCATGCGTTTCGGCGCAGCGGGCCGACGCTCTTGCGCTCGAGACATCCCGTCTAGGAAGGGCAGGGCGACGCAAACCCCGGTGGCACGAAGAAACGTTCGGCGATTCAGCGTTCGGCGTGGCATTTTCAAATTCCCGTATCTGTGGTCCGTAATAAGTCGTTGTGCGTTCAGTATACAGGGAGATTGTTTGGTGAAGAAATGCAAATCATGATATTTCTGGCGACTGCGTGACTTCCCTACTTCCCCTCCTTTGCGTCTTTGCGTGAACTTTTGGCTTCGTCGAATGGCACTGATCTTGAGGGAAATTGCTATTTCTTTTTTATTAGGTCGAGTTATAAGGCTCGCCTCTCGTATCGGAATATCGGGGGCCGGGGAATGTGCGTTACGCCATGGGGTGGCGGGGCGCGCAGCACGGACAGAGAGATTCGTTTCGAGTTGGGGAGGCAACCAATGCGCTATTCTTGGCGTGTCGTGCTTGTTACGCTGTTGCTGGGGCTTTGGCCTCAGTTAGGGTGCGTGCACCTGTTCGGCGAAAAGGCCACGAAAGACAAAACGCCTGAACTGAAGAAACCTGCCGAGACGCCGAAACAGCAAGCGGCCTCGCCTATTGATAGCATACAGCGGTGGTACAATCACGCGGATGCGCTCGAACGCGCGGGCAAGCCCTCCGCGGCGGCGGCGGTCTACGAAAAGATGCGCGAAGCCGGCGGACCGACCGCCCTGAACGCTACACGCAAACTCGCAGCGCTCTACGATCGCAACAACTCGCCGGAACGAGCCGAGCAAGAGCTTCGCTTTATCCTGCAACACAATCCACGCGATGCCGACGCATTGAGCAACCTGGGCGACATCGCCTATCGCCGTAGTCACTTCGATACGGCACTCAAGCACTATTCCGATGCCTTGTACTGGAACAACGGTCATGGCCATGCGCGAATCAGTCTCGGCATGACGCTCGCCCAAAAGGGCGACTACACCGCCAGCGTCGCGGAATTGAAACAGGCGCTTGGCTCGGAAGCAGAGGCCTATTGCAATGTAGCGTCAATAATGAAACTGCAAGGCAAGAACGAATTCGCCGCCGCAGCTTATCAGCGGGCGATCGAAGTCGATCCGTCGGCGCCGCGAGCACGAACGGAACTCGCACAGCTTCAACTCATTCTGCCACGCGATGCCGGCACGCTGCCCCAGGTCACCACGATGAGACAACCCTTCCGCAAGGGAACCGTTGACCTCGAACCGGGACCGATGCAGATCGCTCAAGGCACAGATCGGCAAATGATTCAACGCCCGACGCTGCCGCCGTTGCCAGACTGGAATATCCTTGATCATGGACCCGATGTCTGGAAATCGTCGAAAAAGAAGTAAGATATGTCATCGTTGCTGCGAACCGTCGGCTGGCTTTCGAGCATCTGGGGCGGGCTGAATGCAGTCTATTGCATCTACCGTGTGATTGCTGCCTTGCTGATGCTAGGAAGGCTCGCTCGCGTCGATGTCGCACAGCGCGAGCCGGCGTTTGGTTTGACGCGCGGCTGCATCATCACAACGATCGTCTTCTACCTCATCTGGTGTGTACTTGCCATTCTGACAATGCGGGGCGGTCTCGACATCCTGCGTCGAAGCAACCGATCGCTCCTGCTCGTCACGCATTTCCCTGGCGCAATCGCCGGCGTCGGGTTGATTGGCGGCATCACCTTGCTTGCCTTCGAGCGGCTCGGCGCCCAAGCGCTGGCTTATATGCTCGGCTTCGGCTTGGCGTTCGTGCTCGGCCTGGCGTTGACCGTGTTCAATAATTTCGTCCTGCACCAGAAAAAACATCGTAACGAGTTGGATGCGTAGCAACATCAATCACCGCAAATCCATCACGCGGAGCATGATGGCTACGATCGCTCATGCACCGGTGGAATCGTTATCCACGTCCAGCCGTCGGTCTTGAGTAAACGCGACAGATAGACGATCTGGCCGACATGATACGACGTATGCGTCAATGCACGATGGATAGCTTGCAAACCTAGGTGCGGCTCACCTCGAATCGTGATCGTCCGTGTCGCGTCGGCTTCGTTCAAACTTTGCAGTGATGCGCCGAGAATTGCGAAGCTGCATTCCCAGCGAGCGATCAATTCTGCACGGGTGTCAGTCGGCGCGATCACGAACTCGCCGTCGCGGTCACGATTTGGCTTGTCGCCGTCGGTCGTGAGGAAGTCCGTCCAGCGTGACGCCAAATTGCCTGCCACATGCTTGATGATGATCGCCACGCTATTGGAGTGCTTGCCTGGCTTGCGGAAGAATTGATCGTCGCTGAGCTGGTTGAAGGCTTTTTCGGCCAGCTCCTTTTGTTTGCGAAAACTGAGCACGATGTCGTCGCGGTAGGTTGTCCAGAGGCTCATCGATTGATCCTTTCCGAATTCCGTTTGCGGCTTGGCGCTATCCGATCGCTAAGCCGCAAGCGGAATACATCAACGCGGCGTTCATATCATATCCGCATGATTGCGATAGCACCTTCGATCTTGGCGGCGGATTTTAGCAAGCTTGGCGAGCAGGTCGCGGAGGCGGAGGCAGCCGGCGCGCAGCGCTTGCACGTGGACGTGATGGACGGCCATTTCGTGCCGAACCTGAGCATGGGCCCGGTCGTCGTCGAGGGACTTCGGCCACGGACGCGCTTGCTCATTGAGGTTCACCTCATGGTAACGGATCCCGCAAAATTTGTGCAGCCGTTTATCGCGAAGGGAGCGGACCTGGTGATCGTACACCTTGAGGTGCTGCCCGACGCGCGACCGCTGCTGAGCGAGATCAAAGCGGCGGGGAAACTCGCGGGCCTGGCGATCAATCCGGACGTACCGATCGACGCCTTCATTCCGTACTTGCCGATGCTCGACCTCGCACTGTGCATGACCGTTTTCCCCGGATTCGGCGGCCAGCCTTTTCTGCCCGAAAGCCCCGATCGCATCGCTCGTTTGCGGCGCCTGATTGAACAGCACAATCCGCGTTGCGATCTCGAAGTCGATGGCGGCATCGATGCCCGCACTGCGCCGATCGCGGTCAATGCCGGCGCGAACGTGCTCGTCGTCGGCACGGGCATTTTCCGCCACGCAAAAGGCATCACCGCAGCCGTCCGCGAATTGGCCACGCTGTAGTTTAGCCGCTCGCTTTTGGCGAGCGCGACGATATACGGGGGAACGCAAACCGTGCGCATCGCCATCATCAGCGACACCCACAATCAAACGAATTCCGTCCGCGCTGCTCTACGAGAAATGGCGAAACGCGGCGTCGAGCGCGTCCTCCATTGCGGCGATATCCAGAATGCCGAAACGGTGCGCCTGTTCCCCGCCCACACGCACTTTGTGTTCGGTAACTGCGACGCCGACCGTACCGGCATCGCCACAGCCGTCCAAGCGATCGGTGGTACATTGCACGGCGCTTGGGGCGAAATGAAAATCGCCGGCCAAGCGATTGCCTTCACCCACGGCGACGACGGCGTGCTCCTGCGCGACCTCGAACATACCGACGCGTTCGACTTCCTGTTCCACGGTCACACGCACATTGCCAAGGAACACCGCTCTGGCATCACGCGCGTCATCAATCCCGGCGCCTTGCAACGGGTCGCTTGTCGAACCTTCTTGATTCTCGATCTTCCTAGTGGCGAAACTGAGACAGTAGAAATGCCGTAAGCCTCAGCATGAGCGCCGCGATTTCTGGAGGCTCTCCCCCCGAATCGCATACAATTACCCCATGATTCAGCGATTTCTCTCCCGAAACGGTATGCTGTTGGTCTTGCTCGGACTTTGCGGAATTCTGAGCGTCGCCACCATAGACGAACATCATCCCGCCGGCATGGCAGCGGCGGAACGTTTGGCCGACCTGATCTCTCGTGAAACGCCCGACGGCGCGGCCATCGTAGTCATCGCACGCAACACGCCTGATGATCGCGAATTCGTCGCTGCCCTGGAGGATCGCGTCATCGCTACGGGCCGTACTGTTGTGGGCCGAATCAACGGCGAACCGAGCGACGGTGGGAAGCTATTGCGTGATCTGGCGACAATGAAAACCCATATCGACGCCATCGCTGTAACCAAGGACACCGGTGATTGGGCGATCTTCACTGATTTTGAACTGCGCTATCCGAACGCGCAGATTTATCGAGCGCCGAGCACCTATTGGCCGACGTTCTTGCAGGCGTCCAATCTGCTCAATATTTCCAACCAAATTGTCGTCATCGCGATCATGGCTATTGGCATGACGATGGTCATCGTCGCCGGTGGGATTGATTTGTCGGTTGGCAGCCTACTCGGACTCTCGGCGGTGGTTTGTTCAATGCTCATTCGCGATCGCGCTGGCGGCGTGGAGGCCTCTGCACTCGGCATGATTGCGTGCGGCGGGCTCGCTATCCTGGCGTGTGCAGCGATTGGATTGACGACGGGCCTGCTGGTGACGACTTTTCGTGTGCCGCCTTTTATCATCACCCTCGGCGTGATGCTCGTCGCCCGCGGCCTGTCGGCGAAATTGACTGACGGCGAAACCGTCTTCGGCTTGCCCGATTCGTTCACGATGCTCGGACGTGGCTCGTTCTTCAGCTTCCTGCCCAATGCGGTCATCGTGATGCTTGTGCTCTATGTTGCCGGCCAACTGTTGATGACGCGCACCGTCATGGGCCGATACATCCATGCCGTCGGGGGCAACGCCGAGGCGGCGCGATTGGCCGGCGTGCCGGTCAGCCGTGTCGTCGTGTGCGTTTACGTGGCAGCGGCGGCGCTGGCGGGACTCGGCGGTGTCATCATCGCCTCGCAACTCCAGAGCGGCTCGCCAACCTATGGCACAAGCTACGAACTCTTCGTCATCGCCGCCGTCGTCGTCGGTGGCACCAGCCTTTCCGGCGGCGAAGGCACGGTCGTCGGCACGCTCATCGGCGCGTTCATCATCGCCGTCATCCAAAACGGCATGAATTTGCTCGGCCTGCAAAGCTGGGATCAAGAGATCGTCTTGGGCGCCGTCATCATTCTCGCCGTCCTGTTTGACAAGATTCGCCAATATGGATTCGGTCGTCTGATGGATAGTTGACCTATTCCGCTTGCGGCTTAACGCTCACTTCACGCCACCTGAGCGCTAAACCGCAAGCGGAGTCAGGCTCACTTCCCTGCCGGCACCTGCCAACTCTCGTCAAAGAACCCCGCCGCCGTGATGCCCGCGGCTTGTTGCGACGTGCGCGGCTGATTGATGTCCAGCACCGCCCAGTCCGGCAGGCGCGGTATCTGCCGGGCGTTGTTGAGATAGTCGTACTCGCGGAACGTGAAGCCGCTGTTGAGCACGACATACTTCTTCGGATTCAGCGGGTTCGGGTAGATCAGCACCGGCAACTGATTCTCGCCAGCAAAGGTCTGATCGCCGACAACAACGCCCTTCGCGTCCCAGCGGATCGGCAGCTTGGCGATGATCTGCGCCAGCACCTTGTTACTCTGCGGATCGCCCCAGAGAACGAGGTTGGAATCGGCGATGGTTTCGGGGTCGAGGTCGATGTCGTTGATTGGTTTGAGTTCGCCGCGAAATTGGCGGCGCCAATGATCGACGGCGTGGGCAAACTCGGACGTGATCCATTTGCCGGCTTTCTCGTTCAACGGCGTGCCGGTCGGTTTGACCATGACGAAGCTGTCCATGAAGGCGTCATCGATCGGGCCTTGCAAGCCGTGGCGCTTGGCAAGTCCAGGCTCGTCCTCCACGACTGCCTGCCATTTGCCCGCGACAAGGCGGAAACGGCTCAGCCACGATTTGTCCAAGCCAACCGCGGCGCCCGTGAGTTTCTGTCTGTCGATCGTAACCGTCGGCAAAATCCTGGGCGGCAGCGGACATACGCCAACCGGGATGCCGAGAGTTAACGCTGTCACGTTGCTCGTCGTGATCTTGACCTCGGCATTGCTGACGATCTCGGCTTCGACACGCGCACGTTCCCAATGTTCCTTCAAGCCGTCAACACGCACCCAACGCATCAAATTGTAACGCAGCGTGTAGGTCGTGAACCGCACCTTCAGCGGCAACGGGTCGCGGCCCTTCTCGACGATCGGGTCGATGAGCAGATTGATCCTTGCTTTCGCTTCCGGATGGTACGAATGCCCCGTCTTCGGGCCGATAATATGCACGAGGTCCAAGCCCTCCTTCTTCATCGCGACAGCCATGATGTCGGCGGCTTGCTTCTGTTTGTCAAGCTCGCCGGAGTAGGCGATCGTAGGCAGGTTGTAGAGATTCTCCGCCCAGTCGGTGCAATCGTACCAGTGCAGGAGCTTCTTCTGCCAGGCGTTGGATTTGATGATTTCATTCTGAAAGACACGGAGGAAATCGGGCGTTTCGCTGAAGCCCGCGCCCGGCGCCGCCGCGGCCCATAGGCCGGGGTAATGCACGGCGTAGTTCCAGCAGGCCGCACCGCCCATCGAGAAACCGCGAGCGACGACGCGGTTGAAGTCGATCGGGTAATACTTGCGAGCATGTGCGATCGCTTCAAACGTATCGATCTCGCCGGCGAAATGATTGGCGTTACAATAGCGGCCATAGGGATGCAGCACAAACGCGCCGGCCGGCGTGAATTGGCCTTTGTCCTTCTGCCGACCTTCGACGAAGCTCAACTCCGATAGCTTCTCGCCACGGCCATGCCACCAGAGATCGAGGCGGTGTTTCGTCGCGGCGCCGGCCTTGTAGGTGTCGGGCACGAGGATGCCATAGGGCTGAACCGAGCCGTCGATCTTCGATTGATAACCACGAACGATCAGGCCCGTGGCGGTGTTCCACGGCAGCTTGCTTTTGCGCAAGCTTTTGGCGCGGTCGTGGCCCTGCTTGAGTAGCTTCTTGGCGACGGCGACTTCGCCCGGAGCATGAAACTCGTTGTACTTCAGGGCGTAATGGACGGCGTTGTAGAAAATCTGCACGTCGGGCAGGAACTCGAGCAGCGTTTCTTCCTTCGCCAGCGCCTTGCGTAGGTCGTCGATTTCGTTACCCAGCGCGGCTACGCCCTTCGTCAATTCGGCGATGTCATCCGCGGCGAGCTTAATGCCCGGCGGCGGGACGGGACGCACATTGTCGGCGAGGTTGTCCATCGGGCCATCGCCGAATGCGACGCCCGGAATAAGGCAAAACGCTAGTAAGAAAATACCCGTAACTCGCATGACGGCCCCTCAGTAATGAAATTGGATTCGCTGAGGGAAGTGTATGAAATGAGGCAAGCCCAGGGGTGAGGTACTCCGAACCCCTGGGATATTACCCAGACAGCCCAAGGGTTCGGAGTGCCTCACCCTTGGGCTTGTTCTTTCTAACACTACATCGCCTCTTGTAGCCGAATTCTCACGAATTCGGCTACAAGGGGCGATGTAGAACTAATTCGCCCCGTCGGTTTTCGGTGGCGCCGGCGTCGTGGTCGGAACCAGTTCGACGGTGGCAGCCGGAGGCGCCGGCCGCATCGTCCATTTTACGATGCGGTAGCTGCCGTAGAACAGAAGCACCCAGGGCAGCACGCCGGCCAAGCCGATGATGACGACCATGATGCAGTACGAGAACAACGCAAAGGCACGATAAAGCCCCGTGCGGATCGGCGACCAGAGCGTATCGTCGTCCGGCACGATCGAGCTAGCCGACTGGAGATGCACCGTGATGCGGGCCGTCGCGAATTCGTTGTCGGGAACCTTGTTGTCGCGAGGATGCGTTATTATGCTCTTAACGCTCTTGACACCATTGGCGCCCAGCCCCTTGATTTCGGTCACCATCAAATCCTGCGCACTGAGCGGAACGTCGAATACCAGTTCCGTCTTCATCGTGCCGCTTGGCTCCTGCTGGTTCCTGGAATCGACGATGCGTCCACCGCTCACCTTAACTTTTTCACGCAGCTTGGTGACGATTGCGTCCACATCAGTCACCTCGACGCGAAGTTCAACCTTTTCGCGCGGCGGCTCGATCGAGCTACCCGACTGGAGATGCAGCGTAATGCGAGCAGTCGCGTTCTCGTTGTCCGGAACCTGGTTGTTGCGTGGATGCGTGGTCATGCTCTTGACGCTCTTGATGCCATTGACGCCCAGCCCCTTGATTTCGTTCACCATCAAATCCTGCGCATTGAGCGGCACGTCGAATACCAGCTCCGCCTTCATCGTGCCGCTCGGCTCCTGCTGGTTCTTGGAATCGACGATGCGTCCACGGCTCACTTCGACCTTCTTACGCAGCTTGGTGACGATTGCGTCCACATCAGTCACCTCGACGCGAAGTTCAACCTTTTCGCGCGGCGGCACGTCGGCAGTGCTCTCGATTATCAGCCGATAGCTGACCTTTACCTCGGTCGCCAATTCGTTCGGCTGGGCCTGGGAAACTTTGCGCGACATCGTTGCGCCAGCCTTTGAAAGCAATTTATCAATTACGGCCTTGTCGCTCGCGGCCACGTCAAAATTCAGCGTCGCATTGATCTTCGCCTTGTTCTCTTCATCGACATTCGCAATGGAAACGATCGCCTTAAGGTCAACCGCTTTTTCCTTGAGTTCGTTGAACGCATTCGCCACATCCAGGGCCGCCAACCGCAGGTGATACGTTTCACGCGGTGGGATGTTGGCGAAATCACGAGCGATGATCGAGTAGCCGAACTTGCGGTCCGTGGCGACCTGTTGCGGCGCGGCCTGGAGGTTATCGCGCGACAGCACCGGCCCGATGTCTACGAGCGCCTTGTCGATCGCATTCTTGGCTTCGATCGGAATACTGAAGTCGAATTGGAACGTCACGTTCAGTTTGTCCTTCTCGTTCAAATGGCTCACGATGACGTGGCCCTTGGCGTCGGCCACGGCGGCCTGGATCGCCGCGTACTTCGCCGGCACGTCATTCGCCGCGACCGTCAAAACGATCGATTTGCGAGGCAATACGCTAATGAGATCGCGGATATTCAACGTATAGCCGAACTTCTTGTCGGTCGAAATATCGTTGGCGGTCGCTTGAATGTTGTTGCGCGACAGCGATTGGCCGAACTCCTCGAACAACTTGTCGAGAGTCGCCTTCTCCTCGGTCGGGATCGTGAAATCAACCACGGCGTTGACGTTGTTGCGATCCTGCTCGTTCAGTTGGTTGACGCGGATTTGGCCCTTCGCCTTGCTGATTGCATCGAGCACCTGTTGATACTTGGCCGGCACATCCTGCACGGCTACCGTCATGCTCAGGGCGTGTTTGGGCATCACGCTGATGAAGTCGCGCAGGGCCAGCGAGTAGCCGAACTTGCGTTCGGTCGAAAGCTGATGGTTCGGCGCTTGCGACCGCGTGCGCGAGATCACCATGCCCATGCCGTCGATCACCTTGTCAAAGCTCTCACGCTGTTCGCTTGGGATGCTGAAGCTGATCGAGCCGTTGATGTTGTTGCGATCTTGCTCGTTCAGCTGGCTGACGCTGATTTGGCCCTTGATCTTGAAGATCGCATCGAGCAACTGTTGATATTTCGCAGGCACGTCCGGCACGGCGATCGTAACATTGGCGGCCTGGCGGGGTAGCACGTTGGCGATGTCGCGCAGTTGCACCGTGTAGCCGTGCTTCTGTTCGGTCGTCACCGCGTTCGGTGGCGCTTGCAGCGTCGTGCGGGATAGCACGGTGCCGATCGTCTCGAACAACTTCTCGAACGTCGTCTTTTCTTCGACATCGACTGCGAATGAGATGTGAGCCGTGATGTTGAGCTTGTCCTGCTCGTTGATCTGCGTGTTCAGCACATAGCCCTTCGAGATACGAACCGCTTCGACGATCGTTCGCACCTTTGCTGGCACGTCCTGCGTGGCGACGGTCAGATCTTCCGAGGTGCGCGGTTGAACGCTTATGAAGTCTTGCAACTGCACCGAGTAGCCATGCTTCTTTTCGGTCGCGATCTCGCTGGCAGGCGTGCGAGCCGTCGATTTCGACAGCACGGAGGCGAGCGAAACGAGCAACGTGTCGAACTTCGCTTTCTCCTCCGTTGCGACGATGAAGAACAGTTGGGCGGTGATATTCCGTTTATCCTTCTCGTTCACCTGGGCCAGGCGAACATGCCCCTTGGCGGCGGCGACGGCCTCGACGAGGACCTTCACTTTGGCCGGCACGTCGAGTGTCGCCAGGTGCATGTCGTCCACGGTTCGCGGCTTGGCGCTGCCGTAGTCGATCATGTTGAGCGAATAGCCGTACTTGCGATCGGTCGTGAGCTCGCCGACCGTCGCCTGGGTCTTGGTGCGCGACAGCGTCTCGCCGAACGCTTCGATGAGCTTGTCGATGGTGCCCTTGTCAGTCGTCGGGACGTTGAAATCGACAGTTGCAAAGGTATTGAGCTTGTCGGCTTCGTTGATCTGCGAATCGCGTAATTGGCCTTTGATCTTGGCGATCAGGTCTTGCAGCTTCCCGTAGTTGCCATTCACGTCGGTGGTGGCGATGGTCAGATGTACGCTATGTTTGGGCTTGAGGTTGGCGTTGTTCATCATCTGGATTTCAAAGCGGACATCCTCCAGGCGCGGTTTAAGTACGCCTGGCTTGCCTGCGCCGCCCTCGGTCCGCTGGCTGGAGTTTTCGCGATGATCCGAGACGATACCCAGCTTGCTCAGCGCGAGGAAGAACGTGTCCTTCTTCGCCGGCGGAACCTCGACGCTCAACACCGATTCGATCTGCCCCGCGGTGTGCGTCTTGATGTCCGACCGCGTGATACGGCCCTTGACTTCTTCGGCTGCTCGCAGTGCATCCTGGTGGGCTTTGCTGACGTCGTCCACTTCGAGCCGAACGTTGACGCTCGACGTGAGGACGAGGGCGGTCGGGGCTTGCAGTTCCTTCTCTGCGAAGATGATCGTCAGCGTGGAAAGCGAGACCTGGTTGTTGTAGTAGCGAATCTCGCCTTCCATTTCCTCGATCTTCGTGCGCCAGACGCCAAGCTCGCGCTCGGCTTCGACGAGTTCCTTGACGGTGCCTTTGCCGGTCTTGATGATCTGGATCAGGCGATCTTCCAATGTGCGTGAGGCGCGCAGCCGACTGTCGATGTCGTAGAACATTTTGGTGACATCGAGGCTGCCGAGACGTTGGCTCTTGAGATCGCTGGTCTTGGATAGTTCGCGGCGCAGGTCGTAGATGAACTTGTCGAGAAACGTCGGCGGCATGCGGACGACGACGGAGCCACGCGCTTTGCCGTTGGGCAGCTTGTCACTATTGACGGTGGCGATGAAGCCGCCCTTGACGTCGGCGATGAGGCGTGAAACGACTTGCAGAGCGTCGTCGAATACTTCGGTCTCGAACTCCATGTCGCCGGTGCGGATAATCATACGGCCGATCTTGGGTTCATCGGGCGGGAGGGTTTTCGGTTCTTGGAGCGGTTTAGTTGCGGCGCCTTGATTCGCCGAACTTTCGGCAGTTTTCTTGCCGAGGCTTTCGCTGGTATTTGGTTTTCCATCTCCTGGTTTTTGCCCACCATCAGGAAGTTTGTCGCTGAGGTCTGATTTGTCGCCTTTGCCGCCGGTGGCTAGATCGTCGAAATAGCCTTTTGTGCCTTTTGTGTCTTTGCTCGGATCGACCCGCGCCAACGGCGGGCTGATCGGTGGTGCAAAAGTCGGGGTCAGCGCGGGGCCAGCTGGCGGATTTCCCGGGAAGCCGGGCATGCCACCCATCATGCCGGGCACGCCGCCACCGCCACCGCCCATCATCATGCCGGGAACCGCCCAATTCAGCTTCGGAGCGACGAAAGTCGGCGCGAATTGCACCCTGCCGCCCTCGCCAGGTTTCCCCTCGCCGCCCTGGTTCTTGTAAAACTCGGCCAAATCTTTGCCCTTGGCGCCATCGAGGAACTTGAGCTCTCCGTTTTCTTCCTCTTTCGATTTGCCGCCGGTATCTTTTTTCGATTCCTCTCGCTTATCGCGATTGAAGAACTCGAGCGCCTTGGTGACCTCTTCGATTTCTTTACCTTTCAGCTTATCTCTGACTTTATCGCCAATATCCACAGCCAGCTTTTTGTCGCTATCGAATTCGCTTTGGAGTAGTTTTTCCAGCCCTTCGCCTTTTCCGCCCCGATCGTAGGTTTTGGCGATGCCATCGAGCAACGGCACACTGCGCGTCAGCGGGCGAACTGTTTCGATGGCGGGGCCTTTTTTGCCATAGAACGAGCCATTCAGCCCAGGCCCCTTGGGGTCGTAGCCGCCAAACTGCGGGCTGGGTTCGATCGCGCCACCCTGCCCGCCTTTGCCGAACCCGCCCGGCGCGGGTATGCTCGTCGGCGGCGCGGACTTCTCGCCGTTCAGAATTCCGACGACTGCATTGGGCACCACCGTCCCCGGCACACTCACTTCGGCAATACGATCCAAGGCGTAGTTGATATTCGTGTTTTTTTCCTGCGCGTTCGGCGAAGGATCGATATCGGTGACTTTGAAGCTTTCTTTTTCCTCGCGCGACGCAGACTCATCGCTAATGAGCCCAAAAAACGAGCGACCCGTGCTCATGGTACTCAGTTTGAGGTTATTCTGCGCCATCGGCCCGCCAGGCAGCTTGCCGCCTTCGAGCAGCGATTGGGCGATCGCGCCGATCAGGCCGAACACGAGCACCGCAGCGGCGGAACCGACGAACAGCAGCCAATTCGCGCGCCGAGCCGGCTTACGCCTCAAACTCTGCAGAACGCGATCTTCCAGGCCGGCATCGGGGCGAGCGCTGGCGAACAGATCGTCCATTACTTTCTCCACGTCAAGTGAATCGCTGAGTACCGCCGTGCAGTTGGCACAGTCGGCGAGATGGGCTTCAAGATCGCCACGCTCTTGCGCGGATAGCCCGCCCATCGTGTAGGCGGCCAGGTTTTCTTCAGCCCATGCGTGATTTGACATGGTGATACTTCCTTCTTGATAAATTCAAGCCCAGGGGTGAGGTACTCCGAACCCCTGGGATGAGCGTGTGCCCGCAATCGATCCCAGGGGTTCGGAGTACCTCACCCTTGGGCTTGAGTTTCTTTTTGCATTTCCGCACGTAGACGTGTCATGCCGCGGTGCAACATGCCACGCAGCGAACCGTTGGACAAGCCCATTTGCTTTTGGATTGATTCGTAATCGGCACCGACAAAGTATCGCAAGATGAGAGGCAGGCGGTATTCATCAGGCATCGCACGCAGCACGGCGAGCAGCTTCTCGCGCATCTCGGATCGCTCCATCTCTTCTTCGGGCGTCGAAACAACCTGCATATCTCGCCGAAACTTCAAAACCTCAGGCTCTGGCGTGCGTTTCTTGCGAGCCTGCCGACGAATCGCGTCGATGGCGGTATTCTGGGCGATGCGTAATATCCACGGGCGAAACTTCTCGGCATTCGTCAGTTGTCCGATCGTGCGAAACGCGGTGAGCAGCGTGTCTTGCAGCAAATCTTCCGCCAAATGGGCATCGCCGACTTCGAGATAAAGCCGTGCGTACACGAGTCGGGAGACACGGCGCACCAGTCCCTCGAACGCCGCCTCATCGCCGTGCACAAATGACCAGGTTTGTTTCGGTGTCGGTCATCATGATTTCCTACAGATAAGACGAGGCAAGGACCGATTGCGCGCGCAAATAGGGAAAAATTTGTGGATCGAGTGCATTTCGTTTAGCCGCCCGCCTGTGGCGAGCGCGGACGAGTCGGTGAATCGTTAAATCCGCGCTCGCCACAGGCGAGCGGCTAAACGGATCCTACTTTTTAATAGCCGGATACACCGCGTAGCCCGACACTTGCGTTGGGAAACGGTAGATCGTCTTGCCTGCGGTGACGTAGAGCGTCTTGAGGTCCGGGCCGCCGAATGCGAGGTTGGTGATGAGGTTCTCGGGCACATCAATTCGGCCTAGCAGTTTGCCGGCGGGCGAGATGACGTAAACGCCCGGCGGGTTGTCGAGTGTTTCGCCGGGGCCACGCTTGACGGAGATGCCGGCGGCGACCCAGAGATTGCCTTGCACGTCGAGCTTCATGCCATCGCCGCCACGGCCTTTGCCGAAATCGTAGATGAGCCGACGCTTGCTCAACGAGCCGTCGTCGGCGACATCGAAGGCCCAGACTTTGCGATTGCCGCCGAGCTTGGGATGACTGTCGATAACGTAGAGTGTCTTGGCGTCGGGCGTGATGGCGATGCCGTTGGGCCGATCGATCTCCTTTTGCGTGAGGACGCGTTTGACCTGGTAGCCTTCATTGGTGGTGTCGATGCGGTAGACTCCTTCGACGTCCATTTCGAGTTGTTTGCGATCGGTGCCATAGTAGGGATCGGTGAACCAGATACGGCCCTTGGCATCGACGCAGGCGTCATTGGGGCTGTTGTAGCGTTTGCCTTCGTAGGAATCGGTAAGGATCGTGATTACGTTCGATCGGAAATCGGTGCGGACAATTCGGCGTCGGCCAGGGCCTTGTTCGTTGCCTTCGCAGCTGATGAGTCGGCCCTGGGCGTCGAAGCAGTTGCCGTTGGTCCGTCCGCTGTCGGGACGAAAGACCGAGAGTCGGCCCTTGGGATCCATGCGGAGGATGCGATTGCCGGCGATGTCGGAGACGAAGACGTTGCCAAAGGCATCGACGGCGGGGCCTTCGAGGAAAGCGACGGTGCCCGCTGTCTCGACGACGATATCCGGGGCGACGAGACCAGGCGGCAGCGGAACCGGCTTCGTCGCCTCGTCGCCGGAAAAGGCGCCGCTAACCGCAGTGGCGAGAATAGTGAAACTGGCAAGGCAAAGACGCAGCATAACGAATCTCCAAAGCGACAGGAATAATTGTTGCGGTGCATCATACCGACGCTCGTGGGAAATTCCCATAAATTGACGAACATTTCGTATATTATCCTGGCGCACGACGCCGATTGTAAGACTTCAACTACGGATAGTACCGATCCCACGGATAGGTGAAAACACCTGCGTGGTTTTTCCCTATCCGTGAAATTCGTGTGATCTGTGGTTGATTTTGGTTCTCTGCTAGCTGCGTTGCGCACCCTCATTCCCCGCGATTAAGGAGTTTCGCTTGCGAATCCGCGACCTCTACGACCGACCGACGCCGACGATTTCGTTCGAGTTCTTCCCGCCTAAAAACGACGCCGGCATCGAGACTCTCTTCACCGACACAGTGCCCGGCTTGCAGCAACTCAAGCCGGCGTTTATTTCCGTCACCTACGGTGCCGGCGGCGGGACGCGCGACAGCACGACGCGCATCGTCCAGCGTTTGCGCGACAAGTACAATATCGAATCGATGCCTCACCTCACCTGCGTCGGTTCCACGCAGGCGATGCTCGGCGATTTTCTCGATGACATTCACAATCGCGGCTTCGAGAACGTGCTCGCCCTCCGCGGCGATCCGCCGAAGGATCAGCAGACGTTTCAGGCCACCGAAGGCGGGTTCGCCAACGCCACCGACCTCATTCGATTCATCCGCGGGCGGTCGAAAATCTGCGTCGGGGCGGCAGTCTATCCTGAAGGCCATGTCGAGGCCCGCTGCAAGCATCGCGATTGGGACTATGCAGCCGAGAAAGTGGAAGCCGGCGCGGAGTTTCTCATTACGCAGTTGTTCTACGATTGGAGCGATTTCCTCGATATGGAGGATTACCTGCGCAACAAGCGCAACGTGAAGGTGCCGATCGTGCCGGGGATTCTGCCCTTTCTCAACGCCGCCCAGATCAAGCGATTCACGTCGTTGTGCGGGTCGAGGTTGCCGACGCCGATCTTGCAGAAAATCGACCAATACGCCAATGACGATGAGTCGGTGCGAAAGCTCGGCGTCGAGGTGTGTACGGAACTATGCGAGAAGTTGATGAATCGCGTGGCCGGCTTCCACTTCTACTGCCTGAACCGCGTCACCAGTACCGCGGAGATTCTGAAGAACTTGGGCATGGCGTGAGTCGCTTGGATATTCACATAAGCCCAGAGGCGAGGTACTCCGAACCTCTGGTGATGCTAAGGGTTCGGAATACCTCGTCCCATAGGCATCAACTTAAGCTCAGCCGCGACACGGTTAGAATTTTTAACCACAGAGACACAGAGACACAGAGACACAGAGAAAATACGAAGAATGGAAAACAAGGAAGACACGCCGGAATCGTGAAATTGTTCGCTCCCTATTCCGCGCATTTTCTCTGTGTCTCTGTGGTTAAATTGCGTTTTGCTGACATCGTTTCCTTAAGTTGGTGCCGATGGGGTTCGGAGTACCTCACCCTTGGGCCTGTATTTCATAGCCATCGCTCACGCCGCTTTGGCAACCGGCGTGCTAGAGGCGTGGCGATCTTTCGGTTCGCGAATCGCCGCCGCCTTGGCGTGCTCGCGATGTTTGAAGAAATTCTCGCGATAAGCAGCCACCATTTCAGGGTTGCCTTTGATAATGATGACGTTCTCGGCGTTGTCGCTCTCGGCTTGATTCGTGAAATTGTAGCTGCCGGTGATGACGACTTTTTTGTCGATGATGATGATCTTGTTGTGCGCGATAGCGTGTTCGTGATCGACCTTCACTTCCATATCGTTCTCGATGAAGATGCGTAGGTCGGAGTAGCGGTCCACTTCATTACTCTTGTCTAGCACGATGTCGACCAGGATGCCTTTTTTCTTTAACTCGACCAATGCGAAGGTCAGCGGATCGGCAGTGAACGAGTAAGCCTGCACCAACACTTCGCTGCGAGCGCACATCAATTCACGAACAATGGCCGCCTGGCAACCGCCTTTGGGCGAGAAATAGATTTGCACGTCCAATAACTTGCCGATCTTGCGCATCATCCAGCGAAAGAGAAAGACAAGCGTCAGCATCCCGGTTGCGCCGGTGGCGACTTGAATCCACATGAGCGTCATCGGATCGAATGGCCAATGTGGCATGGCAGATGTCCTTATATTCCCGTTTGTTATTCCGCTTGCGGCTTAGCGCTCGATACATCCCACAGGATTGCTAATGAACGCATGCCGTAGAGAACATACCAAATCGGACCGCGTGCGGGAAATAGCGATTCGCGGTTGGCCTTGCAACGATTACCGACGTTGGGGTATCAACGTAATTGCGCGGAAGGTCCGTTTGCGGAAAAGGAGTTGACTATGCGTCGCTGGCACATGAGGGTAGGTTGCGCGGTTATCTTGGTCATGGCCGGGGGCACGTGGTACTTTGTCGGATCGGGCAACTCTCGCCCGGAACAGCAGCCATTCGTCAACGTCAAAGGTGACGGCGACGCCGAGGCGAGCGATATCATCGAGCCGTTGGTTGTCGATGGCGGCCTGCCGGTGATCGTGGACACACGCGAACCACCGCTTGGCCCGCCGCTGCGCGTGTTGCTCCAACTTGGCATGCATCAACCGCCGCGACCCGATGCCAACCCCGATCGCCCGGTGCGGATGCCGTACGCGGACGAATAGCGCGGATGATGAACCACAGAGACACAGAGAATGCAAATTGGGAGAAAGAGTTGGGGACAAATACCTGCTTCATTTGATGGTGTGTATAGTTCAATTTTACCTGTTCTTTTCTTCTCAGTGCCTCTGTGTCTCTGTGGTGAAGGATCTGGATTTTTGATAAGCCAGCTTTGCGATCGTTGTATATCGCATAATCGCATCAACTCTGGTATTGATCGGAATTGATCGCCATTTGCTGTTGACCTACGCGCGACCTATAATGGCGTGCATGGAACAAATTCAACTACCGACAGGATTTCGTTTCGCCGGCGTGCATTCGGGGTTGCGTGCGTCGGAGCCAGGCCGGCTCGATTTGGCGCTAGTGACAAGCGATCGCCCGGCATCGGCGGCAGGCGCGTTCACGCAGAATCGCGTCTGTGCCGCTCCCGTTCATATCTGTCGTGAGCGCCTGCCGTCAACGACCATTCGCGGCATCGTCATTTGCTCGGGCAACGCCAACGCCTGCACAGGCGACCAAGGTCTTGTCGATGCGCGACGCATGACCGCGCTGGCGGCCAAGGCGATCGGCGTCGAAGCCACAGAAATTCTCGTTTGCTCCACCGGCGTTATCGGCCGACTTCTCCCGATGGCCATCCTGGAATCCGGCATCCCGCTTGTCGCCAAGGAATTGGCCGCCGGGACCGAGGCACTGGAACTCGCCGCTCGCGCCATCCTCACGACCGACACGCGCATCAAAGTGCGCCAGCGCTTGCTGACGGTCAACGGCACGCAGTATCACATCACCGGTTTCGCCAAAGGCGCCGCCATGATCGGCCCGAACATGGCGACGATGCTCGCCTTCGTCCTCACCGACGCCCCGGTGGACGCCAAGGATTTGGCGGCGCTCGCACCCATCGCTGCGGATCAGTCGTTCAACTCGATCAGCGTCGAAGGTCACACCAGCACGAACGATTCGCTCATCTTCTTGGCCAACGGAACCGTGGCCAGCCTCAAAGGCCCGGCTCTTGAGCAGTTCAAACAATCCGCCATCGCCGTCTGCGCTGAACTGGCGCGCGACATGGCCTCCGACGCGGAAGGCGCGAGCCATCTCATCACGATTCATGTCGAAGGCACGCACACGGACGCCGACGCTCGCCGCATCGCCAAGACCGTCGCGGAAAGCGCGCTCGTGAAGACCGCCATCTTCGGCGCCGACCCGAACTGGGGCCGAATCGTGTCCGCTGCCGGGTATGCGGGCGTGGCGTTCGCCGAGGTTGATCTATCGCTTCGGCTCGGCGCCTTTCTGCTCTACGAGAAAGGCACGCCGCTCGCTTTCGACGCCAGCGTGGTTTCCGCCTACATCAAAGACACGCGCGAGATCACGATGCGTCTCACCTTCACGCTGGGCCAGGGCAAGTGTACGTTCTACACGTGCGACCTCACGTATGATTACGTGCGGCTGAATGCGGACTATACGACTTGACATAGCCGATTGTTTACGTTTAGCGCTTGCGGAATCATTCGACAGCAAAGTCTCTAACGAGCGCTAAACGTAAACAAGCGAATTACACTCGATCAGATCATTTACGAATCTACAAATGTTTATCGAGCTTACGAACATCACGCGTTGGTTCGGCACGCAGCAAGCGCTGATCGATGTCACGCTGGCGCTGCCTCCGGGGCGGATCGGCTTGCTCGGGCCGAACGGGGCGGGCAAATCGACGCTGATGAAAATCCTGCTCGGTCTGCTGCCACCATCGTCGGGCAGCGGTCGTGTGCTCGATCATGACCTCGCCAGCGCGGGCGTTGCCTTGCGCCGTGTCATCGGCTATATGCCCGAAGCCGACGCGCTCGTGCCCGGAATGCAAGGCGCGGAATATGTCGCGCTCGCCGGCGAACTTTATGGCATGGCCCGAAAGCAGGCGCTGCGGCGCGCTCACGAAGTGCTCACCTACCTCGATCTCGGCGAGGCCCGCTATCGCAAACTCGAAGAATATTCGACCGGCATGAAGCAACGCCTCAAGCTCGCGCAGGCCCTCGTTCACGATCCGCCGGTGTTGCTGCTCGACGAGCCGACCAGCGGCATGGACCCAGCCGGGCGCGAAGCGATGCTCGATCTGCTCCTTAGATTGGGCAAGGAGCATGGCAAGTCGATCCTGCTCTCGACCCATTTGCTCGGCGATGTCGACAAAGTCTGCGACGCCGTGGTCATTTTGCACCAAGGGCGCATCCTGTGCCAAGGCCCTGTTCAGCAGCTCTGTCAAAGTCGGCATGATCGTTACAAGTTGCAGATTCAGGGCGAATCGGCAGGCTTTTTCGACGACTTACGTCTTGAAGGTGTACAAATTATCCACGACAATGGACGGGGAGACTACCGCATGCGCGTCCCAGCCGGGTGGACAACCCATGCGTTCTTCAAACTCGCGCAAGTCCACAATGTCGTCCTACGTGGCTTGCAAGCAGATAACGAAGACCTGGAAGAACTGTTCCATCGCGTAATCGAGGAAAGTCGAGCACAAATCTAACACTTTCGGGCGCCGACACCCCCACCAATCGCTGTGCTCATGGTGGGGCTTGGCATTTTTGATCTGACCACTTACCACTGATGCCAAACCTCCTCCAATACCGAGCCTGGCAAGGAACCTTCCACAGCGAATGGTGGTCGGTTTGGCCGATCGCGCGGGTGGCGCTGGGGACGCTGGTTAGCCGTTGGCTGTTCCGGATCGTTGGCGTTTTTAGTTTGAAGCTGTTCCTGATGTTTTTCTTTGGTGCGTACTTGCTCGCCTGGTTCGAGACGCAGGCGTCCGCGCCGCAACTCGGCAATTTCGCCGACGCGGGCCGAATGATACGTGGTATTCGCCGGGCAATGCAGATACTCAACGGCAGTCAGGATACGTTCCAGTATTTCTTCGCCTACCAGGGGGCGATCGTAGTCGTCATGCTTTCGCTGGTCGGCTCGCTCGTGGTCGGCAATGACTTCACCCACAAAAGCCTCGTGTTTTATCTCGCCAAGCCGATTAACCGCTGGCAGTATCTCGCGGGCAAAGGGTTGGCGGTTTTTGTCGTCGTGCAAATAATGACGACGTTGCCGGCGCTCGTGCTTTTCGCGCAACACGCCTTCGACGACTGGGGCTATTTGCTCAACATCCACTATTTCACCGACACCGTCGATGGCAAAGGCCCGGCAGGAATATTGTTGCTCTTCGCGATCCTTGGCTACGGAACTTTACTGTCAGTGTTTCTAAGTATCATTCTCGTCGCCACCGCCAGCTGGGCGAGGCGAACGATTCCGCTCATCATGGTCTGGTTGTCGCTATTCTTCTTCATGCGTATCTTGGCCAACCTTCTGGTGGATGGCCTGCGCTACGACCCGCGTTGGCGCCTGATCGACCTGTGGAACAATCTGACGATGCTTGGCCAAGGCATGCTGGGATTTGCGAGTGACGACATTCAGCCCAAATTCCGCCCGGAGTTGTGGGAAGCGAGCCTGGTTCTTTTCGGAGTAAGTGCGCTATGCCTGATCTACTTGAATCTGCGGACGCGGGGCGTCGAAATCGTGCGCTAGAGACCGCTTACTCGGCGGTCCCGCTTGCGCCCAAGCAAGCAGCGCCGGCGAGCGAACCGGTATTGCTCTTCCATCACGTTTCGAAGTGGTACGGCCCCGTCATCGGCCTGAATCAGGTCACGCTCGAATTGCGCCCGGGCATCACGGGACTCGTCGGGCATAACGGCTCGGGCAAGAGCACGCTGCTGCGCCTCGCCGCCGGGCAGATGAAACCCGATCTGGGCCGTGTCGATGTTGCCGGCGTGCCCGCCTGGACTTCCGAGGCAAAACGGCACATCGGCTACTGCCCGGAACTTGACACGTTCTACGAAGAGATGTCGGGCCGGCGTTTCGTGCAGGCCATGGCCAGGCTCGTCGGCTACACACAAGCCGAGGCACACCGGCGCACCGAAAACACGCTCGAACTCGTCGGCATGCGCGACCGCGCCGATCGCCCGCTCGCTGGCTACTCGAAGGGCATGCGCCAGCGCATCAAGCTCGCGCAAGCGCTGCTGCACGATCCGGAACTGCTGCTCCTCGACGAACCGTTGAGCGGCATCGATCCGATTGGGCGGCGCGAATCGATCGAGCTGTTTAGGGAGCTTTCCCGACGGGGAAAGTGCTTATTGATCTCGAGCCATGAGTTGGACGAATTGGAAAAACTGACGGACCATATCGCGATCATGGCGTCCGGGCGCATAGCTGCGGTTGGGACGCTGACGCAGATTCGCGAGTTGCTCGACGATCACCCGCTGACGATCCGCATTGCGAGCGATCAGAATCGCATGCTAGCGTGCATCCTGCTCGAATGGGACGACGTGGTGGGTCTCGACCGCGATGATCGCTTCCTCAAGGTTCGCGCTCGCAATCCACGGCGATTCTTTCAGCAACTCGGCGAAACGGTGCTCGACCGCATGATCGAAATACAGCACCTTGAAACGATCGATGAATCGACTCAGGACGTGCTCGGTTATCTGTTGAGTGGAAAATGACGGCGTAATATCTTGGTGCCAACGGCAAAAGTCGTTTTACGAGCCGGAAGCGTAAGCGACGGATTGGTGAAAACCGTCGCTTACACTTCCGGCTCGTACTTTTTCGGGCGTGTCATACTTCAGGCGGGCTTTCGGTTCACGCTCCGCTATAGTTCTTTTTCCGCCAGTTGCTAAACTACCTATTAACTCTCAGCGACTACCGAAGCATCCACTATGTCCTCCTCCGGCAGCGGTCCATATCTGGTCGACCGTCGTGACGACGGCTATGGCGACGTCCTCCCCCTCCAAGCGGGGCAGCGCTACACGCTGGGCCGAGCGAACACCAATCGCATCGTTCTCAAGGACGAACTCAGTAGTCGCGACCACGCCGAGGTCTATTTCGCGGAATCAGGCTGGCACTTGCGCGATCTGAAAAGTCTGAACGGAACCCGGCTCAATGGCGAACTCGTCGCCGGTGAAATCGAGCTTGCGACGGGCAGTGAAATTCAGATCGGCAAGACGCGCTATCTTTTTGTCAACAGCATCGACGAGCTGCCGCGCGTGCCCTTGGCTGATCTCAGGGACACGATGACGATTCGGAAACGGCTCTCGAGTTCACGTTTCCTTACGCCAAATCCGGAAGAGCCGACCGACGAAGAGGCGAGGATTTCGTTGGCGGGCCGCAGCATCGGCCGTGATTTGATGCAACTTTACCGCCTCGGTTTGGCGATGGGATCAGCGACGACGTATCACGAATTGGCTGACATCGTACTTGATGGGTTGCTCGGCGCAGTCAAGGCCGAGGTCGGCGCGGTCTTGACGCTCAAGGAAGGGCACGAGACGGAAATTACGTCGGTGCGCCCCGACGGTCTGCTGAAGCGGACTTACTCGCCTGTGTCGGAATTCGTGACGAACGAAGTAAAGAGAGGCCGCGAGGCGATCCTGGCGGAGGATGTTGCCCGGAGCCGATACCTCAGCAATCGCGATAGCCTGAAGGACCTCGGCGCGACGAGCCTGATCTGTGCACCCGTGATTCATCAGGACCGCGTGACGGCGCTGATCCACCTTTATTGCACCGATCCGCATAAATCGCTGAGCAATGACGACCTGGAGTTTACGATCGCCGTCGCCAGGCATTTCGCACTGGTTATGGGCCAAATGCAGCGGCAGGAATCGTTGTCGGCGGAAAACCGCTCGCTGCGCGAGCAGCTTCAAGTCGAGAGCGAACTTGTGGGCGACAGCGAGGCGATTAGGACAGTGCACGAGCAGATCGGCCGCGTCGCGCCGACGAACGCCACCGTGCTGATTCGAGGTGAAAGCGGCGCGGGCAAGGAGCTTGTCGCCCGAGCGATCCATTTCAACAGCTTGCGCCGCGAAGGGCCGTTCATCTGCTTGAATTGTGCAGCCATTACCGAGACGCTTCTGGAGAGCGAACTATTCGGCCATGAGCGCGGAGCGTTCACGGGAGCGACCGATAAAAAGATCGGGAAATTTGAGTCGGCTAATCGCGGGACGATCTTTCTCGATGAGATCGGCGAAATGGCCTTCGGCACGCAGGCGAAACTGTTGCGCGTGTTGGAGGGCCATCCGTTCGAGCGCGTGGGCGGGAGCATGCCGGTCCGTGTTGAGGTGCGTGTCGTCGCCGCCACCAATCAGCCGCTGGAACAGATTATCCGCGAGGGTAAATTTCGCCGTGATCTTTTCTATCGGCTACAAGTCGTTGAGATTAAGGTGCCGACACTGCGCGACCGCCGAACCGACGTGCCGATCCTCGCGGAACATTTCCTCCGCCGATTCGCCCGCGAAACGAGTCGCAAAATTCGCGGCTTTACGCCCGCAGCAATGGCGCAAATGACGGCGTACGATTGGCCAGGCAATGTGAGAGAATTGAAGAACGTCGTCGAACGCGCCGTTGCCCTGGCGCGCGGCAGCCAGCTCGATGTCGGCGATATTCTGCTGACGTCGCTAGAGATTCCGGGCGACGAATCGAAAGCGTCGGGCGAGCATTTCGATCCGATCACGCTCGAAGAGATGGAAAAACGCCACATTCTGCGCACTCTGGAGCACACACATTGGAACAAAAGCCAGGCGGCGGGGATCCTGAAAATCGAAAGATCCACGCTGGACCGAAAGATCAAGGCGTTTGATCTGAAGAAAGAGGAATAGGCGATTGATAGGCGAGCCGAGGAAGTTCGCTCACGGAATCGGGTATACGAAGAATCAGGGAACTTACCCTCCCCGCTCGCCGTTTTTTTTCCGTAACTCGACGAATCTTAATCGCGGCCTCGCTTTACGAAAAGGTAACGAAACCGCGGTTGTTTTGTGCGGTAGAATAGCATATTGTTCGCGCGGACGTTGAGGTTGTTTCCCTCGGCGTTCCTCATGTCTCGTTGTTTAACGATCCGCTGTATGCTCGCAGTCTCTCCCAGCGGTCTTGCGCGAAAGGTCGATTGATGGAATCTGGAAATATTGGGTTGCTCGTTACTATTGGGGCGTTGTCCTTCGTCCTTGCATTCGTCGGGGCGGCCGTTGGGCTGATCTTGGGGCATCTACGACTGCCGTTGCTTGTGGCGTACTTCGGCGTTCCAGGCACGGGCACGATGACGAACCTGATAATCTCCGGCGCCGGTGCCATGTCCGGCGCCGCCAGCCACGTGCGTGAAGGCCGCGTATCGTGGAAAGGCGTGGCGCTGATCGGCATCCCGTCGGCTGTCGGCGCGATCATCGGCGTGTTGCTGTTTATCCGCCTCAATCCGCTCTGGTCGTACCTCGTCATCGGCGTCATGCTCATCGTGTCAGGCGTCAGCCTTGTGCGTAAGAAGTTCGACGACAGACTGACTGGCAATGTCGATCCGCTCAAGCGATTTCTCTTGGAGGTCGTAATCGGCTTGGTGCTCGGAGCGCTGGCCGCCGTCACGGGTTTGATGCTCGGTAGTTTGCGGCTGCCGATGATGATCAAGTATCTCCGTATGGACCCGAAGGAAGCGATCGGCACGAACATGGTTGTCGGGTGTTTGACGGCGCTGGTTGGTTCGACGACAGCGTTTTTCGCGGGAGACGGCGGTATGCCCTGGTTGGTGATGGCCGTCGTGATACCGCCGACGATGGTGGGCGGTTGGTTCGGCGGAGTCCTGACGGGCCGTATCAGCAAGGAAACGGTGCAAAAGTTCGCCGGGGTCGTCGTGACCTTGACGGGCATCTTGCTCGTCGGCCAAGGCGTCGTAGGCACGGTACGTCGGCCTCATCAGGCTGTGCCTGCGTTGGTCGAGGAATGGGAGTACGACGATTGGTTCGACTTCGACACGGAGTTGCCGCGTGAGGAACCGGTCCCGTTGATGCTGGAACTGGAATGGAACGACTCGACGAATGAGCTTTCGCCACAGGAAGTCTATTTTTTGTTCTCGCAGGCCGGAGAGCGTTCGGAAGGATTCCGCAGGGAGTAAGGGACAGTTTCCATTGGGAATTCCGCTTGCGGTTTGGAGTTCGGAATAACCGACCCGAGCGGTAAGCCGTAAGTGGAAATCAGGGAAGGTAGTACTCGCCCTCCATTCGAGACAATCGGTCGATCGTAGATTACGTCAATCGACCCAATTCCGGTAATTTTGTGAAAGTGCCCTTTCCAAAGCTGGAAAAAATGTCATAATACACGTACATCTTGAATGCGATGATGTTTTTCGTGCCAATTCAAGGTTCCAAGCAATAGCCAATCATATTTGTGAATTTTGCCCAACGACCCAAGATTTTGGCATATTGCGATTCCTTTTTTTTTGGATTTTGAGCAAGATATTGAAAATGAATCCCCATCCATGGCGGGAGGGGGACTGAAAGGAAAGTTGAATTCCTGTCTTGGGTGACATTCAGGAGGAATGATCACGAGCGATCGTTACACTGCCGCCACCCATGAACGCATTTTTCGGTTGTTTCATTTCACTCGTGGAATGGGATAGCTGTCTTATCGCCCAAACGCACTGGATTTGAGTATCTGCCGTCCGAAGTGTCTTCGGGCGGGCCAAGTTTTTTTGATTGAGCCGCTTCGTATCAAGCCGCCTGGTTTGTGCGGCCCCTCATGTTTTTTGTTTCCTAATGGAGGAATAGCTATGGCCGTCGCACGTGGCGACGAAGGTTCGGGATCTCCCCTTACCTCACCCGCAGGATCGACCACCACCACCGCGCCAGGCACAGTTCGCCGGCGCATCATTCGGAAGTCGCCTCCCATGGGAGAAGGCCCCGGTATGGGCCAGGCGGCACCGACGCATGCTCCCGCGGCCCCGGTCGCATCTTCACCTTCCGCCTCACCATCTCAGCTTTCGCCGGCACACGCCAGTGCATTGAGACTCGACGACCTCTACCGGTTGGTGATGCCGAAATTGTTCGCCTTTGCCGAAAAAGAAGGCATCATCGAACACACCGGTATGAGTCGCAGCCAGCTCATCATCGCCGTCGTTCGCAAGCAAATCGAACGCGGCCTGATCGTGCGTGGCTCGGGTACGCTTGAAGTTCTGCCCGATGGTTACGGCTTTTTGCGTTCCGCGGCTCACAACTACCTAGCGTCGCCGGAAGATATCTACGTTTCGCCAAGCCAAATCCGTCGTGTCGGCCTGAAGACCGGCCTGGTCGTTGAAGGCCCGATCCGTCTGCCAGTCGAGGGGCAGGACAACTTCGCGTTGATGCAAGTCGATCTCGTTAATGGCATGAATCCCGAAGAACGGATTTCGCCAACGACGTTCGACGATCTCACGCCGTTGCATCCGAATCGCCGCTTGATTCTCGAAACGTCGGCGGATGAACTGAACATGCGCGTGGTCGATATGGTCACGCCGATCGGCAAAGGCCAACGTGGCTTGATCGTTTCGCCGCCTCGCGCGGGCAAGACGATCTTGCTACAAAAGATCGCCCTGAGCCTCATCAAAAATCATCCGGAAAGCTATCTCATCGTCCTGCTCATCGATGAACGTCCGGAAGAAGTCACCGACATGGCTCGCACCGTTGCTGGGCCGAATTGCGAAGTCGTCGCCAGCACGTTCGATGAACCGTCGGAAGAGCACATTCACGTTTCGGACATCGCCCTTGAAAAAGCCAAGCGACTCGTCGAAGGCGGCAAGGATGTCATCATCCTGCTCGACTCGATCACCCGCTTGGCCCGTGCCCACAACACCGAAGCGCCGTCCGGCGGCAAGCTGCTCTCCGGCGGTCTTGATACCAACGCCATGCAAAAACCGAAACGCTTTTTCGGAGCCGCTCGTCAAGTCGAAGAAGGCGGCAGCTTGACGATCCTCGCCACTGCGCTGATCGACACCGGCAGCCGAATGGACGACGTGATCTTCGAGGAGTTCAAAGGCACGGGCAACATGGAACTCCATCTCGACCGCCGTCTGGTTGACAAGCGCGTTTGGCCAGCGATCGACATCAATCGGTCCGGCACCCGCAAGGAAGAGTTGCTGCTTCACCCGGCCGAGATGGACAAGGTCCGCATCCTTCGCCGCGTGCTGGCTGACATGCACCCAGTGGAAGCGATGGAAATGCTCGTGAGCCGAATCCGCAAGACGAAGTCGAACGCGGAATTTTTGTTGAGCATGAATATGTCGTGATCGAGGGACTTGGTTCCCACAATCTCGTGGGAACCAGCCGACTTGGCAACTCCAACACATACGGTGCGGAGCCATAGGTACACGACACCATTTGTTAGAAATCAACCACGGATAGCACTGATCTCACGGATAGGGGAAAAAACTGGTATCGTATTTCCCATCCGTGAGTTCAGTGTTATCCGTGGTTGATTTTGGTCCTCGACGAGTGTTGTCGTGCGACCCCTTGCCCCTCGGCAGCGAGCCTGACGCATGGCCAAACGTCCCACGACAAACCGCGACTTCGATAGCCCGTGGAAGGACGCTCTGCATTTCTATCTGCCCGCATTCATTCTGTTTTTCTATCCTGACATTTACGCCGACATTGACTGGACGCGGCCTTATGAGGACCTCGACAAGGAGTTCCAGAAGATCGCTCGCCGTGTCAAGTTTAGGAAACGCTACGCGGACAAACTGTTCAAAGTCTGGCTGAAGGATGGCACGGAACGCTGGCTGCTGATCCACGTCGAAATCCAGGGCGATTATGATCCGGATTTCCAACGCCGCATGTTTCAGTATCACCTCCTGGCTCATCAACTGTATAATCACGATGTCGTCAGTCTCGCCGTGCTCTGTGACGAAAACGAAAATTGGCGGCCCGAACGATACGGTTATGAGAATTGGCGAAGCGGCATCGAGATGACGTTTCGCACCGCAAAGCTGATCGATTGGCTCGACAAAAAGACACAGCTTGCGGAATCGACCAATCCGTTCGCCGCGGTGGTGCTCGCCCATCTGGAAGCGATCTCGGCACGAAAAGACCCGGCGAAGCTTGGCCAGCGTAAACTCGAATTGGTCAAAGGGCTTTACCGCCAGAACTGGTCCGCGGAAGACGTGCGACGATTGTTTGGGTTAATCGATTGGGTGATAACGTTGCCCGAAGAGTTTGACGAGAAATTCTGGGCCGACTTGAACGAATACGAAGAGGAGACCAAGATGGAATACGTCACAAGCGTCGAACGTATTGGCATCCGCAAAGGTATTGCCATCGGACATGAGCAAGGTCTGCACGAGGGGATTGGCTTAATCTTAGAATCGAAATTCGGTACCGAAGGCGCCCGGCTGCTAGAAAAGGCGCGAGGATTCAATGTCAGCGAACTACGGAAATTCGGACAACTTGTTCAAAAAGCACGTACCGTGGATGAAGTGCATGCGTATCTCGACAATTCGTGAGGTGCGGTTGTCCGTTCAGATCCAGAGATTGTCGGCGTTTGTCGCTCGACGTTAGTTCGGAGAAATCGTTTGAAACTTGAATCAACCCGCGAATCGTTCTGTGGAATTCTGGTCCGGCTTGAACGAAGCCTAAGGAGGAACGGCGTATGGAATACGTAACCAGCGTCGAACGTATCGGCATCCGTAAAGGGATCGACATTGGATGGAAGCAGGGCTTCATAATCGGTTTCAAGGAAGGCTTCAAAATTGGCTTCAAGGAAGGCCGACAAGAAGGCCTGCTTGAAAGCATCACGTCCATCTTGAATTCGAAATTCGGTCCTGATGGCCTTAAGTTGCTTCGGCAGGTTCGTGGATTCAATGTCAGCGAACTGCGGAAGTTTGGACGTTTTCTCAACAATGCCCAATCTGCCGATGAGGTGCGTGGCTATCTCGAAAAGCACTGACGTTCACTCACAGCAACTTGCGCAACACCTGTGAACGCCGGCCGCTCGCATCGTAGCGCTGGCGGCGTGGTGGGGGAAGATCGTCGGGCGAACCGAGGCCGAAGTGGCCTTTCTTCAGGAAATAGTTGACGGCCTGCGTCGATAGGCAGAACAATTCTTTGATGCCCGCGGACCGTGCTTGTTCCTCGACGTATTGCATCAAGCGTGCGCCGATTCCCTGATTCTCGTACTTCGACGAAACGCAGACGCAGGCCATCTCGGCCTTGTTGTCGTCGGGGAATGCGCTCAGCGAGATGCAGCCCGCCAGGTTGCCATCCACTTCAAAGACGAAAAACGTTTGGATAGTACGATCGATCTCCGCCAGGGTTCGTGGCAGCAATTCCTCGTTTTCCACGCTGTGCTTGATGAGCTGGTGAATCCCGCGTGCGTCCTTCTTCTGCGCTTTACGGATGGCCTGGTATTCGTTGGTATGGACAAGCGTGCCGATGCCGTCGTTGGAAAACACCTCGGCGAGCAGACCTTCCTCGACCGTGCCGTCGATGATGTGCACGCGTGGCACGCCGCCACGCAACGCCTTCACGGCGGCAGTGAGCTTGGAAAGGCTCGGCCCGATGAAGTCGTTCTTGTTTTTTTTCAGCACAACCTCGGCTTCATCGACAGTCATCTGGCGAATGAGCGTATCGCCGTCGCTTTGCCGAATCATGATTCCCGGTTGGGACGTGAGGTAGATGAGCTTGACCGCCTGCAACGCTCGGGCGACTTCGAGAGCGGCATTGTCGGAGTTGAGGCGGTAGGTCGCGCCTTCGCCGTCACTGCCCAACGGCGGTACGACGGGAATGATGTCGTTGTCCAGGAGTGCTCGCAACAGCCCGATATCCACGCGTTCGACTCGGCCCGTGTGCTCCTGATCCACGCCTTGCAAGATACCCGCAGGATGGGCAACGAGCGAATTCGGACACGCTCCGCGCAGATCGGTGGCGGAGAGGCCTTCGAGAATCTCATGCGTCACGCGATTGGCGGCGGTCAACGCCAGCTGCAATGTCGTGGCGTCGGTCACGCCGGTGCCGTCGAGGTTGCTTGGCGTTAATCGAGTATAATCGGCAAGCTTGCGAATCTGATGAGCAGCGCCGTGAACCAACGTCACCCGCACGCGCAGGCTGCGCAGCAGAGCGAGGTCGAGCAGCAGGTTGCGAAAGTTATCGTGTTCGACAATCGCGCCATCGAACGCGATGACAAACACCTTGTCGCGATACTGCGGCACGTAGCGCAGAATCTCACGCAGGTCAACGAGGCGTTGCATGGTCGTGTTGGGCGTCGCGGCGCCGTTCCCGGATGTTTCATTTCGAGTTCGCATAGTCTTTTCAATATAGCACGCTGATGCTGTCGTGAATAGTTCGATGTATTGTGATACGGTAATATGGGTGAGCCTAGCCGCGTAAGCGACAGGTTGAATAGCGGTTGAGATTCATCCCATGAACCTTTGGCGTGCGATTATCGATTTTTTCGCCAGCGGCCAACGCCGCCGGGGCAGTCCCGTCAACCAGTCCGCCGACGTTGTCGAGAAAGAAAAACAGGGCAATCCGCCGATCACCTCGACGATCACGCAGACGACGCACGAGGCCGGCATCACGCTTGACTTCCCAATGCGCGAGGACAGCCGACCGAGCGCCCGCGAGCTAGCCTGGCGGCAGTTTCAGATAGGACTGTTCTTGTCACTGGCATCGGTGATGATCTATGCGATTTGCAAAAGGTTTGGAATTCACGACGTGGCCGTTTATTTGGGCATTCCATTAATCGCCGGACTGATCATGCTCATCGCCGCCGCACATGCCGGTTCGAGCGTGATACGGGAAAACTCGTACGACGACGATCTTCAACAACTCTCCGTCGCGGGCAATTTGCTCGTGCGAACTTCGCGTGACCTGCGCAAGCAGGTTTGGTACCAACATGAAATTCGCGACGTCCTCCTCCTTCAGAGTCTTGAAGCCACCCACGATGAATCCACCGAAGGAGCGACGACACCCACCGTAACCTACCACTTCTGCCTGGTCGTTTGGCTACACAACGGCGAGATGGTCCATCTCGCCGCCTCAGGTGGCACGCATCCGCTCCCACACTATCGCCCGCATGGGGAGTTGGGTTGGGTCGCCACGCAACTTCGGCTCGCGCTGTTTCCGACATCGTCTGGACCCGAACCGCCCTCGGCAGGCGATCCGCACGCCAACGCCATCCAGGCCAAGGATGCCCGGCGTGAGGAAACCCGATATACCGAATGAGGACCGATTTCCGATTAGCGGAGGACCAGCATGGCCGGTTTCAAACGCACCATCACTATCGCTCGACCAATCGAGCAGGTCTTCGATTTCGCGACCGATCTCGCCAACGCATCGAAGTTCCTCCCCAACATCACCAAGGTGGAATTGATCACCGAAGGAGGCATGAAGCCCGGCGCCAAGTTTAGCGAAACTCGCGTCATGCGCGGCAAGGAACACACCGCCGTCATCGAAGTCGTCGAGCACCAACGACCGACGGTTCACGCTGGCCGCGCCGGCATGATGGGCATGCAGGCAACCTATACCTTCCGCTTCACGACCGACGGCACGGGCACGCGCGTGGACATGGAAGCCGACATTCGCGGCAACTTTCTCTGGTGGCTGTTCCTTGGCATGATGACGCGGATGATGGAAAAGGAAGACGGCCAATATTTAGAGCGACTCAAGAACGCCATCGAGGCCACGTGAACGATTGCCTTTCGCGAATTCCGCTTGCGGCCGAAGTGCATAATTGCCTTGAGCAATTCCGCATCCGTAGGGTGTGTCAAGCGCCAGTGCTGACGCACCAGTGCTTACAGGGGCCGGTGCGTCGGCGCTGGCGCTTGACACACCGTACATCCTGCTCGGGTGGGATATTCCGAGCGCTATGCCGCAAGCGGAAAACCAAACATGAGTGATGTTTTCGACGAACTGTCCCGCCTCATGTCGCGCGAGCGCCTGCTGCTCGATCCGCGCGCCGATGGGCGAGGCATTCGCGTTTGCGTCATCGACAGCGGCATAGAACGGGCCACGCTCGAAGTGAAGTACGGCTCTGCTCTCCAATCAATCCAGGGCGGCATATTCTCCGTCGATCAACCCGAACCAGCGGTCTACGACGGACACCAGAGCACGCCGCATGGCACGACCGTCGCCGATATCATTCTCACGCTCGCGCCGGCGGTGCAGCTTTTCTCGGCAGACGTCTTCGGCCCCGCTGGCACATGCGAAGTCGAGACCGTCATCAAGGCGTTGCGCTGGGCCTACGACGTGTGGAATTGCAAGCTCATCAATCTCTCGCTCGGCGTCACCGAGCAGAAGCTGCAACAACTTCCCAAACGCCAGCAACTCTTGCGCGTGATCGAAGAAGGCTATTTCCGGGACATCGTCATCGTCGCGGCGGCGCACAACGATCATCCGTTTACACGCAGCTATCCGGCAATGTTCGCGCCGCCGCTCTTGTCGGTGGACAAGGGCCTGTTCGAGTCGCCGATGGAGTACGCCTATTCGCCGCGCGAACAGATCGAATTCGCCGCTCACAGCCGCGGCTACCTTGGCCCGTTCGCGGTCGAGCCGGCGACGAGCTGGGCGGCCCCGCATCTCACCGGTATCGCGGCGCGGCTGTTGTCGCTGCGGCCCGGCCTGAAGCCGTTTGAAGTGAAGACGTTGCTATACTGGATGGCGCGGGCGGCGGGCTGTGCTCTGTAAGGAGCCGGTTGATTTCCGTGCCGCAAACCGGCCGCTTACGCGGCTCGCCTGCGATTGTTGCTTCAAGCGCAAACAAACGAGATTGCACCATGTCTACCGCCGTCATCAACGATGTTCTGCGTTCCCTCGACCGCGAGATTTGGCTTGTCACGTCGTCGCACGGTGATCGTCGATCCGGTTTGATCGCGACGTTCGTCAGCAATGCGTCGATCGTGCCGGACATGCCGCGCGTGGTCGTGGGCATCGCCAAGCAGCACCACAGCTGGGGCGTGATCGAGGCGAGCGGCGAGTTTCTCATGCATCTGCTGGACGAATCGCACATCGAGCGCGTTTGGCGATTCGGTTTGCAGTCAGGCCATGAGGGCGACAAGTTCGCCGGGCTGGATGTGAGAGTTGGGCAAGGGGGGCATCCGCATTTCAGCGATGCGCCGGCCTGGTTGCATTGCAAAGTGGAAGCATCGCTCGATATCGGCGATCGCATGCTTTATGTCGCCGCCGTCATCGATGGACGCCAGGAACGCAAGACGCCCAGATTGACGATGCGGCGATTGATCGAGCTGGCACCGCCGGAACGGTTGCGTGAGTTACGTGACGGATTGGCTCGCGATGCCCAGGTTGACGCGGCAGCGATCCTGGCGTGGCGTACAACATTTCGTTCATAAGCCCAGGGGTGAGGTACTCCGAACCCCATAGGCACCAACCTAAGGAAACGATGTCAGCAAAACGCAATTCAACCACAGAGACACAGAGACATAGAGAAAATGCGCGGAGTAGGGAACGAGCAATTTCACGATCCGGCGTATCTCCCTTGTTTCCCATTCTTCGTATTTCCTCTGTGTCTCTGTGGTTAATATTCTAACCGTGTCGCGGCTGAGCTTAAGTTGGTGCGTATGGGGTGAGGTACTCCGAACCCTTGGGATCGCTGGATCATCATCCCAAGGGTTCGGAGTACCTCACCCCTGGGCTTGGTTTTTACTGACTCTCAAAATCGATCGGCCACACCAGGCCCGCGCCGAAGCCGCCGTCGACGTAGAGCACCTGGCCCGTCATCCACGACGACGCATCCGACGCCAGAAACACAGCTGCCCCGATCATGTCTTCCGGTTGCCCCAGGCGCACCAGCGGCGTATTCGTCTCGCCCCAGGCCTGCATCTTTGGTTGCGACCAGAGCTTCTTCGTTAGATCGGTCAGCACGAAGCCCGGCGCAATGGCGTTGACGCGGATGCCGCGGGGCCCCCATTCAAGTGCAAGCGAGCGCGTCATGTGGCCCAGGGCGGCCTTGCTGAAGGCATAGGGCATGACGCCTTTGAGCGGCCGATCGTTGTTGAGCGAAACGATGTTGATCTGATTGCCCCGTCCACGTGCCAACATCGCCTTGCCAACGGCGATCGAAAGCAGGAACGGCCCTTTGAGATTGATGTCAAGGATGAAGTCGTAGTCGGCTTCCGTCAACTTCTCCGCGAGCATACGCCGATTGACGCCGGCGACGTTGATGAGCGTATCGATGTGCCCGAACTGCTTGAGCGCCGTCTCGACGAGGTGATCGATAGCGTCCTTGTTGGCGACATCACACGCGATCGGCGTGGCGTTGATCTCGCGTGCCGTCGCTTCGAGTGTGGCGGCATCGCGACCCGTGATGATGACGCGGGCGCCGCGCTCGGCGAACCCTTGCGCGATCGCCCGGCCGATGCCTCGGCTCGCGCCGGAAACAAGGACGACTTGGTCTTTGACGGAAAATAGCGTGTCGGTCATCGGTTAATCCATTGGCCTGCTTGGCGCATCCTTCGAATCTCGCGTATTGTGCGTTGAGCGCTAAGCCGCAAGCGGCGGGACGGTCACGCCGCCAGATTGCGCGTTGTCACGCCGAGTTTTCGTGCCTCTTGCACGGCTTCACGAATTCGCGCGAACGGCTCCACCAAATCGACATTGGTGAGCTTATCCAACTGTTCGCGAATCATCTCGATATCCTGCGGGAACTCTGTGTGACAAAACACCTTCGGCTGTACCATCAGGCCCGGCATACTGCCAGTGCCTACCGTCGCGCCGTACCACAGAGCGACGGGACAGTCGATTCGTAGTCGCAAGTCGAGGCACATCCGATTGTCGACCACCACGAGTTGAACGGGCGTGGTCGATTTCTCGAACAGCGTCTTGCCGATGACTTCACCGGCGATGTAGGATTCGAGCGTATCGCCATAAAGGATTTGCTGAACTTTGTTCGGCTGGACGGCTGTGGAAATGCGAAATTCGAGTGGTCTGCCCCAGGCGTTCGTAACGAGGTACCCGCCGAGAAAGCCGTTGCTTTCCTGAAAGACGGAAAGGAAGCCCAGATTACTGCAGGGTGTTGCTGAAGGAGCTACCACCATGCGCCCTTACTCCTTGCCAAATAATAATTAGGTTGCAAAGCGAAATGTTCGCTCGCGTGAACATTATTAGCTTCGACTCGGCAGAATGGGTAACTTCACGTTGAATGGGACCGACCGCAGGCAGATTGTGATATTCGCCCTACTAGCAATCGTCAGCATTGCAATTGCCTATTCACTCGGCACGATTCTCCAAGTTTCGCCAGTTTGCCGAACCGGTATCTTCAGATACGAATGCCGGTTGCGGTTTTGAGCTTGTGCAAGAATATCTGAGCGCAATGCCGAGAGCGCGATGTGGCAAGGCGTCGATAGCTCACTTTCCTGCTTGCTCCATATGACGCCGCACGAATTTCGTCACACGTTCCTCGTAGCCCGGGAAGCGGAGCATGTCCTCATGTCCGGCCCCGGCGATCATCCATAGCTATTTCGGCTCGCGCGCGGTTTGAAAAAGACGCTCGGCATCGATCGGCAGAACACGATTATCCTGGTCGCCACTGAGGAGAAGCAGCGGGCAACGTAGCTTGCTTATTTGATCCACCGGTCTGAAATCATCAATCGACAGTTCCAATCGACTCTCAGCAAACGGCACGAGCAGCGAGCACGTCAGCCAACCCGGCATCCTTGTATAGCGGCGTGCTCGCCGATCGACGGCATTCCTCATGTCGTCATACACACTCTCGCAAACGACGCAGCGGACATCGCCGAGTTCCTCGCCAGCATAGAGAATCGTCGCTCCGCCTTGCGAGATGCCCAGGCAGGCGATGCGCTCATGGCCGCGCTTGCGCATGAATTCGAGAGCGGCGATCAGGTCGGCACGTTCGCGGTAGCCGAAAGTCGTCGCGTCGCCGGTCGATTCACCGCAAGCTCGGGCGTCATAGAGCAGGACGGCGAATCCGAGCGAGCGGAACAACTTGGCACGGTGGATCATCTGCCAGCGCGTGCCACGATAACCGTGCAATAGCACGATGGCTGGCGCGGAGGAGTCAGCGGGGACCAGCCAGCTGGAGATGGTTTCGCCATCGCGCGTCGTGAAACTGGCGTTCTCGACCGGGTAGGGAAAATCGCTAGGCGGTGCACCGATGATTGACGGCTTCGCACTGGTCGCATGCCGAGCGGCCAGCCAAGAACCGCCAACAAACACCACGCCCAGAACGGCTAGGCCGAGTATCGCACGCATGAACCATTTTCGCATCGATTGCTAGCTCCGACTGAGTATGTGGCAATTTGTAGTTAACCCTAAATGCTAGAAATCGGGGCTCAACGCCAAGATGTCAGTAGCACGCCCTGAAACAACAGGAATACCAAGTAGAAGCCCGCATCGATCAAGAACAGGCCGAGCTGTTTTTGTTGCGCGATATGATTCGTAAACGCCGAGGCGGCGACGATCACCCACATTGCGGCGCCGAAGACCAGACCATCCGTCCAATGGCTGTAGTGGACATTGACGACGACAAACGCCATCCCGACCGCCGCCACAAGATAGGACGCAATCATCCCGCCGAAGAAGGTGACTGGGTTCATCTTCGCCCTCATCGCGTTCACTTCGGCCTCGCTCCAGCCGTGCATTGCAACCCAAAGTTTCCCGAACAACGCCTGGTACCAAACCCCGCCGAGAAAGAACGACCCCAGACTGGCGACGAGCACGGCAAGCCAATTGATGAACGCGAGTTTTTCGAGCATGGTGATGATTCCTTATTTTGGCGAGCCTAGCCGCGTAAGCGGCAGGTTGAATGCGCGATCGCCAACGTCAACCTGCCGCTTACGCGGCTAGGCTCGCCAAAGGTCTAATTTTCAACTTCGCAACGCATAGAATACCCCTCACAATTTTACTCAATGGGAGCCAATCATGCGAACCGTTTTCGGCGTTTGTATCTGTCTCACACTTGCTTCGACCACTCTGGCCCAAACTCCGCCGCCGCGTGGCTACACGATCCCGCTGCTCGATTTGGCCGATCAGACGAAACGTCAGGTGATTGTCGATCGCGAGAAAGGCCAATACCTCGGCCATCCCACGACCTTTCTCTTCGAGGACGGCAAGACGATCCTCATCGTCTATCCCAAAGGTCATGGTAAAGGCGCCATCGTCATGAAGCGCTCCACCGACGGCGGCCTCATCTGGAGCGATCGCCTGCCCACGCCGAAAAACTGGGAGACCTCGAAAGAAACGCCCACACTCTATCGCACTATCGATCCGAAGGGGCACAAGCATCTCGTCATCTTCTCCGGCATCTATCCGATTCGCATGGCCCATTCCGGTGACGACGGCAAGACCTGGAGCGAACTGAACAAGATCGGCGATTACGGCGGCATCGTCGCCATGTCCAGCGTCGAACGCCTCAAGAACGGCGATTATATGGCCCTCTTTCACACCGGGCTTTACGCCCTCGACGGCAAAGTCACCAAGCCGCAAAAATATGCCATCTACAAGGCGATCTCGAAGGACGGCGGCCTGACCTGGGGCGGGCCGATCTTCGTCGCCGACAAGACCAACGCCTGGCTGTGCGAACCCGGCCTGATCCGCTCGCCCGATGGCAAACAGATGGCCGTGCTGCTAAGGGAAAACTCCCGTAAGCATAATTCCTACGTCATCTTCTCGAACGACGAAGGCGAGACCTGGACGAAACCGACCGAACTGCCCGCCGCCCTCACCGGCGACCGCCACACGGGGCGATACACGAAGGACGGTCGGCTGTTCATCAGCTTCCGTGACACGACTCTCGAAAGCAAAACCAAAGGCGACTGGGTGGCGTGGGTTGGTCGCTATGACGACATCGTCAAAGGCCGCGAGGGCCAGTACCGCGTGCGGCTAATGAAGAACAACAAGGCAGCCGATTGCGCCTACCCTGGCGTCGAAGTGTTGCCCGACGACACCATCGTGACGACGACCTACGGCCACTGGACGCCCGGCGAATCGCCGTACATCGTGAGCGTGCGCCTGCGGCTGACGGAGTTGGATGCGATGGCGGGGAAGCGGTGAGCTTCGGGTGCGGCGAGCCTAGCCGCGTAAGCAGCAGGTTGATTCGCCCGCCAGCCGGGAAAATGAATGTTCAGCTCACCTCGGGCGCGTGAAACTCACGCTGGCGGAGGTTATTCAGAAGGAGCCCATTACGCCAAAGTCAACCTGCCCCTGCACTGGGCTTCGGTCACCGTCCGCACGCTGGATAAGCACTTGAATGGCAAGCTCATCGCTGGCATAGGTGATGTATTTCCCGTCCTCGTGGCCCTTCGGATAAATTACGTCCACCTGCGTTTTCGTATCACGAGTGGCGGCCGTCAGCTTCATTGTCAATGCACGCGAACTGATGTGTTCCACCTTGCCTCGCGGCGTTTCATAGACCCGTTGAATCGGCTTTAGCTTCAATCGTATGGTGACGATCTGCAAACCGCGCGCGTTCGTCGGCCCGGCATCGACGGTGGCCTGGACGTAGTACAACGAATTGGTGGGACAAGGCTCCTTCGGCGAAGCGGGTTCGGCGACATCGCCCGCGTAGAACATCGCAAGTAAGCAGAGGTGGTGCATGGTGTTAGACCTTACCGCGTGGAAAATCAATAGGTCAGCATAAACGATCCGTCACTTGGATAGCGTGAAACTCACGCAAGCTTGGCCGAGTCAGCGTGTGTAATTGGACCCGTGTAGGCGAAACGTGCATTCTAGCTGACTTGTATCGCCCTTGGCTCGTCGCACCAGACCGGTGATGACGATGTTGCCTTCGTATTTCGTCCAATGTATGCTGCCTTCCTTTACCTCGATCGCCTTCGGATACCTGACTTCCGATTGCGTCTTTGGGTCTTTCGATTTGATAGTCAGTCTCATTTCCACGCTCCTTAATATTTCATCCGGTTGGGGAGTCGCATAAATGTGGAATTCGGGATGGATCTTCATCCGAATCGACACGATCTCGACGCCGTCCGCGCCAACCTTGATCGGCTCAGCCTTGAACTCGACGACCTTTGCCCAAATTGGACTCTGCGCCTTGCGGATCGGTTCCTGCCCAATCAGCGCGAACGCCACGAGGCATACGATAGACATGATTAACCTCCTTGTTCAGGACAACAATTCACCCACAGCGAACGGTGCGATGGCGACCCCATCCAGCTTCAGCGTGACCGAATCGGCGGTCTTGCAAATCGTCGTTGTCGCATAAATTGGCGACCCCATCGGGCCGAGCACCGGCAGTTGCGGATTGTTTGCGATCATCCGCTCCGCCGATGAGATTGCCCCATCCATTGTACCTGCATATTCCGCGTCTTTGCAATGGGGATTGGCGGACGGAACCACCGAATACGGCTGCGTCGACATTGTGTTTTGCACTCCTGTCAGAGCCGTGCACGAAGTAAGCGGATGGAAACTCAATCAACCGCATACTTCGTGCGCGGCTCTGACATCTTTGCTGGCGGTTTGAAAATGTAAATCAGCGATTACTGCGTGCGCGACCCTGACCGGATTGCATCAGCGAGTTCTAGCGAGACATATAATGATGTGGAGAGTTTTTGTGGCGACTGGATCTACGGGAAAAGCAACCTATGCCGCGCGATTACTATGACGTCCTGAGCGTGCCGCGTTCTGCTGCCGCGGACGAGATCAAACAGGCCTATCGTCGGCTGGTGAAAGAGACGCATCCGGATCGCAATCCAGGCGACAAGGCCGCAGAGGCACGTTTTAAGGAGATTCAAGAAGCATACGACGTGCTCGACGATCCGAAGAAACGCGCCCGCTATGACAAGTTTGGCACAGCCGAGGGAGCGCCGGAAGGATTCCGTCCTGGAGGCTTCGGCGGGTTTCAAAATAGCGAATCGATCGACCCCGGCGCATTCGATGACATCATGGCCCAGTTCGCCGGCGGCGGTCGAGGTCGACGCAACGCGCGCGGGCGGCACGCGGCGCCACCCGAACCGAGCGTACAAGATTTGCAGGTGCCATTCGAGACGGCAGCTATCGGTGGGACCATGTCGCTGGTCATCAACGATCGAAATGTCGACGTGAAAATTCCACCCGGCGTCGAGGAAGGACAGACGTTGCGTTTGCAAGGGCAGGGGCCGGGCCGATCCGACTTGCACCTGAAGATTCGCGTCGAGCCGCATGCCTGGTTCAAACGCGACGGCAACGATATCATCGTCGTCGCGCCGATTACGATTGCCGAATCCGTGCTTGGCGCCAAGATCGACGTGCCGACGTTGGCTGGCGGTAAACTGACAGTCAAGGTGCCTGCCAGCGCGTCTAGCGGAGCGCGTTTGCGATTACGCGGCAAGGGCATCAAGGGCGGCGATCAATTCGTCGAACTGAAAATCGTCGCGCCGCCGATCGTCGATGACAAAAGTCGAAAGCTGATCGAGGAATTCGCTCAAGCCAACCCGCATCAGCCGCGCGTCGGCTCGCCTTGGGAATGAATGATGTTTACGTTTGGGAAACAGGATCGCTTGCTGTCACCGATTGATTTCAAGCGAGTGTATGAGCGCAAATGCTCCGTCAGCAATCAGACACTGATCGTGTACGGGTCCGCGAACGCGTTGGGACGGGCGCGACTTGGCCTGTCGGTGTCGCGCAAGTTCGGCAATGCTGTCGCCCGCAATCGATTCAAGCGGCTGTGTCGGGAGGCGTTTCGCTTAACGCGCGAGGAATTGCCTCAAGGGTTTGATTTCGTCATATTGCCGCGGTCGTCGAAGGAATTGACGCTGGAATTGGCGAAGGAATCGCTGCTTAATTTGACGCAGGCGGTGACGAAGCGCTTGCGGAAGTGACCTTTGTTTTAGCCGCGACGCGCCAAAACGAATCAGCTTTTCTGCACCCACTTCTGAATCTTCTTGCCTGAAACGAAACCAACATAGACCGCACCTTGGCTGTCCACGGTGATCCAGTGCGGCGTCTCTTTGGCTTTGTCGCTGCCTTCCCAGCGAGCGAGCAGTTTGCCGTCGCTATTGAGAACGCGGATCGTGCCTTTACGCCCATCGGCGAGATAGACGCGGTCTTTGAAGAGATGTAGGCCGTAGGGCGCGCCGGTGTCGGTCCACTGCTGCACGAATTTGCCCGCGCGATCGAAGATTTGCACGCGCAGGTTTTCGCGATCACCAACGATAACGCGATTCTTGGCGTCGAGCATAACGACGTGCGGGATGTTGAACTGCGATTCGCCCTTGCCCTTTACGCCCCAGTCCTGCACGAACTTGCCGTCTTTGGAAAACTTCGCGATGCGCGAATTGCCATACCCGTCGGCAACATAAAATTCGCCGTCGGGACCGAAGCCGACGTCGGCGGGTTTGTTGAACTGATCGCTGGCGAGTCCTGGTTTATCCTTCTGCCCGAGCGAAAGCAGTAGCTTGCCTTCGGGGGTGAATTTCTGCACGAGATGGTTGGCCATGTCAGCGATCCAGACGTTGCCGTCGGCGTCGATACGCAGTCCATGCGGGATTTTGAAATCGCCGTCCCAAGAGCGGATGTGCTTGCCGCTCTTGTCGAAGACAAGCACGTAGGGTTTGATGCGGTGCAAGAGATAGACGTTGTCTCTGCCATCGACGGCAATGCCTGAGATGCCGCCGCGTGGGACTTTGTCGGGCCAGGTGGGCCAGTTCTCGACTGGATTCAATTCCAGCTTCGGTGCGGTTTTTTCGCCGGTGAGCGCCGACGCCCCAGCGACGATGGCGACGCTGAGGACGAAGAGGGTGAACCGCAGCAGAAGCGAACGGCTGCTTGTCGATCGCTTCGGCCCGGGTGTGAGTTCTTTGTGTGCGGACATGGAATTCCCCTTGACCTCGGCGACGTTTAGGAAATCCCAATAATACCGCTTGCGGCTTGGCGCTCGCGTGGTGCCTTGCGAGGGCTAAGCCGCTAGCGGCAATTCGAAATCGGGAAGTTGTAATTTCGGTTTTCCTGGCTCCCTCGTGCGGAACATTAACTTAATATACGACGCCCGGCCCGATTGCGTTGCCTCAGTTTGGTGGCAAAGGGATGGCTCAATATCGCACGCCGGCCGTGAAGAGGACGTTGAGATCTTGGACGTCGCTCGTTTGCTGCAGCACATCACTCCAGGTGTATGCCCACTCGAAGCGAGCACCGGCTGTAAGGACGACTGAGCGCCAGGGGATTTCTATGTCGGAGGACACCGCGAGATGCATCGCGCCGATCACGTCAACGAGATGGCGAGCCTCGTTCAAGTCGAGACGATGTGTGCCATAACGACCGCCGCCATCGAGGCCGACGCGCCATCGTTTCCCCTCGGCCACATTTGCGGGTTCGCGGAGGTACCATTGCCGTCCGAAGCCGAGGCCGACCATGGTGCGGTTGGATGAGTTGACGGTGGCGCCGGCCAAGCCGCCGGAGCCAAAATCGGTCCGCGTGTTGTTGCTGAAGACCGTCACGGGAAAGCCGGTCGCATTACCGTTGTGGTATTCGTGCGTGTTGATGATATGCAGGTCGGCAACCCAGGCGCGAGTGTGTGGTACGTTGAAGAAAAGCGCTCGTACGCCGCCGACGACCGACCAGCCCGTTTGCAACTCTCGGCTGAGCGTCATGCCGCCTACCGGGATCGAGGGACCGGCGCGAAGATACGATTCCGTATAGAGCGGCGTATAGCGATTCGGCAATCCGTCCGGCTCGCGCTGCTGGTAGGTGATCCAATCGGAAAGTCCGCTGCTGGATGAGACCGCGGTTGCCGGCGACGTTGGCCGCGTTCGATGCTCCTCCGTCGGCGAAGGTACTGGGAAGAGCGGCTGATTCGTCGACTGTTGGGCCAATACCGACGAGCAGGCCAAACATCCCGCTACGAGCATGCCCAGTCCCATGTGTGTCATTTTCATGAACAACCCATCCCAGCGAAAAGTCCGACACCCCGCGAGGAGGACGCGAGGATTCCCCTCCTTAATTATTCGGCGAAAAACTGGGGCGAGCTTGACAGAAAGATCGATTTTGGCGGTCATGCGGATTGTGCGGGCATGATAGGAGAGATGGGAGATATCGGAAGTGGGGTTTCGCTCCTTCGTCGACGTTCCGCATGCGGCTTATTGCGCGGAATAGACGGCACGCGGTTCGGTTGGACGGATCCAAGCCTGAGCGCCGGCGAAGGGACGTTTGAGGCTCGAAAAAAGTCCACCCTGCTCGCACATGGTAAATCCCACGCGAACACAAGGCGGCACGCGGAATTGCGGAAGCATCACGCCTTGGCGATTTTATCGGTAAGGAGCTTGGCGCGAAACATACGTCGTTGCGTCTGGTCGCGCATTCCTTGCAGCTTCGCCATGACTTGGTCCATGCGCGTCATTTGTTCGTCGAGATTCAAGCGGGCATCGGCGCCGAGAACACAGACCGATAGATTGCGAATGGCTTCCTCGACTTCTTTGTGAAGAAAATCAATCACGTCCTGGCTACCGCCGTTGATCTCAGCCACCAATTTGTGCAAATCGTGTAGCACGACACCGTGGATCTCAGGCTCCAAATGGCGATTGGGATTCAGTCCGGCACTCGCGGTGGCAACCATCGGCTGGGCACTCGAACTGTCGTCTTTCTGTCCAAGCATCGCCTCAGACTGCTCGACCGCGCGTTGGGCTTTTTCCCACTGTGGGCGCAATTCCAGCGCCTGGCGATAATGTGCGAGCGCCATCACCATCTGTTGCTTCTCAAAGAGAATGTTGCCGAGGTTAAAATGCGCATCGATCATGCGAGGATCGAGCCGTATCGCCTCGCGGTAGGAGACGATTGCCAGATCCAGCTGGCCGAGTTGTTTGTAGACGAGGCCAAGGTTGTAGTAACCTTCTGACCGATTGGGATCGAGCTGGACGCCACGCCGGAGCGCCGCCATCGCTTCGTCGGGGCTGCCCAAGTGATTCTGCACGGCGCCGAGATTGATGAAAGCTGTGGCGCGAAATGGATCGAGGCGGATGACTTCCTTGAAATGGTACACGGCACCACGAAGGTCACCCAAAAGGAAACAGACGGTCGCGACGCCATAATGCACCTCCGGGCTATCGCTGCGATAGCCGAGGGCCTCCTGATAAATAAGGCGTGCCTCATGGTACTGACCGCGCGACAACGCCTCCTGGGCCTTTCGCCGAAAATTTTCGATCGGGTCGTTGGCCATCGGGACAAGACCTCCCACGATTCGGGCGGAGCCAGGCGCGGGATTCTGAATAAAACTTAATGTTGTATCCTACCACGAGACTCGGGGTGAATGCAATAAGAAATCGGAATTTTGTCCCGATTCTTGGCGTTCCCATCCACGGGCGACGAAGATTGCGATCAATCCTACTACGACAGCGCTACTTGATCTCTATCTTGGTATACAACAAGGGAGTTCGGCAAGGTTGATTCCGAGTCCAATGATTCGCTGATGGCGGGTCACGGTATGGCAACGGCGAGCGGTGGCGTTCTGGTGTTGGTCCTGGAGCAGCTTC
>SIAQ01000014.1 GCA_009697105.1 Gemmataceae bacterium | reverse complement strand
GCCACAAATAGTAATCTAGGCCGGGACCATGGATGGGATACCGGCGGCTGATAATAAGGAGGATGGGCTTGGCATCGCATCAACCACTTCGCATTCTGTTCGCGGACGATGAAAAATCACTCCAGGAAGTCATGCGTACCGAGCTGCCTCGCCTGGGGCATCAGGTTACCGTTTGCCCGGACGGTAGAGCCGCTGTGAAGGCTCTGGAAAAGAACACGTTTGACGCGGCTATTCTTGATCTGCGCATGCCGGGGCTTACGGGTATTGAAGTGCTCGAACAGATAAAGCAGGTCTCACCGGATACCGAAGTCATCATCATGACCGGGCATGCCAGCGTTGACACCGCCATGGACGCGGTTCGACTCGGTGCGTTTGACTACATCACCAAACCCTGCAAGATGGCCCAGATTGAAACCATCTTGCGAAAGGCTGTCGAGAAACGCGAACTCAAGCACAAGACGCTCGCCTTGCAAACGCGCGTGCAAGCAGCCGAGGGCGAGAGCATCATGGTTGGGCGCTCGTCGCCGATGGCGGGCGTGCAGAAGATTATCGGAACCATCGCGCCGACCGATTCCACGATCATGATCCTGGGCGAGACAGGGACGGGCAAAGAACTCGCCGCTCGCACGATCTTTCAGCAGAGCAAGCGTGTGGACGAAGTGTTCGTGCCGGTCAACTGCGGCGCCTTGGCGGAGAATCTCGTCGAGAGCGAACTATTCGGCCATCGTAAAGGCGCGTTCACCGGCGCCGACCGCGATCATAAGGGACTGTTTGAAGTTGCCAACGGCGGGACGTTGTTTCTTGACGAAGTCGGCGAACTCAACAAGGGCATTCAAGTCAAGCTGCTTCGTTTCCTGGAATCCGGAGAAATCCGCAGGCTAGGCGACACCGAACCGTTCCGCGTGGACGTGCGCGTGATCTGTGCGACGAATCGCGATCTGCGCGATATGATCAAGGAAGACCTGTTCCGCGAAGATCTGTACTTCCGCTTGAATACCTTTGAAATCCGCTTGCCGGCTTTGCGCGAACGCCGACAGGACCTTCCCGAACTCGCCAGGCACCTGCTGGCGCGGTCGGCGCGTCGGCCCATCGAACAGGTTGCGAACCTGCTGACGCCCGAGGCGATCGATGCACTTCTGGAGTACCATTGGCCGGGCAACGTGCGAGAATTGGCGAATGTCATGGAGCGTGCCTACATACTGGCGGGCGGCGGTTCGATTACGCCGGAGCATCTGCCTTACCATCTCACGCAGCATCAGGAACCGGATACCTTGAGTTTCCCGACGGGACGGACAATGCCCGATGCTCCATTGCAACCGAGGACGTTGAAGGAAGTCGAGAAGGAGCATATCCTGCGCGTGCTCGACAAACATCAGGGCAACAAGGTGACCGCCGCTGCCGAGTTGGGCATCGTTCTCAAGACGCTGTACAACAAAATTAATCAGTGGATGGAAGAAGAGCAGCAACGCATGCCGCAACGCCACGCGGGGTGATCAGGCAAGCCCAGAGGTGAGGTACTCCGAATCCCTGGGATACTACGGAATCATCCCAGAGGTTCGGAGTACCTCACCCCTGGGCTTACGTCAATTACTCGCTCCGCCATTCGCCGGCAACACGTCGACAATTTGCCGAAGGATACCATGGCGCATCGGCTCTTTTCGCGTGGATTTCACGCCGGCGATCGATTCGACGAGCAACTCGACCGTACCGATCCGAATGTGGTCGCCCGCGCTGAGTGTCGCTTCCACGATGAACCTGTCGTTCAGGTAGACACCGTTCAGGCTTTTCAAATCGCGGATTGTCCAATTCCCGTTAACATAGTCAAACTCGCAATGGCGTCGGCTGACTTCTGGAAACCCCAGGCACAGGTCGCAGTCCGAGCGCCGGCCGACGATCACGCATGGCCTCGTGATTTCCACATGCACGCGGTTCTCGACGATGTATAATCCCAAGGGAAGGAATTTGTCAGGCGGCGCAAAATGCGGCCCTGGTAAACCATGACGCGCATGGCCAATCGAACGGAATTGTTCGGACATAAGCAGTCCCCCGAAAGCGAGCGAGATTCCGACCCCCATCGGAATCGCCAAGCCGTATAGCAAAACCTAAGATTTACGCAAGCGGATTTTGTTGATAATTCGCACGGTCAGACTCGGACGATCGGAGCCCTTTGTCGAAACACCATGCAGGCATCATACCATCACTATTGCGTATCCCTGCTTCTTGGCGTGCTCCTATGCGCCGGTGTTCGCGCGGACGAAGCGGTCGAGCATTCTGGCGTTCGCCATCGTGGCACACTCAAGCGTGAAGCCGGCGGCTGGGCATTTCGCGATCAGGACGATGGCCGCGTGCCGATGTCACGCATCGCCTACATCCGCTTCGCCGATGGTATCCCGCTAACACCCAGCCAACTGCCGGCGCACTCTTTGCTTCTGGCGGACGAACAACGTGTAACGGGCAAACTGATCGCCGTGAGCGAGAAGAAGGTTACGTTCTCGCCATCGTGGGGCGGTACGATCACGCTCGATCGCGACAAGGTCATCGGCCTCGTGCAAGCCGATAGTTCCCTCGTCGTGGCCCGCGAGGATTTTGCGACGCCATCGAAAGCGTGCACATTGCTCGGTTCGCCGACGACCGAGGGCAATGCGTTGCGATTCGATGCGCCGGTGCAGGTCATGTTGCGAAGCTGGAAGCCGGGTGTGCGCGATGGCACGGTGCGAATGCTCGTACGATCCGATGGCGAATCTCCTAAGCTACCCTGCCGATACAACATCATCGGAATCGACGCGAAGCCGAGCGTCGTGCTCGATGACAACGGCTGGCGTGCAATCAACGTCAAAACCGCGTATCCCGCTGCGCAAATCACCGACAAGCATCGACTTCTCGCGCTCGAGCTTCGCGATCAACGGCTGCGCGTCTATTTGGATGACATGTGCCTTGGGGAGACTGCCATCGCACCAGACGATGCGATCACCGGGATTCTCGTAAGCACGGACGCGGATGGCACCAAGACGAAACCCGGTAAGTTTTGGCTCCACGAACTGCACGCTGGCCGGCGAGTTCCGTTCGTGACGAATCCAGCAAATGATCTGGATCGCGACATCATGCAACTCGAACACGGCGAGCAGATTTTTGGCCGTGTGATCGCGGCCGACGCCAGCTTGGTGCAGTTCGGAAAGCGAAACTTCGCGTGGCCAGGCGTTCGCGGCATCTTTTTTGCAGCCAAGAATAAGTCGCTCGTGCTCGACACCGCCGAGGTGTCGTTTCGACCCGCTCCCGGTTTTCCAGTGGACACTCTCCGGTGTGAATTGATACGCTGGGAGGATGGCCGATTACTCGTTCGCCATGATCTGTTCGGAATAATAAGCCTTACTCGCGGCCAGTTGCGCCGCATTCGCTTAACGGCGAAATAATTGCCAGCAGTGGTTAGTCCGTGGTTCGTAGCTAGTGGTCGCAACTGGGAAACGGGTCTCGTTTGCATTTTGCGACGGACTACGGACCACTGACTACGGACGAATCCCAATTTTTATCGGAGAAGCCATGTCTTTATCTCGTAAATGGATGTTTGCCATCGCGCCTGCTATCGGAGCCGGTTTGTTAATTGCGGTTGATGCCGCATTTGGGCAACAGCCGGTTGGTGCGAAGGCGGACGAGACGCAGGTGCTCGTCAGCAAGGCGATCGATTTCCTCAAGACGACGCAAGGCAAGGACGGCGCTTTTTCCGCGAAGTTCGCCGGCCCGGGCATCACAGCGATCGTCGTTGCCGGCCTGGTACGCAATGGCGTTAGCCCGGAGGAACCGGTCATTGCGAACGCACTGAAATTTCTCGAAGCGAAGGCCCAAAAGGACGGCGGCATTTACGACAAGGCCCTCGCCAACTACAGTACGTCGGTCGCGATCATGGCCTTCAAAGAATCCAACACCAAAGGACGCTATGATTCCGTCATAAAGAGTGCGGGCGAATTCATCAAGAAGATTCAGAACGACGAGGAAGAGACGCACCTGAACTTCGGCGGGTTCGGGTACGACAAAAAAAGTCGGCCTGACATGTCGAACACCGGTTTTTCGGTCGAAGCGCTGCTCGCTGCCGGTCTCAGCAAGGACGACCCGGTTGTGCAGCGGGCGTTGAAGTTCATCAGCCGTTGTCAGAACCTGCCGGGTGAGACGAACGATCAGCCGTTTGCGAAAAAGACGACCGACGATGACAAAGGCGGCCTTGTCTACAACCCTGCGCCAGGCGAGAAAAACGCTCATACCACGGCGGCGGGCGGGTTGCGTTCCGTCGGCGGCATGACCTATAGCGGCCTGAAGAGCTTCTTGTACGCCGGCGTGAAGAAGGACGACCCGCGCGTAAAGGCTGCCGTTACCTGGGTGCGCAACCATTACACGCTCGACGAGAATCCCGGCATGGGCAAGGCAGGATTGTACTACTACTATCACACCTTCGCCAAGGCAATGGACGCGCTCGGCGATGATATCTTCGTCGATGGCAAGGGCGCCAAGCACGACTGGCGCCGCGAGTTGTTCAACGCACTGCAGAAGCAACAACTTGCCAACGGCAGCTGGCGCAACATGGGTGAACGCACCTTCGGCGAAGATAATGCCGAACTTGCCACCGGATTCGCGCTGTTGAGCTTGAGCTATACGAAATCGCCGAAACGATAGATGAAGGGTATTCCGCTTGTGGCTAAGTGCTCGCAGGGTGCCTGGCGAGCACTTAGCCGCAAGCGGAAATCGGACCTACGCCGCCAGTCGCGTTTCAGGCGACGCGGCGTCTTCTGCTATTTGCCGTCGCCCGAACCCACGCACCAATGTAATTGCCGTGAGTGTAAAGAAAATCAGCCCGACATAGGTCGTCAGCCCAAGTTGCCGGCAGGTACGAAATATTTCGTAGTCGTGCATATGCGCTATGACATGCACCAGGTTGTTAAGCACCAGCAGTCCGATCCACAGACGTCCAACTCCCAGCGTGGTGTGGTGTTCCCAACGCAAGGCCATCAATGCCATAATCGTTGGCAAGAGCCAGGAAAAGTAAGAGAGATGACACACGGGTGAGAGCCACATCATTAGCATGCACAACATGCCCAGGAATAGCACCTCGCCAACGGGGCGTTCCTTTTTCCGCCAGCCGGCACACAAACATGCGATCAACGCCAACGCTCCGCCGAGACCCCAGTGGGCGAGGCGGACTTCGCTGGATGGCTGATCCGATTTCGTAGCCGAACCCAGGTGGATCGCGTTGTGCATCATCGCCATGAACGATTGCGTATCGGTTGCCGTGATCGCGGTCAGCGTTGCTTTGCGGGCCTCGTTCTTGCCCTTGCCCACGCCGGGCATCAGGACCAGATCAGCGAATTCTTGATAGTACGCGACGGTCTTCGTTGGCCCGAATACCGCGCTGGGGATCAACCCAAGTCCGAGAATCAGCCCGGCTGCGAATCCGCCCGCGCAACGCCAATCACGCCGCCAAAGCGGATAGATCACGAGAAACGCAGGAAAGACCTTAAAGCAGACCGGCCCCGCCATCCACAGCCCTGCCAGCCAACTGCGACCACGCAGCACGGCGGCGGCGGTTGCGCATAACATCGCCAGGATGATGACGTTCGTCTGCGCATGACTTAGCGAACTGCCAATCGCGAGCAAGCAGCCATAGATTGGAATCAAACGCAGCGCCCACCAGCGCCGGCATCCGACTGGTTGGTCGCGCACGTTCGGATCATCGGAAGTTTCCTCAAACGCCTTGGCAAGATGATGCACCCCCCACGCCAGGATGAACAGGTTCAGCACATACCAAATCGCCACTGCGATCGGGTACGGGATCATCCAGCTTCGATCCTGTCCTGGCGGCGACTCCGCCAGCGGCGTCATCAGAATCGCGAACAACGGCGGGTAGACGTAGTACCAGCCATTACCTTCATCGGACACCTGGTAGATATTCTCGCCCGCCCGCACCGCCCAGCCAGCCCGCATGAAGACGGTGAGGTCGGACATTCGCCGATCGACGAATGCCGAGCGGATTTCAACAAGCACGCCGAACACGAAAAGCAAGCCGAGCATCGACAAGAGATGCCAGCGTTCCCAACGTCCGAGTGAAGCAGTCGCGAAATTCATCTGTGAACTCCGAAGCATCCCAAAGGTAAACAATCACGCGTTATTGCGGAGTCATATAACACCATCGCAAGCGAGATTCTACGCCAATTGTAACTTGACCGAAGATCTAACCACAGAGGCACCGAGGCACAAAGAAATACGACCGATAATACAAGAGCCTTGCGTTGGCAGAGATGATGCAGTTTGTCTATGCTACTTATCGCATTTTTCTCTGTGGCTCTGTGCCTCTGTGGTTAGGTTTGCATTTGCGTGAAGGGTGTCTTGATGTCAACGCAAATCCGCTGGTTGGGCCATGCTGCCATGTCGTTGCAGACGGCTGGGTTTGAGATTCTGATCGACCCATTCTTCACAGGTAACCCCAAGGCCGCCATTGCCACGGACGACGCCAGGGCCGACTTCATCCTGATCTCGCACGGTCACGGCGATCACGTCGGCGATTCCGTCGCCATCGCCAAACGCACCGGCGCCACGATCATCGCCAACTACGAAATCGCCTGCTGGCTGGAAGGCCAGGGCGTCAAGCGCGTTCACGGTCAACAGCACGGCGGCGGGTTCAACCATCCCTTTGGCCGTGTCAAGCTCACGCTCGCCTTTCATGGCTCCGCGCTTCCTGATGGCTCCAACGGCGGCAACCCGTGCGGGTTTCTCATCTATACCAAGGATGGCAAGAAAATCTATCACGCCGCCGACACGGGCCTGTTTGGCGACATGCGTCTGATCGGCGAGGAAGGCATCGATCTCGCCGTGTTACCGATCGGCGACAACTATACGATGGGCCCCGACGATGCCCTGCGTGCGGTGAAAATGATTGAGCCGAAGAAAGTGATCCCGATCCACTACGACACGTTTCCGATTATCGCGCAGGACGCCCAAGCCTGGGCCGCCCGGGTGCGTGCGGAGACGAAGACGGAGGCGATCGTGTTGCAGCCGGGAGAAAGCACGCCGCTGTGAAAGACAAGAGGATTGACGCGACCGACAAAAGTCGATTTTCCTTCCGCGGCTGAAGCGTAAGCGAGGCATTCTGGCCGCCTCGCTTACGCTTCAGCCGCGGAAGGAAAATTGACTTTTGTCGGTCGCGTCAGGATTAACCACAGAGCCACAGAGGACACAGAGAAAATAACTTGAAATGACCGCAGATGGGCCTTATTCAGAGTGGACTGATACGATCCATTTCCTTGAATTTGCTCTGTGTTCTCTGTGCCTCTGTGGTTCAATTTCTTTGCGATTCTAACTCACATCCAGATACTCATTCCGCGTAAACACGATCGCGCCGATGACCAGGCACGCCACGGTGATACCGGCGAGCACGAGCCACGCCGTCAGACCGCTGACTGGCAGGAAGATGCCCGGACGATCGGGGTGGATCCCGAACTCGTGGGCGCGATCGAACATCAAGCAGCGCGTGTAGAAGCTGATCGACAGGCGTTTGAAATGGCCCGGCATGTTGCCCATTACGGTTTCGAGAAAGAACGCATACAGCAACGCCAGCACTGCCGAACGCTTCAGGCACGCGGCCATCAGATGGAACAACGCCGAAAAAGCCAACGTGCTCCAGACGACCGCAGGCCAATAGGTCGTCAACGCCATTCGCCCATGGCGTCCGCCGCATAGGCAGATTGCGGCGAACCCGCCGAGGTTTAGCATCATGCACCACGGCAGCAACGCGAAATACTTCGCCAAAAAGATCGCCGGCCGGCTCAGCGGTCGGGTTAGTACCCAGAGCAGGTTCTGCGCCTCACGCTCCCGGCCCAGACCTTCCGACGCGAAACTCGTCGTCCAGAGCGGCAACAGAAACGTCGTGAACAGCGAGAACACGACCCATTGCGAAAAGACGACGAACCCGCTGGCCTGATTCAGCGCCGCGTCGAATGTCGATCGCGTCATCTGCTGCACCATGGCGTCGTGCGAAGGCCAGGGCAGAGCGGCGACTTGAGCAAGTTGCTCGATATGCTCGTTGTAGGTCGGCCCCTTGCCACGCGGGTGCGTCCAGTGCCCCATCGACCAGCGTCCGCCGCTCGTGTTGACGCTCACGATGAACATCGTCAGGCCGAGCAGCAGGAGCGCGATCCAGAGCATCCAATGCGCCCGCGCTTGCCGCATGAAGCTCAATTGCACAAGGTAACACCAGGCACGAAATACCGATGGTTCGGAAGTGGAAGAATTCATGCAACCTCGAATTTGAGCCGAATCGCGCCGCCGAGGATGATACGATGCCCAGGACGCAGTGGGTAATCACGCATCGGTTCTAGCAAATCCGCTTCGAGCTGCGTGCCCGTGTTTCCAGCGAGTGGCCTCAATACAAACGTGCCCGTCGCCCGGTTGCGCAGAATGACTGCATGTTGCCGTGAAATCTTGCGAACCACGGCTCGGCCAAACCATTCGTCGAGATCGATGTCGGGGAAGGTGCCCCTTACGGCATCGAGTCGGCCGACCGTCGTCGCGTCTTTGGTTAACGCGAAATAGCCAAGCGGTTGCTTGTTCGGTCCATACAGCACGAGGCATGGCGTGCCCGGCTCAGGCTTCACCGGTCCAGTCGGTTCGTCGAGCACATCAGCCATCGGCGGAACCGCATCGTCAAGCACATCAGCCATCGGCGGCTCATCGCCATCGAACGGCGCCATCGGCAGGTCGTCCAGGATTGGCGCCATCGGCAGGTCTTCCGCCGGCGGATCGGTGCGCAACAGTGTCCCCATCGGCAGGAACTCGTCCGCACTCGATCCGCAGATCGCGCAGGTTCGTTCGCCGTCCCGCAGCTTCTCGCCGCAAACGCTGCATTCCGCCATGTTGGCCGCCTCGAAGCAAGCGACACCCGAATGGAAACACCAGAAGTTGTTATATGCGCTGCCCGGTGGAGCATTCAAGCGGAAGGTACTCTACGACCATTTCAATAATCCATGGTAAGCTCGCCGTTTGATAACGCCGCCACGCGTGTCGAGGAAGCAAGAGCAACCCAAAGTTGCCGATCTGGAGGGCTGAAAGAAACGGCCATTCAGGCCGACGAAAAACGTACACCAAGGCTTCCATCCTCAAAAATTGGCGATGTCTAATTAGTGCTCGTTCAGAAGTTCGGACCAAGGGCGAACGTCCAAAAAATCCTGGCGAATTTGCTGTAGCATTGCGTCCCATCTTCCGAGTAATATTCCAGTCGCGTAAACTTTTCTTTGCTTGTGGCGGGAAAGATGGAAAAACTGGGAAAGCCTCGGCCGGCTTTGTTTAGGGCTTTGGGTAAGATAGACCCGCCTCTCATCGTGGAAGTCGATGGCGTTACGTATCAACGCATCGAAATTTTCAAACACGATTCCTGGGCCGCCACCGCGCTCTATGAAGGCGGCGGGCAGAAGATCGTCTGCAAGTTTAACCGCAAGCAGTCGATTCTCGGCTTTCCCATGCGCTGGCTAGGCCGACTCCTGGCCCGGCGCGAGGCGTATCATTTCCAGCGACTCGCCGACATCCCGCTCGTACCGCGGTTGTTCGGCACGGTCTACGCTGATGGCGTTGCGCTGCCGAATACGGTGGCACATGCATTTGTCGCGGGCCATCCGCTGCGAGCTGACGAAAAGGTCGATGCGGATTTTTGCGATGCGTTGATCGCGCTTTTCGATGAAGTGCATCGTCGCGGGATGGCGTATGTCGATCTGCACAAGCGTGAGAATGTGCTCGTCGGCGACGATGGCAAGCCGTATCTGATTGACTTCCAAGTAAGCTGGACTGGTAACGCCGAGCCGAATCGCCGCGGTTGGATTTCAGGATGGATTCTTCGCCAGATGCAGGCGGCGGATCGCTATCACTTGCAAAAACACCTGTCGCATCTCGAACCGGCGCGGTTTGGCACGTCAGAAGCCACACACTCAGCCAGACCGTGGTGGATTCGCATCCATCGGGTATTCGCACAACCGTTACGTGGGTTACGCCGCCGATTTCTCGTGCTGCTCGGCGTACGCCGCGGGAAGGGCCGAGCCGAAACCGAACATTTCGCCGAAGATGCCGTGCGCCAGGAACAAGACCACGCCAAGGCGGCGTAAGCAGTGCTCCCATATAGCCTGCCATTTATGGCGGGCTATTTTGCCGAGCCGGCGCGTTCTTCCGGGCGGTCTGAGCTTGAAGAAGTTGCGGCAGCGTCAAGCCAAACAGGCCCGCTCCGCCGACGAAAAAAAATCACGCCGATTCATACGAATCGCCTATCTGAAATACCCGCTCAAATCCGCCCTCATGCAAGCTGAGGGATCGGCTCTGTTTCCTCAATCATTTGAACAAGGTCGCGCGGCACGGAATCAGTAAGTCGCACACGGCCAGGGAATCCTGATTGCGACCACGGATGGAAAAATCCCAGAATTGGAACTTGCCACAGTCAAGGAAAAATACAGCTTCCAACTCGAAAATGCCAAGGACATCCACGTCCTCGCCGTCAGTCCCAAAGGCGACAAGATCATGACGACCGGATTTCATGGCAACACCATCGTCTATTCGTTTCCCGAATGCAAAGAAATCAAACGCATGTCAGGCTATGGCAACGTGCAGTTCTCCCCCGACGGCAAGTCTGCGCTCACCTTCACCAAAAATGGCCGCATGATGCTGTGGGATTTGGACAAGTAGCGTTGGTGCGTTCCATGTCCGCGCTCTGCTGTGCGTCGCGGCAAAACTGGTTCTGCTCAGCGTGTCCCCGTCACTTCCAGCATACCGCCGCCGGTTTCGCCGCGGTTTTTTTCGTTGTACATCGGGAAGGCGATGCCGCGCAGGTGTGTCGCTTGGCCGATCGTCTCGGCACGGAGGTAGTAGACGATTTCGTGCGCACCGGGCGGGAGGTTGCGGAAGAAGACGCACAGCCGGTCGTCGCGGAACTCCTGGTGCACGGCGGATTGAGCCGCGAGGCCGGTGATGCGGTCATCGGCGAATTCGCACAGGCTGGGGCGGCGCTCTTCAACGAGCAGGTATTCCTCCGCGCCTTGCAGATCGAGGCGAAGGCGAACCCGGATGACCTGGCCGATGGTCAGCGGGCCGGTGATCGGTTTGCCGTCGAGCGCTTCAAGCTGGCGCGACAGGCGTACGCGCGTGCCGGTCGCCTTCGGATCGATCTCGCGCTGCACGCCGACCGCGCGGACGGCGACGAAGATCGGCTCGTCGCTGTCGGCATGCAGGCGAAGTTCCAATCTTTCCCTCGCGGGCATTTGATCTGCGGTGAGCCTAATGCGTTGGAAGAGTGACCGCTTGGCATCGGCTTTGCCCAGGTCGATAATGGTCTTGCCCTCGGACGTAATGCGGAAGCCGCGCAACGTGCCTTTGGCGGGAAGATAGGCCATCATATTCGCGAGCGATTCGAGTGCCCAGGACGTGTCGCGCGTGTGATGCCAGCGTGAACCCTGTCGGCGGGCCAATAACATGTTGGCTGTTTGTTCGCAGTTAGCATAGGACGCACCGAACGCGATCTGCGTTTTCAGCAGCAATGCCGTCGATTCGGTGTCCCACGGCGACATCGCTTTCGCCTGCTTCCAGAGTAGTTCGCTCAGTGCCGGCAAGCCCGCCAGGCGACATGCCAATGCCGTTCGGGATGCGGTATCGGTCATGTCGGATCGCGTGAGCATTTTCTGACCAAACGCTTCGAGTTCCTTGCGATCGGCATGCCCAGCGGCGGCGAGCGAATACCAAGCCCGCGCCGCCATTTCATAGTCCTGCGTGTTCTTACGCAACTCAGCGTGCAGGAAATCGCAGCCCTTCATGAGCACGTGCGGATCGACGCGCGTGCCGGCGGCCTGACAGCGGCCAAGGCCGTAGACGACATAGGTCGTCATGCTGAGGTTCGGGCTATCGCCGCCGAACCAGCCCCAGCTTCCGTTGGCGTTCTGATGCGAGTAGACGCGTTCCAATCCCTTGGCCAAAATATCGGGCAGCTTTGCTTCGATGTCAGGTTGAAGCTGCACGCCCGATTCGTGCATGGCATGTTTAATCATGACCACCGGCAGAAATCGGCTCATCGTTTGCTCGATGCAGCCGTAGGGATAATCGACGAGATAGTCGAGCCCATGCAACGCCTGCGCGATCTTCGACGACGCCAGGCTGATCTGAATCTCGTCGGCCACGAAACCCGCCGGCAGGGCGATGCGGCCTTCACGTATGAAGCTGCCGGCGACCTGTTTGACGCCCGGCTTCGGCTGCGGGGCCGTGGCGATCGGGTCGTTGGCGTTTACTTCCATCGGTTTGCCTATTGGGTGGATTGGCAGCGTGCGTGCTTCGGCGTCGGCGTCCTGGCTCGTATTCGCGCGGAACATGATCTTTGCCGAGCCGACGGCATCGAACACGATCGGCAGCGCAACTTTGACCGAGCCATTTGCGGGAACCTGAATCTTGCCTTCGAGTCTCTTAGGAAACTCCGCGCGGGTGCCGGCAATCTCCCATGCGTAGCTGCATTCACTTACGACACTCGTGTGATTATGGATCAGCGCGACCGCTTCGATGCCGTCTTTCTCTACGGCGAAACGCGGCACGAACACCTGCACGGCAAGCGGTAAACCGGCGGTGATACGCGAGCGCCCGACGCCGATACGCGTTTCCTTGGTCAGGGCGACCGCGCTGAGGCGATAGCGCGTCAGCGAATCGGGCAGTGTGAATACCGCCTGGGCGATGCCATCGGCATTGGTGTGAAGCTGCGGCATCCAGGTCGCGGTTTCCTGGAAGTGCTCGCGCAGCCGGGCCAACGGGATTTGTCCTGCCGGAAGCTCGCCGCCGAGCCGAGGCAGCGGCGCGAGCGTGAAGTTCGGCACACGCCGTTCGCCGCTTTCGAGGGAAGAGGACGTTTTCTCTAGCGCCTGCATGGCGGACTGTTGTTGCATTGCCATTTGCATCAGGTCTGCCTTCAGCAACTCGACGAAATCGCGTTTCTCGACAAGCACTGTCCGGCTCCAGCGATTGCCGAGGCTGACTCGCCAGGGTTTAGGCAAGAAGCGGCGCGGCTCTGACGGGGCAGAGAAGATCGACGCCAGCGCGTCGAGATTATCTTCACCGAACGCGAAGACGCTCTCGTCCACTGCTGCCAGCGACACCTCCGCCGATGCGGGCTTACCGGCGACATCCGTGACGGCAACACGAGCACGCACCGCATCGCCAGGCCGATATACCGTGCGATCCGTGTCGATGGTCACGCGCAACCCTGGACCCGCGAGCGCGTTTGTCGGGTTCGTCACATCGACTCGGCACCAGCGTGGATCGATTGCGTCATCGCCGTCACTTTCCAATAGCTTTCGCGCTTGTTCTTGCATTTTCATTCGTTCACGAAGGTTCTCAATCGTCCGAATTGCAGGAACACCACCAGGCAGGACGCGTCCTTGTACATAAACGTTCGGATAGAATCTTTCCTTAATAGGCAAGTCAACGACCTGATACCGTCCGGCCTTCGCGTCCGATTGCCAAACGTGATAATCGAGAATCGTGCGGCCCTCGAACGTGAAGAGCACTTTCGCGCCGGGCCTTGGAAGATACACTAGCAACCGCAGCTTTCCATTGACGGCGGCGGTATGGCGGTCGAACAGGGCGATCACATGTTGCGTTGGGCGTTCCCACTTCGACAGGCGACGGTCGGTTTCGTGGCTGAAATCGCTGAGATTTACCCACTTGGGCTTGTGCGAGGTCGGCAGGCCATCGTCATTGTCGATTTCGTCGAGTCGATCGCGTTCGTGCCATTTCGCCTGGTGCAATCGCGGATCACCGTCGCCGGCGTAGATGTAGATGGAGGTTTCGTCCGCGCCCGCTTGGATCGTGTACCAACCCGCCCCGGGGAACTTGACACTCGCGCGGCCGTCCTTGGCGGAGAAGCGCATGTCGGTCAAATCTTGCGATACACGAATTTCTTTAGCTCTGGTGGTCACGATAAGCGGCTGCGCGAGCGGATGAAAACCGGGCAAGTCTGATAGAGGAGTGGTCGCTAATTCCGCCGGATCGTCGACAGAGGTCGGTATGGCATGCATCACGGTTCGCCCGCTCTCATCGACGATTGTGCAAACGACGACGTAGTGGCCCGGCTGTAACGAACGCGGCATCTGCAACCTTAATTTCGCTTGGCCGTCGTCGCCGAGTTTTGCGGTCTTCTCAATGATTGCATGCTGGCTATTCTTGCGCATCAGGCTGACGCGAGCTTCGCCGGCTTTGACAGGTGGGCCGAAGTAGTAGCGCCCGCCGATGTGTAGGTCGAGCGCTTCGGATTTCGCGATTTTCTTGGGGACGCCGACGATCGTCACCTCGAAATTGGGCCGACGGTATTCCTTCACGGCAAAGAGATCAGGCACGAGTCGTGGCTCGCCGGCGATGGTCACGCGCAGCGTATAGGCGCCAAGCACACATTCGGTGTTGAGCGTGAGTTTGCCCGCGGCCGTACCGAATTCGCTGAGTTTGAGATGGCCGGACCCGACCTCGCGGCCTTTCGGATCGAGTACGCCAAAACGCAGCGATTGATCGAGATCAGGCAGGTTTAGCTTGGTAGCGGCATCAAAGTCCTGTGCTCTAAAGCTTTCGCTTTGTGGAGTCGATTGGCCTGGTGGTTCGAGTTTGCGGACGATCAGCTTGAACTGCACGTTCTGTCCGGGCCGATAGGTCGGGCGATCGGTGTAGCCGATGACGACATGGCGATCTGAATAGATGTGCCCACCTATGTCCTTGCCAAGACCGCGATCCGAGCGAGCCATGCGTTCCTCCAGAATGCGCGGTTCGTCAGAGGGCGCGGCGTCATAGATTCCTTCAAAGACGGCACCAAAACCGCCGATCGCGTAACGGCCTTGGTGATGCGCGATCAAGGCGCGGTCGCCAAACCCTAGCACTTTCGCAAAGGCGACGCCTTGCTTGTCGGTCACTGCCTTGGCTTGCAGACCATTGGCGTGAATCTCGGCGCCGACGAGCGGCGTCGCGTTTTTGGCGTCGGCGGCGAGCACGAATGCGCCATCACGGCAGCGGCGCAGCGTCAGGCTGAGCGGTTCAACCACGATCGGTACGTTGGCCATTTGGCCATTCGCCTCTGCCATCAGCACATACGCCCCCGCCTTTGCCAAATGCTTGCCAGGTATCTTCACGATGCGATCGCATTGCCAAGAACTCAGGCCGAATCGCGAAGGTCGATACGATTTCTGCATGCGTTCGTCATGCTCGTGGCATTCGTCGTCGAAGTAGTGCGCGTCGGGTTCGTCATGCCAGCGATCCTCGTCCCACCAACGGTGATGTCGATGCCGCCGGCTGCTGTCGTTGTCGTGGTGCGGCAGCTCGGCGACGTCGGACTCCCATTGCGATATCAACTGCCCACCCGTCCAATGTGGGGCGGCAACCATTTTGAATTCCCCGTGACGCGATTTGAATCGAGCATAATTCTTGTGGCCTTGCCGCATCTCATCTCGAAGAATCGCAATCTCCTTATTCAGATCGAGATGATGATCCTGGTAAATAAACGACGTACCAATTTCACTGGCCGCATGGACAAGCTCGGTGGGCCTATCGACGCGGTATAACTTGAACTTAACGCGTTCAGTGTTGCGCACATCCATGAGCAGCGAATGATCGGCGCCAGCAGGAGCGCCGCCGGCAATGTCAAAAGTGATGACGGTGTTGTTGCGGCGAAGTTCCTCACGCCAGTGTTGAGCTTTCTGCGACAGCTTCGCTTCATTTACGCCACTGAGCAACAAAGCGGCGCGAACGACGTCGGCGTGGCGTGGATTACGCAGACGCCAGTGTGCCAGCGCTGGTTCCGGGATCGGTAGGTCCGGCGGGACGATGCCCTTCATTTGCGGATTCAGCGTGAATTTGGCATACCAGGAACGCAACCCGGAACGATATTGCTCGGTCACCTTTTCAGGAATGTCGGGATACATCCAGTCTTCGCCGGTCATCGCCTCTTGCCATGGACTGAACCCGTGAACGTCGAGAACTTTTACTTTTTCTTCAGAAGCATGCCGACGATGAATGGGCAGCGCGGGCAAATATGGCGCGTGCCAGGTTAGGTGGGGGCGCAACAGGTCGAGCGCGAGCAGGAAACGCACCTCGTCAGGCAATTCGCTGTCGTCGTAGATACGCGTGATGCGTGGAAGCAGCCCACGTTTGGCGTCGATCGAGAGGGCGTTGCGGAAATCGTCAAACAAACTGCGTGCGTTGCGCAGGTCGCCGAGCACGCTCAGGCTGCACGATTCGAGCTTTGTGATGCTACCATGCGTTTGCAGCCGTACCGTGCCGCCGAGGGTGAAGGTCTCGCTTTCGGGCGTGTAGACGAGGCGCTGAGCACGCACGCCAGCGGGGTAGGCGCGAATGCCATGTACGAGCACATCGCCGATCGCGCTGAGCGTCGCCGGCGATCCATCGTCGTGATACAAGACCTGCAGATGATCGCATTTCAGGCTCAGTGATTGGAAGCTCGCCATAACGCCATCGCGATACTCGATGGTGTTGCCCTGGACTTTCTTTGATTTCGCCTGAACACGCAAGTCCGTCATCACGCGGCCATCGGGTATGCCGACATCAGGCGGCGTGGATAATACGGCAAGCTCGCTGCGCAGAAGCGGTTCGATTAGGTCGTTCCAGGCCCGCGGTTCCTCCATTCGTTCGAGCAGAGCGGCCAGTTTCTCCTGTTCGTGAAGATAAGGCAGCCGTTTTGCTTTTTCCAACAGAGCGTCGCGTTCCTTGGTCTTCTTCGTTAGATTCAAGACAAACAATTTCTCGACGAGATGCTGAGCCGAGGCATCGTAGGTTATCCGCAGTCGATCGCGTGTTGCGAGCAGGCGCCCGGCCGTGGCATTATCGTTCATGCCGACGCAGAATTCTGCTTCGCGTGTCAACGCGCGGTCTAAATCGCGCAGCTTGTACAGCGATTCGTAACTGCGCGCTGCGATGACATCGACGCCCGCCTGAATGCGAGAAGAGCCAGTTGCTTTGGCGAGAGTGAAATGGCGTTTCTCGGCAAAGGCGAGCGGAAATCCAGCAGGCGGGTTCCAATTCGGCGCAGTCGCTGACTTGACGAGGGAGGCGCGATCGTTCCGATCGACGGCAACAATCATGTCGAAAACGCTCGCCCAAAGATTGTTGGGCGCCAGTGCTTTCAATCGCTCAAGATCGTTGCGAAACGCCTCGTCGCGGGAACCCTTGGCCGCCAGTCTTCGCCAGCACACAGTTTCAAAACACGCGATGGTATGCTCATCGATGTTCTTCGGATTGGTCGCTATCGCATCCCATTCAGCGGCGGCAAGATCACTCCGCCCGTGTGCTCGCATCATTTCCGCGAGCCCAACGTGGTGGTCCAGGCCGGGATGACGAGCGACCCAGTTCTTCACGTCGATGAGTGCGGCGGGCGTCTGCGCGGAGCCGATCGTTGTCAGGCCAAACACGACTACGATGGCGAACATGCGAACAGTGAACATGGTGGGATCTCCGAATACCGACGTGATTCCTATACTCACTCGCTGTGAGCGTGCGCGGACTTGAAGTGTCAATCCATGAACAACGCGCGATTTTCATCCAGGCGCACCAGCGGCTTCGCCACATCCGGTGCGATCGATGCTGAGCGCACAGCGAGGCGAATTCGATCGTCAATCACAACTTCACCGGGTCGTTCGGCGACCATCGGCAAATCGCGGCGCTGTGGGGCGTAGGTCAACGCATACCCGACTACCGCGATCACCACACTCGCCGCCAACACGCCGCCGATGATGCCGCTGCGCCATCGTTGTCGTCGATCGGCGCGATCCATCTCTGCTCGTATTCGTCCTTGCACTCGTTCCATGGCATCCAATGGTAACGCCGGGATCGCTTGCTTCAAATCAGCGGGCAAATTTCCGAAATCGCCCGGCAATTCCGTGTTCGCGTTCATAGGGCCTCCGTGGGTTCACGCAGCATCGTCCGAAGCTCATTCACCGCACGATGCACGCGCACGCCGACGTTACTCACACTGATCCCCATCGCGTCGGCAATCTCTTGATGGCTCAGATCAAAAAAAAACTTCAGCGAAAGAAGCTGTTGCTGTTCATCTTCAAGTTGGGCTACCGCGGCGTGCAGGCGTTCGTCCGCTTCCTCGCTCAGCATTTGCTCAAAGGGCAGTGGATCGGGGGCAATTGGTTCCTTCGCAATCGGACAATGCGGACGGGCGCGATAGTGGCGAGACAACTCCGTGCGTACGATCGACCACAGCCAGGCGATTAGCGAGCCGTTCTGTTGATGAATGTTGCGAACAACACCCAGGAAAACGCGTGCCGTGATCTCCTCGGCTAGCTCGGCATCGCCTACGCGCAGCAGCACGTACCGCGATACGCCAGCACCGCAGCGAACGAACAAATTCTCAATGCGTCGGCGTTCATCGTCCGTCACGCGTTAGATCTCCGCGATGTCGGTGGTTTGAAGGAAGAGCCGCGAGATACGGTTTCATTACAATTTTTCACCCGAATTTCTTGACATTTCTTGCCTGTCTCCATTCCAAGATTAACTACAGAGACACTGGGACACAGAGAGAATGCGAAGAATTGGGAGCTGAGGCATTAGTGGTTTTTTTGATTTCAATCATCCATTCGTAGAGAGCCGTTGCGCATTTTTCTGATGCTTTCCTCTGTGTCTCAGGGTTTATTTCATGGTGGGGAGCAGTAAGTAGTGTCAATTTCTTTAGGCAATTGCTCTCCGTCCGTTCGCCATCAGGCGGCGGCTATCGGCCAGACAGAATTCTTGCATCGCTGTAAGCCGAGAACTGACAGCTGATAGTCCGAACCGGCAAAGGCCAAAGCTCCACGCGCGCTACCGATAAAAACCACGGAAAAATCGCTACATGCCGCGATGATCGCCTGTCAATCATTTTTTTTCCTCACTGCTCTCATGTTCATCATTCCGTAATATTTTTTCGAAAATTTCTATGGGATCAAACGATCGGATTGTTTACAATGGAGGCCGTCATGGACGACACCTGGAGTCTTTTAGGAACAACATTGTTGTTTCAAGGAGGAGATCGAAATGAGAACGCGTTACTTGGTTGTCGATGAAGGTGAGCAACTTCGGCTTATTTCGCGGCGAGAAATGGAATCGATCTGGCGTGGTGAAATCTTCGCGGCGGACATTGGCTGCTGGAATCGCACCGAGCTTCGCATTGTCAGTGCTATTTGCGATCGGCGATTGGTCCCCGTGCAAATTTACCTGATGCGCATGCCGCTGTCCGGAGGCTGCTTCACGCGCAGCAACAGGCGAGCGTTACGCAGCTTCATGATGCCCAATCGCGTGACGGTGGAAGAAATGTTTGATCACCACAGCGACGGTTGGCCCCGCGATTTCTTCCCGCAACTCGCAGTCGCGTTGGATGTGCCATGCAGAATGTTGAACGTTCCGTTCGGCATCGGTGGCCCGTTGATGCTCGCGGCGGCGCTATCCATCTCGCCCAAACGAGCGGCGCGGTTGCTACAATGATGTTTGTTGAATACCCCCAGAAATCGCTTCGTTCATCCTGGGGCTTGACTGACATTTTTTCTGCTAGGATCGCAACCACACCACCATGCGAATCGCTGTCACCGCCGACATCCACTGGGGCCACGGAACGCGAGGCGACGAAGCTACGCGCCTGCTTGTGCAAACGCTCGAGGCCAATCCGCCTGATGTGCTGCTGCTTGGCGGTGACCTCGGCACGGCCGAGAAGTTCGCGATCTGCTTGCAACAATTCGCCCATTTACCATGCATCAAAGCCGTCGTTCCCGGCAATCACGATCTCTGGGTTACCGAAAACGATTCTCGCGGCGATTCACTAAACGTTTATCAAGAGCACCTGCCGAACGTGTGCCGCGAATTTGGCTATCACTTTCTCGACCATGAGCCGTTGGTCTTTCCCGAAGCCGACTTGGCCATCGTTGGTACTGTCAATTGGTATGACTATTCGTGGTCAATCGAACGGATGAAGGCGGAGATTCCTGATTGGGAATGGCACCTTCAGAACAAGGCGTTTACGCGTGGCCGACACAACGACGGTCGCTTTGTCCGCTGGCCGACCGACGACGTACGCTTCACTGCCGACATCGTGGCGCGATTTGAACAGCATCTCACGCAGGCTCTGACGAAGGTCGCGCAGGTGATGGTGCTTACGCATCATCCGGCGTTTGGCGGCATCAGCTTTCCGCGTAAGTCATCACTTGCCGGCCTGGACCCATTGCTCTGGGCGGCGCTGTCGGGCAACACCGCGATCGAGGCGATTCTAACCCGCCATGCTGACCGCGTGCCTTATATTTTTTCAGGCCACACGCATCGGGCCATCGAGGCGAGACTCGGTATTTCACGAGGCTACAACATCGGCGGGGATTATCATTTCAAGCGCATGCTGATCGTCAATTGGCCGGCGGTCGCGATCGAAACGCACATCTTCGGCGATCCGGAGCGAGGAGGTTAGCGGATCCGATCAGCTTGATTTGCCAGGTCCGTGGGGCCAGGCTTTCCAGCCTGGCCAGGCTAAAACGCCTGGCCTCACGAACCTATCAACTCTGCCTTATCGCACCGCTAGGTATCGTAATTAGCACCTTCGTTGCTCAGAAATTCCATCGCGCAGAGCATGATGGTTACGGTGCCGATCAAATATCCACGATTACTTCCGCTTCCCATTCGTCGCCGATCTTCTCGACGCGCAGGCCGTGATAGGTGATCGCTTTGACTTCGTGTTCGAGCACATGGCGGCTGCGATCGATCGGTTCGCCCCAGGCGCTGGCGGTCAGACCAGCGGGCGTGACGCGAACCTCGAACTTGCAGAAGAGTAGATGATCGGCATCGAGATGAAAGAGAAGCTGACGTAGCCAATCGAAGAACAGGAATTCGCGATCGTCGCCCGCAATTTGGAAATCGACGCGCTGTGCGGGCTGCACGGTCAACGCTGCATTCTCGACGATCGCGCTGAATAGGCACTCGCCGGCTTCACGGAAGAGCGTGTCGAGATCGGCGACGCGAACGCGCAGGCCCAGATCAGCGGTGTGCTCGAAATGTTCGTGCATGATTTGATATTCAACTCCGTCAACGCGCTGTCGTGTTTCACTTTAGGTTCGCGGGGATATTGCAAGCGCTAAGCCGCACGCGGAATACAACTCGCTCATTTCGCCGCCATGCGTAGGGCGCCGTCGAGGCGGATGACTTCGCCGTTGAGCATTTCGTTTTCGATGCAATGGCAGACGAGAGCTGCGAATTCATCGGGCCGACCCAAGCGAGGCGGAAACGGCACCTGCTGCGCGAGAGACTGCCTGGCCGGCTCGGGCAGGGCGGCGAGCAGCGGCGTATCGAAAAGGCCCGGCGCGACGGCCAACACGCGGATGCCATGTCGGGCGAACTCGCGTGCCAAGGGCAAGGTCATGCTGACGATGGCCCCCTTGGACGCGGCATACGCAGCTTGGCCGATCTGCCCGTCGAACGCCGCCACCGATGCCGTACTGACGATCACGCCGCGTTCACCCGAGTTCGTCGGCACGCCACGCATCATCGCAGCGCTGGCGTATCGAATGACGTTGTACGTGCCGACGAGATTGATCTGAATTGTCTTGGCAAACGTCGTCAGCGCGTTCGGGCCTTCTTTGCCATGCACCTTCTCCGCCACCGCGATACCGGCACACTGGATAGACCCATGCAACCCGCCGAAGGTTCGCTCGGCAAGTGTGACGGCGTCGCGCACGCTGATTTCGTCGGTAACGTCGGTAAGTGCGAAACGAGCCGGAGCGCCGAGTTCGGCTGCGAGCGATTCGCCGGCCGTGCGATTGACGTCAGCGATGACGGCGTTCGCGCCATTCGCCACCAGTCGGCGCACGCACGCCGCTCCAAGTCCGGACCCGCCGCCGCTTATCAGAAAGGTGTTACCGGAAATATTCATGGTATCCTTCTCGTTTCCACGCGCCTGCGTCGCACTCAGGAAATGTAGCGAAACCAGGCGCAATGCGCTAAACTTCAGAGCCGGAAGCGTGAGCGACGGTGTATTTGAACCGTCGCTTACACTTCCGGCTCTGAAGTTTTCCGCTATACCTTCAATGGGTGAGTTGCACGCTTTTCCGAGCCGCGACCGTCAGGGAGCGGCCGACTGGGTGTCGTGCGCACATTGTCGGCCGCTCCCTGACGGTCGCGGCTCGGAAAAGGTTCGATTCGTCCGAAAATGCGACATTTCCATCCGTGCGAAGTATAGTCAAATCCAATGCGTTAGCAATCGTTCGAGCGTCGTCGTCCAACAGGCGAGCGGCGTGTCCTCGGCGGCGTATGGCGGCCCGGCGGCGGCGATTTCCAACGACGGGGCGGGGGCATCGAGCGTCAACCGCGCGACATCGACGCCATCGATGTGCATCTCACGCGGCGATGCACTCGCAAGCAGAAGGTGGCAGAGGCTGCGGCGTGAACGCAGTGCGGCATGCGTCGGCAGCTTGGCCGCGGGCATCGGCTGAATCGTCACGGTTCCGTTGTCGATCTGGTCGCGAAACAACATCTCAAGCAATTCCTGCTCCGTGTCAAGGACATATTGGCCATCTGTCGAGATAAGCAATATTTCGTATGTCAACGAATCGGCCCGTAGCCAATCGATGCTGCGATGCAGCGCGACGTCCAGAAACGCGAGTAGCAGGATGATGCGTTGCCAGGGCAGTTCGACGTCCTTGCGCCGGCTGACCGTCAGGTCAGGCCAAAGGGCGATAAGAAACGTCCGTCGTCGGCGTAGAAACGTGTTTTCATCGCGCGCATAATACAGCAACTCGTCGCGCAGGAACTTGACGTCGAAGAGGTCCGGGCGATCGTCCTTTTCCATGAACACGAGTTGTGAATGAAGCAAGCTCTCGATGCTGCCCCGGGTGCTGAGTGACGAATAGCCGCCGACGGGATAGAGATCGTCCTCGCGGATGTTGGTCGCGACCTCATGCCGTCGGCCGACGGTGCGCGGCTTCTGTCGAGGCAGCGTCGCGTCAAGAACAGCGGCGGCCTGCAATGTTTGCCTCAGCGCGACGCGCTGTCCGAACGCAGCCACTGCTGTGCGGCGTTCCAGTTCAAAGACATCCTCGGCGCCAAGCAGATCGACGGCCTGGCGCATCGCCTGCACGATCTGTTGCTGAAAGTCGAGCAGCATCGGCATCGGCCCGACTCGATGAAACGACTCGATTGCCTCGGCCAACAGTTCGTCGCCGTCAGCATCGCGCAGTGTTTTCAGCAGGCTAGGGCTACACTGCCCGCCAGGGATGCCGACGCGATTCCGAAGTTGCGCGATAAGAAACGCCAGGCCACGAGCGCGATCCGCCGAAGTATAGGTCCGCAGGGCGTCGCCAGCGCGTTCAAACATTGAGTCGGCAAGCAACCTGCCTAATACGGTGTCGGCGTAGGCTCGTGTCAGGGTCGCCGGCCAACCCGCGATCTCCAGCGTTTCGGCATGAAGCGACGTGGCCGCTCGGAAGACGGCATGCCCGATATCCGCCACGAAGCCGAGAGGCGGGACCGGTTCGCCCTCGGCGGCGAGCGCCAACGCCCAATCGCAAACCGCAGCGACTCGATCCGCGCGCGGCAACACGATCCGTTGCAAGCAGAACCCCTGCAACAAATATTGCCGTAGGTCGGCGGGATCGCGAATCTCAATCACTGGGGACATGCTGTACTCCACACTTGGTGCTTGTTAGCCGGACGCGCAAGCGACGGTGAAGCACCCCGTCGCTTGCGCGTCCGGCTAACAAGCAAGTGGTTCGTATTGCTATCCGATGCCGAGCAGTTTCGGCACCTTGTCGCGCAAGAGTGTCATTTCCTGGTGCGTTTCGCCAAGGTAGGCGAGAAGGCGGAGGTCGTCGCGGGTGACGGCACCGCCGGTGAATAGCCAGGAACGCACGCGGAAGAGCTTGTAGAGCTTCACGAGCTTGCGGTCACTAATAAAAATGCGGTCCTCACGCACGAGTGTCTTGACGAGTCGTTGAAATTCGCGAAACACGTCCGGCGGAAAAAATCGCGCGCGGTCGGTCGCCTCGCCCTTGGCGCGCTGGCCGAAGAGATGCGTCAAGTAGCGATTCGCCTTCAGCACGTCCTCAAGCGTGGCGTGGCCTTCCTGCCAGGGTTTTTGGTTGAGGCCGCGATAGACCTCGGCTTGCAGGCCTGTGTCGATCAGCGCCTCAAAGTGCGCGTCCTGCACACTCAGGCTTTCCGCTTTGAGTACGAAGCGATCCTTCAGCGCCGCCAACTCGCCCTGCTCGGGCACTTCATTGGCGGCGGCGAAGAGCACGCGCAATCGCACCGGCGTCGGCATGCCGTCCTGGTAGAACTTCTTCTCGTTGATGATCGTCAGCAGGATGTTCAGAATCGCTGAGTTCGATTTGAATATCTCATCCAGAAACGCCAATCGCGCCGTCGGCAGCTTGCCTTGCTCGCGGCGGATGTAGCGACCTTCACGCAGTTGATTGATGTCGATCGGACCAATTATTTCCGAGGGCTCGGTGAAGCGAGTCAGCATGTACTCGAAGTAGTCGTCGTCCGCCAGGCCGAGCGCGTCCTTGAACTTTAGCACGAGGTCCGACTTCGCCGTGCCGGGCGGCCCGACCAGCAGCAGCGGTTCCTGCGCGACGGCGGCCACGAGCATCAAGTCGATGAGGTCTTGCTTGGCGACAAAGAATCGGCTCAGCGACGTGCGGAAGTTCGCGAACTTCTTGCGCAGCGACTCAGCCTCGTCCTGCAATTGCCCGAACGGCCAATCCTCGGCTCTTGGTTGCATTTTGCGTCAGGTCTCGATTTGGTACGTGAACGAATTGGATTTAGCGGCGTCAGGCAAATGCAGTTTAACCACAGAGGCGCAGAGGCACAGAGAAAATGCGAGGAATATTAAACGGAAAGTTTCACGAATCGGAATGTCTTCCTTGTTTCCCATTCCTGGTATTTCCTCTGTGCCTCTGCGCCTCTGTGGTTCAATCGTGTTTGTCAGGTGCTATCTCCTTATGTTGGTGCCAATGGGGTTCGGAGTACCTCACCCTTGGGCTTGCATTTCAATTTCCACAACATTGGTGTTGAACCTACCTTCCTCAGGATAACCGACCACCTCGGCAAATGCCAGTGTTTAATCGCTTTTTTTGCAATAGCCGCACATCCTCCGCAGTCATCGCACGCAACGCATTGGGAATTAATCAACAGTTCAGGTAGTTGTGTTCTAGGAAAAATTGACAAATCGAAAGTATCCGCACCAGGGTTCATCTGTACAATATGTGTGACATGCATGTCACGCGTTTCCGTAACGGATTGCATAACTCTACGAACCATCGGGTATCATCGTTGGAATAATCGTCACGGTATGACGTGTATGTTCTTGTCACAGACTCTGCACTTGGCAAATCTTGACTGATCGATCAAATCGGCGCCCCCGGACTTGCTTGCACAACAGGCATGAGCTATGGTTGCTGAAGAATCGGTACAACGCTGATTCCCGATATTAGCAAACCCACGGCGACGTGGGGACGCAAAGCCATGGACCACCATCACCGAACCCCTAGCCTCGGTGGTGGTGGTTGCCAGGTTGCCGAAGGAATCTTGAAATGATTTGGTCCCGCATTTGGCCATGGGCACGGTCCCGTGGCAAACAGGCTCCGGTGCTTCGCGTGCCGGGTCGTGTTCACCTCAATGTTGAGGTACTGGAAAGCCGTCTGGTCCCGTCCGCGACCACGAATACCCCGTACGATCTTTGGCGAACGCAAACCTACCGTGTTGACGACGTGGCTGTTGCCAACATTGCGCCGACGAACGTTACGACACAAGCGACGCCGATGAATTCAAGTTTCGGCAACCTCATCGGATTGCCGAGTGCGTTTGGAACTACCACCTATCGCGGCACGGGCTACAGCGTCGTCGTTATCGACACGGGCATCGACTATCGCCATGCCGATCTCGGTGGCGGGTTCGGCGCGGGTCGCCGTGTCATCGCTGGCTGGGATTTCGTCAACAACGATGCCGACCCACTGGACGACAACGGCCATGGCACGCACGTCGCGGGTATCATCGGCAGCTCGAGCGCAACCTACTCGGGCGTCGCGCCGGGAGTCAATTTGATCGCTCTCAAGGTGCTGGGCGCAGACGGTTCGGGTTCATTCGGTGCGGTGGAGGATGCCTTGAAATGGGTCGTCGCCAATCAATCGCGCTACAATATTGTCGCCATCAACATGTCGCTCGGCGCCGGCAACTACACGACGAACCCGTACACGTTCCTCGAAGACGAGTTTGCGTCGCTCAAAAGCCAAGGCGTTTTCACAGCGGTGGCGGCAGGAAATGGCTTCTATAGCTACAACAGTCAGGTTGGGCTCGATTATCCCGCGATCAGCTCGCAGGTCGTCTCCGTCGGCGCGGTTTGGGCAAGCAACTTCGGCACGATCGCATGGGCGAGCGGGGCGCGCGACGAGACTACTGCTGCCGACCGCATCGCCAGCTTTTCGCAACGCGGGCCGGCCTTGAGCCTCATGGCCCCAGGCGCGATCATCAATAGCACTTACCTCAACAACACCTACAGGACGATGGCCGGCACGTCGATGGCTTCGCCTGTCGCCGCCGGCGCCGCCGCCATTATCCATCAGGCGATGGACGCAAAGAACTTGACCGCGAATCAGGACACGATTCTCGCGCTGATGAAAAAGACCGGCGCGACCGTTGCCGATGGCGACGACGAGAATGACAATGTCGTCAACACCGGGCTGTCGTTCAAACGGCTTAACCTGGGCGCCGCCCTGGCCGACCTCGGCCCGACAACGCCGCCGCCAGCTCCGACGAATTCCGCTCCGGTGCTACAAGCAATCAGCGCACAGAATGTCGTGCCGGGAAAATCGGTCGTCACCACGCTCAATGCTACCGACGCCAATGGCGATGTAATCACGTTTTCCGCGTGCGTCGTCGGGTCGATGGCCCAAACCGCCTATCAACTCGATCGGCAGCTGGGACTCACGTTCACGGGCAACTATTCCGAAAACACCTTCGGTCAGGGCGAACGGTGGCTGAGTGGTACATGCAACAAATGGTACTGCATTCTGCCCAACGGCGAGTTCCGTGTCTGGGTCGGCTCTATGGCAGCCACGTTGCAACCCGCCAACCTGCTGGCGAAGTTTGACGTGCGCTATTTCAACGGCCCCGGCCTACTCTGGAACGCCCAGTCCGTCTACAATTCTCTGCCGACGCTCAGCATCGTCGGCAACAAACTCACGATCACCGCTCCTGCCGGCGTCAACGATAGTTTCACCATTGAAGTGACCGCGTCCGACGGCAAGGCATCGACCAAGCAGTCGTTCGCCGTCACCGCGCAGAACACGCCGCCCGTTCTCTCGGCAATCGCCGACAAAACCGCCATCCCCGGCTCGACGACGATCATCAACCTCAATGCGATCGACGCCGACGGCGGCACGCTGACCTACTCGGCTCGCGTCGTTGGTTCCTTCGCCCAGATCGCCTTTCAAGTCGATCAGCAGTATGGGCTGTATTCCATCGGATCGTATCACCAGGGCGTCAACGGTTATGCCGAGCGTTGGATGCGTGGCAGCAGCGGTGATTGGTTCTGCGTGCTGCCCAATGGAGAGTTGCGTCGCTGGAACGGTTCGATGGCCGACACGATGAAGGCTGTCAACCTGGTGGCGACGTTTGACGTCCGGTACTACAACGACCCGAGCATGATCTGGAACGCCAAAGTTGCGAACACTACGGCGCTGACGATGACGGTAATTGGCAATCAACTGCGGATCGTTGCCCCTGCCGGCGTGTCCGAAATCTACCAAATCGAAGTCACCGCCAGCGATGGCAACGCCGCCAGCCAGCAGACCTTCGCGTTGAGCGTTCGCACCAATACCGCCCCGGCTATCACCACGATTCCGACGCAATCGATGCAGACCAATCGTAGCCAAACCCTGACGCTCAGCACGACCGACGGCCAGGGCGCCGTCGTCTCCTTCCAGACCGCGATCGTCGGCACGTTCGCAAATGCGCCGGCGACGCTGTCACTGGTCGGCAATCAGCTCACCATCAACACGTCGCCCGATTTCGTCGGTGCGTTCGACATTCGGGTGATCGGCTCCGATGGTTTTCTGTCGTCCACCATGACCTTCCGCGTTAATGTCGCCGCGTCGGCGGTCTTCAGCCGAATGCAGGGCGATGTCAATGGCGATGGCTTGAAGGACACGATTTTCTTCAACCAAGACGGTTCGGTGTGGGTCAACCAGACCCAGGCGAACGGCGGGTTCATCAACAAGCTCTGGGCCAACTGGTCGCCCGCTGCCTCATGGAAATCTGTTTCTGTCGGTGATTTCGACGGTGACGGCAAATCCGACATCATGGGCTTCGCCACCAGCGGCGCCATTTATATGGGATGCAGCACCGGTTCCGCCTTCGCCCAAAAGCTTTGGGCCCAATGGTCCCAGGCTTGTTCCTGGGCGTCGATCCAGTTCGCCGACTTCAATGGCGACGGCAAAACCGACATCGTCGGCATGGCAACCGGTGGCAGCATTTGGGTCGGTCTCAGCAACAGCACGACCTTCACCACGTCGCTCTGGTCCCAATGGTCCAAGGCCACGAGCTGGAAGTCCCTCACCGTCGCCGACATTGATGGCGACGGTAAACAGGACATCGTAGGCTTAAATACCAACGGGCAATACTACGTCGCCTACTCCACCACCACGAGCTTCCGTACGACGCTATGGTCCGCCGCCACGCCGCCTAAGGCCAAGTAATCATTTAGGCACGCCGAAATAACTTCCCGATTCGCCGCTTGCGGCTTAGCGCTCGCATGGCACCTTGCGAGCGCTAAGCCGCAAGCGGCAATACAGAATCGGCCTAGCGCCGCATTCAGTCGCCATTCTTATCACCGCAAGGAGCACTGGTTTCGCCTCCGTTTGGCGTCAGGAATCCCGCAACGGCCGGAAACGGATACGCCCTTCCACCATAATCAATTTGTCCGCCAACCAGCGTGTACGGAAACATCCGCACGGTGCCGTCGCACATCGCCATCAGACAACCTTGCGAGAACGGCCCGCCCCACTCGCCGGGTTTGGCGTCGTTGGCGTCGGGCGCCATCACCACGTTGGGGTTGCCGCGACAGGTGCCTTCGCTCCCGCCAATGAAAATGCTGGCGGTGAATCCGTAATCAGTTTTGGCCATCCCGTAGTAAGCCGCCCGCAGGCGACCGTGCCCGGCAAAAATCGTATTGGATGAGCCATCGGTGATCCCCATCATCGTCCGTCCTTTGTCGCGGGCATCGGCTTGACCGATGTTTGAATTGAGAAATGGATTGAGGCAATAATCCGACCACGCTCCCGGCCCGCCGTCGTACGCGCACATCACCGGTCGGCCACGACCTGGGCATAGCAGCACCGGCAAGCCGCGCGTGCGATCGACATTGTCGTACATCGCTTTCTCATCGAGATACGGCAGCAACATGAACGCCCAACTGCCGCTCGTGTTGTCGCCGCCGACTGCGGGTTTGGTGCCGTTGAAGGGCAAGCGTTTGTTGGCATCGTGAAAACCATGAGCCGCCAGGCCGAGGATCTTGAGGTTGTTGGTCGAGCGCGTTCGGGAAGCCGCATCGCGCACCCTCTGCACCGTTGTTATCAAAAGGCAGCCCAATACGGCAAAAATCAACCCAACAGCCGATGCCGAAATCCACGGAAACCGCCAACGGGCCGGGCGCTCCGCTTGCGTAGCCATCGGCATCGGCGGCAGGCCTTCGTAGAATCCGCTTGCGACCGTCGGCGTTGTCGCCTCCCGCGCAATCGCCGCATCGGTTGGTGTTGCGAAAGCGTTCTCCACGGGCAATTCTGAGTGACGCACGCACTCGACGACTCGCCCATACGTCGATTCGCATGTCGTGCAGGTCACGGGCTGATTCCCTGTTCCGACAAACGCAAACCGACCATCGCAGAGCGGACAGATGTATGAATCCATGACGGACCCCTTTCTTCGGTTGATGTGGAAGGTCGCCAATTTCACGCTGCTGACATGGTATCCAAACGGGTGATGGATAGGATTCTACCACAGCGTCGTCCTCGCTGCCAATCATTTTTTCGAGAATGAGGAAACGCGCTTTCGCATGTCTTGACAAGTCTTGACACGGCAGGGATAATTATCTCACGGCGAGCGTATCCGTAAGTCCGTCCGCATTGAAGGAACTCGCAAAGCTGCCGCGCGTGATCTGGGAACGCATCGGCAAGCTCTTTCAGCGGCTCGAACATTGGCCCGACGTGAGCGGCGCCAAAGCACTTTCCGGTGATCTGGCCGGCTGGTATCGCGTCCGCACGGGCGATTACCGCGAGCGGTTTCACCTGAACGGCGAAAACGTCGTTGTGGATAAAATTGCCCATCGGAGCAAAATTTATGAAGACCAAACAGCCAAAGCCTCCGACAGCGAAACACGTCACCGTCAAAGGCAAACGGATGGTGATGCTCGACGAGGCGGCCTATGAAACCCTCTTACGCAAGGCAGACGTATGGGAACCCGATCTGCCTACGCCGGATGCCGACGGCAACTATCCCGCGCTCGAAGCTCTGGCAATCCTGCAAGCACGCGACATTCTTCGCGCTCGCCGCAAACTGGGCTTGTCGCAAGCGGACCTGGCGCGTCGCGCCGGGGTTCGTGCGGAAACCCTCAATCGCATCGAACACGGCAAAAACAAGCCGAGCGTGCCGACCATCGCCAAGATCGATCGAGCGTTGAAGGAAGCCGCGGCGGAAGACATCAAATAGGCCGCCACAGTCAGTTGACGGCAAGATTTAATCGCATCCGATCGTTACAGCCTCACAGCCGCGTGGGGTTAGATAGCCCGCTATTGAGCCGGCCTCCGCTGAACTCCCATCCGGAAGCACTCGTCCCATTTCCGTTGTGTAGGGATACATTCGCACGGTGCCGTCGCCCATCGCCATCAGACAGCCCTGCCGAAACGGCCCGCCCCACTGTCCGGGTTGAGCGTCGTTGCCATCGGGTGCCATCAAGACGTTCGGATTGCCGCGACAGGTGCTCACACTACCGCCGCTGAAGATGGTATCCGTGACGCCCGGTACGGTACCGCTATTCGTGTAGTGCGCGGGTTGCATCCGTCCCGGTCCGAAAAAGATCGTGTGCGACGTGCCATTCGTGATGCCGACCATCGTCAACTTTCGGTCCGGCGCATCGGCCTGGCCGGTGTTCGAGTTGAGAAACGGATTGATGCAAAAATCCGACCACGCTCCCGACCCGCCGTCACCTGTGCACAACGCCGGCCGACCACGACCTGGGCAGAGGTAAGTTTCGACGCTCCAATTGCGATTCGCTGCATGGAGCATGCCAGCTTGATCCAGGTATGGAAGCAATATGAACCCCCAGCTACCGCTCGTTACGTCACCGGCGATGGCACGCTGTGTGCCATTGAACGGCAGACGTTTGTGAGCATCATGAAATGCGAGTGTGGCCAACGCGATGTTTTTGACGTTACTGACTGATTGCGTCCGAGCAGACGATTCACGAACCTTTTGCACCCACTGCACGCCAAACCCGACCACCACGAGCAATACGAACCCCACGCCGACAGCATTGCCCCACGGAAAGCGCGAACGTATCGGCCGCTCCGCCTGCGTCGGCAGGGGCATCGGCGGCAAGCCTTCGCAGAAGCCGCCCGCGACCGGCGGCGCAATTTGCACGCGTGCCATCGCCGCATCGTCCGGGGTTGCGAACGCACACTCCACGGACGTTTCCGCCTGTCGCACGCATTCGACGGCCACGCCAAACTTGAGTTCGCACGCCTCGCAACGGACCGGTCGATACTCCGATCCCGTCGATTCGATCCGTGCATCGCAACGCGGACAGACGTATGCAGTCATTGGTTCGCCAATTTTCTATGCCGACATGGTAATAAATCGCCTAATCAAATAAGATTCTACCACAGCGCCTTCTGCGTTGGCAATCTTATTCTGGACCCATTTATCATGACCCTCGCCATCGAAACCTCGCAGCTTTCGCGCAGCTTCGGCGATTTTCGCGCCGTCGATGGCATCGATCTTCGCGTCGAGAGAGGGACCTTCTACGGCTTTCTCGGACCCAACGGCGCCGGCAAATCCACCACCATCAAAATGCTCACCGGCTTGCTCGCACCTTCCAACGGCGAGATGCGCGTGCTCGGCTACAACATGGCCGACCGCGTCGAATCGATCGAAGCGAAGAAGCGCGTCGGCGTCATCCCCGAAGACCTTGCGCTTTTCGACAACCTCACCGCACGCGAGCGAGTATCTCACGTTCGTGGGCCGAATGTATCTCGTGCCGCGCGAGACGATCCGTACCCGCATTGATGAGTTGCTGGCCATACTAGGATTGGAAGCGGAGGAAAAGAAGCTGGCGATGGAATACTCGCACGGCATGAAGAAGAAGCTCGCGCTGGCGGCGGCACTGCTGCCCAACCCCGATCTGCTGTTTCTCGACGAGCCGTTCGAGGGCGTTGATGCCGTCACGTCGCGCGTCATCCGCGATCTGCTGGCGGGGTTCGTCGCCCGCGGTTCGACGGTGTTTCTCACGTCGCATATTTTGGAGATTGTCGAGAGGTTGTGCACGCACGTTGGCATTATCGTCAAAGGCAAACTCGTCGAACAATCGTCGCTCGAAGAATTACGGCAAGGCAGCTCGCTGGAGACGCGGTTTCTCGAAAAGGCCGGCGCCGGTCTTGACGGCGAAGCTTCGCACAAGCTCCCGTGGCTCGAAGGAGTAGGGCGATGAACATCGAGCACCTTCGCGCCTTCATCTGGTTGCGCTGGCGGTTGTTCGTCAACCAGCTCACTCGCGGCTCGACGGCCAATCTCATCGTCTTTGGGATTCTTGGCGTGCTGGCGATTCCCAGCATCGTCAGCCTATTCATCGGCGCCTTCGTGATCGGCTATGTCGCGATGCCCCAGGCCGACCCGACGGTCCATCTGCTCGTTTGGGACGGCCTGGCTCTTGGGTTTCTCTTTATGTGGTCGATCGGCATCTTGCAAGAATTGCAGCGATCCGAGGGGATGTCCCTCAGCAAATTCCTGCATCTGCCCGTTTCGGTCGCTGGCGTGTTCGTTCTCAACTACGTCAGCACGCTATTGAGCCTGAGCCTGGCGATATTCGTGCCGGCCATGACGGGACTGGTGATGGGTATGACGTTGTCGATGGACAGCATGTATTTGGTTGCGCTATTCCCGATCCTCGCGTTTTTCTTTGCCGTGACGGCATTGACGTATCACTTCCAGGGTTGGCTGGCGTCGATGATGGTAAATCCGCGCCGCCGGCGGACGGTGATTGTCATCGTCACGCTGGTCTTCGTGTTCTTTGCGCAGGCACCGAATCTGATTAACGTCATACAACCGTGGCGCGGAGCCTTGGAGGATTTTGGCGAGAAGCTGGCGAAGGATCAAAAAGACCTCGACGCCGAATTCGGGGCTGGGAAGGTCACGGCGATCCAGCACACGGAAAAGGTGCAGGAGAGCATTCGGAAACGCACATCGGAATCGAAAGGCCAAGGCAAGAAGCTGTGGTCGCAGGTCGAGGAAGTCGCGTGGGTGGCGAATTTGGCCGTGCCGATCGGGTGGATGCCGCTCGGCGCCGCCTGGTGTGCTGAGGGTAATCCGCTGCCCGCAATCTTGGCCACGCTCGTCTTGACGGGGATCGGAGCCGCCAGCCTTTGGCGTTCCTACTGCACGACGTTGCGCATGTACCTCGGCGAATTCACGGCCGGCGATTCGGTGTCAAATCCGCCGCCGACGAAATCCGTCGCCCCGCTTGATCCGGCTGATAAAGTCACGCTGATCGAAAAACAGATACCGGGCCTGTCCGAGTACGCCGCCGTCGTCGCACTGGTGACGTTCCGCTCCATCATTCGTGCGCCCGAGACGAAGATGTTGCTTTTGTCGCCAATTATCATGCTGGGAATTTTCGGTACGATGATGTTTCGCGGCCCGATGTACATGCCTGCTATGGTCAGGCCCTTGGTCTGCGTCGGTGTCATGGCGATCGCATTACTAACGGCCTGGCAACTGGTGGCGAACCAGTTCGCGCTCGACCGCGCCGCCTTTCGTGCCTATGTCCTCTGTCCAGCTCCCCGGCGCGAGATTCTTCTTGGCAAAAACCTCGCCGTAGCGCCGATCGTAGCTGTCCTGGCTCTGCCGATGGTCGCGTTGGCGCAGATCGCCTTCCCCATGCGCATTGATCATCTTGCGGCATTCTTATTTCAGTTCGTGTCGATGCTCGCAATCTTCGCGATGGTGGCCAACGTTTGCTCGATTCTTGCGCCAATCCCAATGGCCCAAGGAACCCTGAAGCCTGCCAGCACGCATTTTCTGCCGACCGTGATTCAACTCGGCCTCTTCATGTTGCACGCGGGATTCCAATCGGTCGTGCTGCTACCGATCGGCATCGAGGTACTTCTCGCCCATTTCGCCTCAATTGAGGGTTGGCCGATCGCGCTGCCGTTGTCGATTGCTGAATGTGGCGTTCTCGTCCTCATCTATCGCTGGACGCTAGGCTGGCAGGGTGATTGGCTGATGACCCGCGAGCAACGCATCCTCGAAGAAGTGACGGCGAAGACGCAGTGAATTGCCGCAAGCGGAGAACCGATTCCTTGTTGGCCGCATTCAAAGGGCGGATCATCAATTCGGTATACTTCCCACGGTTGAAATTGTCGCTTCTCCAAACCGATCAAAATATTTCCGAGCCGCGACCGTAAGGGAGCAGCCGACATAATCCGCACCGTATCCTGTCGGCCACTCCCTTACGGTCGCGGCTCGGAAAAGCGTCTATCTCACCCGGCAAAGGTATAAATTCATTCATAGCACAATCACTTCTCCGCGTCGCGCTCTACCACCTCACGTGGCAACAGCAACTCGCGTTCGTTGCGAGCCAGGCACGGCGGTACGGTCATCAGCAGGCGTTGGCCGGCGGTGTTTTGGAATTTCCATAGCTTGCCATCCTGGCCCGCCGACACAGGGATGCTGAAATAGCCCGCCTTCTTGTCGAAACTGTGCACTTTCTTGCCAAAGTTATCCAGCAAATCGCCTTGCCCGGACGCGTAGCCGCCGATGACCTTCGTTCCCTTCGGCACATAAAAATACATGCTCCAGCGGCCCAGCAGATTCGGCTGGGCATCCAGGCGTGAGATGATCGTCATCGGCATGCCGTCGAGCCAATGCGTGCGTGCGCCGGCACCTTGGTCCGAGACGACGATGCGGTGCAGCCCCTTGAACGTCGTCGCCAGCACGATCTCGTGGTCGAGTTTGTCCGGCAGCACCTTGGCTTCGCTGACCGATTTGCCTTCGACCTCGTCAGCGGGAAACAGGTTGTAGGTCGCATCGCCCTTGTTCGAGTAGACGACGCCGCCGGCCGCTTGCAGCTTGAATTGCGTCGGCGCCTGTTCAGCCCAGGTATGGAACTCGCGCACGCCGCGACTGTAAAGCCCGGCGCTGCCCGTCTTGACGGCGGCGAGTTTGAGCTTCGTTGCAGGCACAAGGTTATCGGTGAACGCGATCGGCTCGAAGTCGAAAAGCTTTCGCGTCGCGATGCCTGCCGTCAACATCGCGCGAACGTCGGCCTCTGCAAACGGATCGCTCGTCAGCCACGGGTTCTTGCCTTCCTTGGCGATCTTTGCCTCTTTCGGCATCGTCACGGTTTTGTCGCGATTGGCGAGATCGCGCACGAGGCCATGCGTGTGGATCATCATCGATTTGCGCATGCGCAGCGCATGCTTGATGACCGCCTCGAAACCTTTCTGTCTCGCTTCGCCCCGTGCAGATGCGTAATCGGTCCACAATTCGACATAGCGAGTGTAGAGCACCAGGTCATTGATGCGTGCATGAATTTTCGCGTCGGCAGTGAGCCCGCGAGCCTCGTCCAGTTTGCGATACATTCGGCCCAACAGGTCGTCGGTCAACAGCGGCTTGCTCTTGGCGTCGATCAGGCGATAGAACTCCGCCATCGGCTTCTGGGCGGGGCCGAAGGCTTTGTCGAGAAAGTCAGCTCGCAGCGATTCGACGCTCTTCGCTTCGCGGACATCCCAGAGCATGCGAGCGGTAAGGTAATAGCCCAGGCCGTTGCAGCCCCAGTTATCGCTCGACTCCGCGGACATGAAGCGAGCGCCGTTTTGATGGAAGTGCGGGATGGTTCGCGTGAGGTATTCGATATTGGCGCCACGTGCCTTGCCGGGCAGATCGCGATCCCAGGTGTTGACGCTGTAGTATTCGCGAACTCCGGTCGTCGCACCTTGCTTCTGCCAACCGATCATGAGTTGATCGACGGAATACCCGCCTTGGATGAATGCGGTGGCAACATTGATGATAACGCGCGGGTGGACCTTGATCGTCGGCGGTGGTGAATGGCTGCTGTATGCGTATAGGCCAACGAACTTGTTGGGATGCTTCGCATGCACGGCATCAGCGACTTGATTGGCCAGCGTGACGACGCGATCGCTGACGCTGCCCATTTTTTTGCATTCCTTGCATTCGCACCACCCGCCGCCGTCGGCAGGTTCAAGAGAAACACACTGGCGTGACGGGTCCTTCGCGAATTGATCGAGCGAATCCTTCACGACGAGCTTACGCAGGTCAGTGTTCGAGATGCAGAACTGGTGCGACTTTCTCTCGCCGTTGATAAGCCCGCGATACTCGGGGCGCTTCTCGAACTCGGCCTTGTGGCGTGAGGCGATTCCTTGATACGCATGGCCGGTGCTTAACACGATGCCCGAGGTCGCACGATTCTTTGCGCACCAGTCGGTGTACGGCTTGGCCGCCCAACTGCCCGCGCCGAACCCGTACCAGATTCGCCGCATGCTGTAAGACGGGTGTTCGAGCGAATCGACGGCGATGGCGAGATTGCGTTCGCTCGGCACGACTTCCCACGTCGTGCCAGGAAAGAATTGGCGATGGCCGAATCGCTGAAGCAAGTCCCACACCGCATGCTCGACGGCGAGTTCGCTGGCTCCCAGAATGTGCAAGCCCTTGTCGTGCGAGTGCAGCCAATAATCCTCAGTACGCGTCGGATCGATGGATGCGAGTTCCTTGGGCGAGGCAATGGCGGGAAAGTCTTTCGCCAACCCGACGGCCAAACCCGTCGTGCCGTCGCCGGACTCGACTTGGAACTTCCCGCCGGTGATCTTTCCAAGGTAATCGGCCAGATTATTAGCCGCCAGGCGGATGCGCTCGTTAGGGTTCTTCGGCACAATAATCGGCCAAGCGGGCTTGCCGTCTTGGGCGATGGCGACGCGCGTCTGTTTCGGCTGGCCGACAACTTGGGTGTTCGGCAGGAAGCACAGTGCCAGGAAAATAAGCATTGATTTCGGGAATGCGCTCATCGTCAACCTCCAATGTTGTTCCCATCACGATATGGGCAATGCTAAACGCAAGCAATGGATTTAATGTAGCACGACGCTCCGCGTCGTAGACCTACGACGCGGAGCGTCGTGCTACATTAAGAATCACATGCGATGCCAGGTCGCGCGGTGTTGCTGGAACCAAGCGATCGTATCACGAAGCCCGTCCCGCAAATTGATGCGTGTTCGCCAGCCGAGCGCGATAATGCGTGAGATGTCAAGCAATTTACGTGGCATGCCGTCGGGTTGCGTTGTGTCCCAGCAGATTTTGCCGTCCCAGCCGACGAGGTCGGCGACAAGTTCCGCCAACTCACGGATCGTGATATCCGTGCCGCAACCGATATTGATGAGATCGGCAGAGTCGTGGCGTTCCATCACAATCTTGCACGCTTCGGCGAGGTCGTCGGCGTGCAGGAATTCTCGCCGCGCGGCTCCCGTGCCCCAAAGCGTGATGCGATCCAGGCCGGCGTCCTTGGCTTCGCAGAATTTGCGAATGAGTGCAGGCACGACATGCGAGGAATCCCACGCGAAATTATCGAACGGGCCATAGAGATTCGTCGGCATCACGGCGACGAAGTTGCAGTCATGTTGTTTGCGGTAAGCGCGTGCAAGCGTGATGCCGGCGATCTTGGCTATGGCGTATGGTTCGTTGGTCGGTTCGAGTTTGCCGTCGAGAAATGAGTCCTCGCGAATCGGCTGCGGCGACAGACGCGGATAGATGCACGAGCTGCCGAGGAAGAGCAGTTTTCGCACGCCATGCCGATGGGAAGCCGACAGGACGTTGTTCTGAATATTGAGATTTTCAAGCAGGAATTCGACAGGATACCGAACATTGGCGTGGATACCGCCGACTTTCGCCGCCGCAAGGATTACGTCAACAGGACGATGCTCGGCAAAGAATCTCTCGACCGATGCTGGATCGCGCAGATCGAGTTCCGTGCGGGTTCGCACGATTAGGCGGCGCGTTGCGTCCTTGGCGAGACAGCGAACCATCGCGGCGCCGACGAGACCGCAATGGCCTGCCACATACGTTGTCGCCGTGCTCATTCCGCTGCTCCCAGTGCATCAGCGGTCCAGGCCCAGGCGATTCGCGACGATGCGTCTTGTGTCGGGAACGATCAGCCAGCGCCAGTGGGTCGGTAGCTCGTTGTCGGGCGTACCGGTTTTTGTCAACAACAGATACTCGATGTTTGGGAACGGAATGCGGCCGACGACACCGTTCATCGGCGATGTGCCCAGCCCCGCGGTCCATGACAGAAGCACCTTTTCCTTCAGTTCCTTGGTCAGCGGGCCATCGTAATAGCAGATCGTGTCGAGCGGTCCGGTCACATGTTTGATCGGCACGATTCTCTTGACGAGTTGCTCCGTTTTCTCAACCTTGGCGATCGTGCCATAAACCGCGAGGGCGTCCGCCCAGTTCAGGGGTGGAAAGAGCGAGTATTTCACCGCAGCGAGGGCGGACTTCTGAAACAACTCGCGATGGATTAATTGGGATTCATTGAGGTATTTTTGATAGACCTCGTAAATGTCCTCTTGCATGCTGCCAACCTGTGCAAATTGCGGATACTTCAAGCAGCCCAGCGTGTAGTATCGCCAGCCCTCTTCATAAAGCTCCAGCATGCGCTCGCTCGCTCCTCTGCGTTTGCGCTGCTCGGCGTTGAACAGCGATTTGCGAGCGGCAAGGATGAGCAGATCGCTTTCGCCTTCGGATTGATACAGGAACGTATCGAAATTCGTTACCCCGCGGTAGGTGCTGTTGTAATACAGTTTCAGATGCGCCTCGAGGCCAATCCCGAGTTCGCCCTGCCGATCGCCCGCGCGAACCTGAGGCAGTTGCCCTGCCGGGATTTTTCTCGCCTTGCGAAATACCTCGGCTTGCGCTTCCAGCTTTATCATTTCGTCGGGCGGAATGTAGAGTCCGTTCGCGATGCCGTACTTGCGATAGAGGTCGTAGCTTTTGGCCCACGCGCGCATCGAGTGGTACTTCGCCTCTCTGCCGACTGCTTTGGTGTCGCTCGCGCTTTCGAGCCAATCCTTGACAGCCCAGCCGTCGCTATCGAAGAATCCCTCTTGTTCAAGCGTCTCGGCGATATAAACCTGCCCACGCGCGGGGTACTGGCGGAAAATCTGTGCCATCATACCCTTGGGCAGACGGTATTTTCGCTTATCGTAATCAACCACGTAGGGGCCAGGATTTCGCGGCGGCGGGGGTAGCGGCTTCTGGGCAAATTCGTACCACGTTTTCGCCACAAGAAACACATCGACGTGTTCCTCAGTGGATAGCGAAGTCTCAAGCGGATTGGGCCAACCCGGCTCATTCGGCGGCGGGAAGATTGGGAACTGCTCCTGCGGTTTCTTGAGTTCGGACCGCCCGGCCGTAGCTAGCTGCTCCTTGGCGACATCTTGAAATCGATGCGGGATTTTTTGGTTACGTTCCAGAAATCGAACGATCTGATCCGGGTTTTCGTAGCGTAGCCCTTCGTTCAGGCGACGCATCAGCCGTGGGTATTTCGCTGTGAACTTGGCCAGTTCTTCCATGTTGACTTTGCCAGGATCGCTTGCCAGCCAGAAGCGTTCGGGTCTGCGTTCGATCGGATCGATGCAGCTCATTTCCAGCAAGCAGCGCATGGTAAGTCGTTCGTCGCTGGTACCGATTTTTAGTTGGTAGGTGAATCCCATGAAATGGCGCAGTTCCGGGTTGCCTGGATAGGTCGCGCGATCGTCGGCCTCTTTGACAAAATCGTCGCGCGTGCCGCGATTGCGGCGCTCCCCTTCGGCGAGAAGCTCCAGGCCGCGGCTGACGTAGTAATATTTGTCACGCGGTTGATCGCTTTCGACGGCAACATTGAAGGCGATGTTCCAACTCTGGTAAAGCCAGGGCGTAATGAAATACGGCTGCAGCTTGGTGATCGATTTCACGATCAATTCCAGTTCATGCCATTCGTTTTTCTTCTGCTTATCCATCGCGTTGTACCAGAGCACCGTGACGGCCAGGCCACGCGATCCGGTCAAGAGCAGTCGTACGGCGGAGCTGGTCAACTCAACCTCGCCGCGTGCGGTCTCACGCAACTGGAGATAGAGCGCTTGCGGCTTCACGATGAATTCGCGATGCATCAGCGAGAGCGTAAACAGCGCCACGATGGCGCCGAAATAGATCATCTTGCGTTGTCGAACCTGTTGCAGGATTGGAATAGCCATTCGTCACTCTCCGGCGAAGGAACTGTTTAGCCGCTCGCCTTTGGCGAGCGCGTTCGATAAATGCACACACCCAAGCGCGCTCGCCAAAGGCGAGCGGCTAAACAATCACGTTGGGTTTGCGGTTTCACGCATTTTCATGAGATAGTACGCCAATACCGCCCAGGGCAGCAGGTAACCGCCCAAAGGCAGGAGGTTGTCCACGAGCAGCACGTCGATCCAACCGATGTCGAAGCCGTTGGCGACGTAAAGATGCAAGTCGTGACGGCCGACATCGGGGAACATGCTGATGATTCGGCCAATCCACCAACTGAAGAGTTGGTCGAGCGTTTTGATTACGGTGTTCATCGGCGTCGCTTCGTCGAAGCGTGCCGCCACGGGAAGGCCTTTGGTAATGCGAATAGCGGACTCGGCGGGGCCGCCGCCGTCGAGCCTGCCCTCGGCGATTTCACGCATATAATCCAGAGACATGCCGCACAAGTAGAGGAAAATCGTCGCGATGAAACTAATCACGCTGCTGAAATACGTGCTCATCGCCAGAGCGATCGCCAGCACGAGCATGTGCGTGCACCACATGCCGATCGTGCCCTTGAGAAAATTTTGCCAGAACGGCATCACGTGCGGAACCATGTAAAAGTCTGCTTGGGCGACGCCGAGCATTTGCGATTGCTGCGTCTTGTCGACACTGACGAAGACACGCAGCATCGGCAGGGCGTTCTCGCCTTGCGTCACGCGCTTGTCGTGGTCGATCAGGAATGCCTTGAATGCTGACGGCGGTACAAGCACTTGCTGGGTGTGATAATCGATAACTTCGATGCCGGTTTCCTGATGAATGCGATAGAGGTTGCGATACTTTTCGCGAACCTTTTCTTCGTCCGCTCTTCTCTGGGCGGTCAATTCCCCGACTTCCTCTTTGCTCCGGCCTTGCTTGGCCTTTTCAAAACGAGCGCGGATAGGTTCAAATTCTTTGGACCGTTCTTCTTCCATCTTCTTCACAAGTTCTCTCAACTCGATTGATTGGAAATTGGCATCAGGGCTTCTGAAAACCCGTGGATCCACGAATGCAAAAGTTACGCGGATGCCCCTGCCTTCTTCCTTGGCGTCGCCCTTGGAGAGGCGGAAGATATCGAACGAGAACTCGAACAGAACCTCCTCGATCCGGTTGGCGAGATCTTCGGGAAAGGCGGCGAAATCCCAAACCGCGAATTGGCGGAACTTGTCCGACGTGTTATGACTTGGACCCGTGATATAGCTTCGGTAGCTCCACTCGCGGCCAACGGAATCGCCCTTTTGGGCTGCTTTCGTGCCGACAAAATGCAGCTTTCCATAGATGGGAATGCGTGCCGTGAAGCTTTCCTGTGCCGCCTCATCCGTTACGCCGCGAACGACATAGAGGAGGCTGAGCGACGACACGACAAACAAGCCGACGGTGAGCAAGCTGCCGAAGCCGAGGAAGCGGCCTAGAACGATCTCAAACGGCTCGACTGGCTTCGTCACGACAGTGTGTATCGAATTGTTCTTCACGTCGTTCGGGATACTGAATGCGCCGAGCAAGGCGGCCAGGACCAAGAAGAGCGGTGTCATCGACCAGAACACGACGCGAACGTAGTTGCGCAGTTGGTCCTCGGCCTTGTAGGGGACGAACCAATGGGCAAACAGGAAGATCAACGCCATCGCGCCGAAGACCCAGATGACGCGGCCACGAATCGCTTCCTTCCAACTCAGCAGGGCCAGAGCCCAAATGCGGCCGAAGCTCAATCGCGACACGATATCCATCAACACTGGCGTGAGCGCGACGGTGAGGGCGATCGCGCCGGCAATCGTCAAGATCAGGTCGCCGATGGTGCTCGGCATGGTGGCATTGAGGCGAGGCAGTAAGGCATCCACGCCGGGCACGCCCATCCATCGGCCAATCCAGGCGAGAACGATGACGGCGTAACAGGCGACGGAGGCGAAGAAGCCGTAGAGCAGATAGGTCCAGAAGGCGACGGTGCGGCCGGCGATATGGATGAAGTTGTAGTCTTTAGCACTGCGTTGGGCAAAGCTCGAAATACAGACGAGGGCAATCGCCACCGCTGCCGCCGCTCCGGCGTTTTGCAACCACTCACCAAACGCCGCCGGCAGTTGCGCCCAATGCATCGGCGCGCGTTCAAGATACAAGCTGGCAAACAACATCATCGTTACTTCGCCTCCAACAAGTTCTCTGCTGACAGATGAAGATTTCTCTTAGAGCCGGGAGCGTGAGCGACGAAAAAATGAAACTGTCGCTCTTGCTTTCGATTCTGAGATTTCACTGGCGAGCCTCATTTGACGCCACCGACAAAAGTCAAATTTCCGTCCGAAGCTGAAGCGTAAGCGAGGCATTCAGGCTGCCTCTTTCGCTTCAGCCTCGGAAATCCAGTTTTGTCGGCGGCTTCATTTGATGTGCGTTTTCAATTCTTCGGGAACCTTCTCAGCAGCAACCGGCGCCGGCGCCGCTTTTTCCGGCATGTAACGGCGGCCCGGATGCGCCTTGCTCTCTTCGATGATTCGCAAGAACAGTGCTTCAAGCGTCGTCGTCGGATGTCCGATGAACTCCAGCTTGCCGCCGTGCTTCGCCAGTATCGTCTCAAGATCGCGGCGAAGTTCATCGTTGAGCTGGACGCCCGTCGCCCGCAGTTCGAGGCGGAACACATCCTCCAGCAGGCTTTTGACGCTGTCGAGCTTTCGCAGTTCGCCTTCGCTCAGAATCGCAACGCGGTCGCAAATATCCTGCACATCTTCCAATCGATGGCTGCACATGATGATCGTCTTGCCTTCGTCACGCAGTTTGACGATCAAGTCCTTCATCCAGCGTGTGCCAAGCGGATCGAGGCCCGACGTCGGTTCGTCGAGAATCACCAACTCGGGATCGTTGATAAGCGCCTGTGCCAGGCCGATACGCTGACGCATGCCTTTTGAGTATTCCTTTAGGATTCGCTTTTTGTCGTTCTTGAGGCCGACCGTTTCAATCAGCTTTTCCGCTCGGCTGCGGCGCAGAGCTGGATCGAGGTTGAACAATCGCCCGTAGAAATCGAGCGTCTCCTCGGCGTTGAGGAAACGGTACAGGTAGGACTCTTCGGGCAGGTAGCCGATGCGTTCGTTTTTCCGCACTTCGCCGGACGGCATATTGAACACCAGCGCGTCGCCGTCGGTGGGAAAGAGCAGTCCGAGGAGGAGCTTAATCGTCGTCGTCTTGCCTGACCCGTTCGGACCGAGTAGACCGAAGATCTCGCCACGCCTGACTTGGAGGTTGAGTGCGCGAAGGGCGACCTTCTTCTCGCGGCCCCAGAAATCGCGGTAGATTTTGGTCAATTTGCGGGTTTCGACGACCACTTCTTTGTCGATCATGGAAAGTCAGCCTGTGTGATGTCGCATGGTGGCGTTTGTACTTCTACGCACAACGGATAGAGATCGTTCACAAGTCTCGAAATGAGATAACAAAATGATAGGTGTTTGCGCCAACGAGAACAAGACGCGCTCTTGCAGGAATCACGCCAGCTTGTATCATAGTCTCGTACTTTTAAACAAAAAGGGCCGCCACGCGGATTGCGTGGTTTGAACATGGTGTGAGGAGCGGAAAATGAACGGACGACCCCGGACCGAGGCATCGAAGAAACGCCGTATGAAAGTGAAGGCGGATCGGCGGCTGAAGAAGACCGTCAGCCGCGTGATGCCGATGCTGTCACGCCCGAAGAAGAAGGACTAAATCGCTGTCGTGCCTGAGTTTGCCTTCAGCGTTGGCGTGCTATTTTGTTGACGAAGTACGCCTCCCGGTTTTGCGAAATGCGCCAACTTTGACACGCTTGGGGGCGCTTTGATTCAATGTGGGGCGACGCTTCGTGTCGTAGAATTCACGACGTGGGGCGTCGTGCGGCATTGAAATTGCAGACAATTTGTGGGCGGCGTTCATATTCTGTTGCCCGTCGTGCCGCTTGTGGCCCGAACCATGGCCTTCGCCGACCGGTATGTCGGTTCACATTTCGCAAATATCGAAAAATATCTACGTGGAAGATCATTGCGATAATCGGACGCCTCCCGGTCTGCTGCCTGGGCAATCCGTCTGTCGCCAGCTGCTGCGGCTAATCGTCGTGTACTCGGCCACGTGGCGAGTAATTTTCATCGAAAAAGGCGGAACGGTGGTACAATGAACGGTGAAGGAAGGGAAGAAATCTGAAGTGCCGAAGGTATTTTGAAAAAAGCTTCGGTTTTCGCGCAAGTTCGATTGCGAACCGCGTCAAAACTCATGATGATGTAGAAAATCCCGGCTCGTCTTGTTTGGAGGTACTGCAATGTTCAAATTTACATCGATTGTTTCGGTTTTCACCGCGGTTGTCATTGGCGCGATTATGGCGCTGCCGGCCCACGGCCAATTGCAGCCGCCCAAGAAAACCACGACCAAAGGCAATAACGCTCCGGTTCAGCAACCGATACAGCAGCCCAATCCCAACAATCCGATCGATCCGAACGCGAATCCGGCTCTGAAACCGCCTACAAATAGCTACCGAATACTTCAAAAGCAACAAGAAATTCAAGGCAAGAATCAAGCAGGTTTTCAGGAATTCTTCCAAAATCGTGCCATCCTGAATTCGATCTCAGGCGGGGCGAACCCCCTTCAGCAACAGAACCCGTTCATGAACCCGTTCCAACAGAACCAGTTTCAGCAAAACCCGTTCCAACAGAATCAGTTTCAGCAGAACCCGTTCCAACAGAATCAGTTTCAGCAGAACCCGTTCATGAACCCGTTCCAACAGAACCAGTTTCAGCAGAACCCGTTCATGAATCCGTTCCAACAAAACCAGTTTCAGCAGAACCCGTTCATGAATCCGTTCCAACAAAACCAGTTTCAGCAGAACCCGTTCATGAATCCGTTCCAACAAAATCAGTTTCAGCAAAATCCATTTGCAACGCCGATGCAGCAGAATCCGTTTGCGAATCCGTTTCAGCAGCAGAACCCATTCGCGAACCCGTTCCAGCAGAATCCGTTTCAACAACCGTTCAACCAGCCCGGCGTCTTCAACGCCCCGTTCGGTGTAGCCCCGTTCCAACCCGGTGTGTTCGGTCGAGGCGGCTGAGAGTTGTAGCGCCCCTCAATATGCCTATTCCCCGTTTAGCGCCCGCTTGGCTCCTCGCATTGCACGGGTGCTAAACGAAAAAAGCTGAATTTCGGGGTACGTTAGCTTTGAGAGCCGAGATATTAACTCTCGGCTCTCATCTTTCATTTCCTAAAGCTACTCCTCCTCCTCGTCCGTCATTTTCGCCTTACTCACAATCTGTAGCTGGACATTTCCCGGCACGATGTCGTAGTGGCTGAACTCCATCGTGTATGAGCCTTGCCCTTGCGTGATGCTGCCAAGCTGGGCGGCATAGCGCGTCACTTCCGCAAGCGGCGCGATCGCCTTGATGACGGTCAGGTCGCCCGCCAAGCTGTCCTGGTCCTCGACACGCGCTCGCTTCGTATTCAAGTCGCTCAAGATCGCACCGGTATACCTGGATGGCACGGTCACATCCATGTGCACGATCGGTTCGAGCAGGACAGCATGGGCCTCGCGGAATGCCTTCTTGAAGCACATGCGGGCTGCGGTTTTGAACGCCGCTTCCGAGCTGTCAACGTCATGGGCCTTGCCGAAATGAACCTCGACGGCGACATCCTGCATGCGGAAGCCGGCGAGGGCGCCTTGTTCGAGCACTTCCTTGCAACCTTTCTCGATGGCGGGAATGAACTGGTTCGGAATCGACCCGCCGACGATGTGGTCGATGAACGCGAAGTTGTGAACTGGATCGTAATGAGCGCAGCGCATCTTCTCGAACTTCCCCTTGTTGGCGAATTTTTCAAGCAGTTCGTGTTCGGATTTGATGTACAGGTCTTTGAGCGGATAGACACGCAAATGGACTTTGCCGAATTGCCCACGTCCGCCGCTTTGCTTTTTGTGCTGATATTCGGCGTCCGACGTGCCCGTGATCGTTTCGCGGTACGGTATCTTCGGTTCGTGCGTGATAATCTCAAGGTCATAGCGTGACCGCAAACGTGCGCGAACGATATCGAGATGAAGCTGGCTCATGCCGGTGATGACCATTTCCTTCGTCTGGACATCACGGGTGATTTTGAAGGTTGGGTCTTCGTCGGCGATTTTTTGCAAGCTGCCGGAAATTTTTTGTTCGTCCCCTCGTGATTTCGGCTCGACGGCCAGGCCGTACATCGGCGTCGGAAAACGGGGGACGGGAAGCTTCGGCGCTGTCGCGGAATAAGCGACGGTATCGCCGAGGTGCAAATCCTCGACCTTGGCCACGGCGATGATGTCGCCAGGCTTGGCGTCGGGCACAGGCTTTGTCGTCTTTCCCTGCGGCAGCAACACGCCGCTCGTGCGCCCGCCGCGACCGGTGCGGAGGCTGACCAGCGCGTGGTCCGGCGTCAACTTGCCGGAGAGCACGCGGAAATAGCTCAGTGCCCCGACGAATTTATCGGAGATCGTTTTGAATACCTGGCCAACGAATTCGCCCGATTCGTTTGGCTCGATGACGACCTCTTCGCCGCCTTTCGTGCCTTTGCGCTTCGGCCCTGTTTTTGGCGACGGCGTGAACTTGACGATGACGTCCAACAATTCCGCGACGCCGATGTCCTTGTCCTTCTTCGCAGCCGTGCAGAGAATCGGGATGACCGACCCCGACGCAATGGCTTTGGGCAGAGCGCCGAGGAGTTCGTCGGTACTGAGATCGCCTTCGCTGAGGTACTTTTCCATCAATGCTTCGTCAATTTCGACGATGCTGTCAAGCAGCAGCGATCGCTCGACGGCGAGATTGATGGTGCAACCAGCGGGCAGCGTGGCAGGCGGAGTTATCAGGTTGACGATGCCGGTGAAACTGGGTCCGATGCCGATCGGCGCGTTGAGAAGCACGCACGCTTTGCCAAAGGTATCGCGGAGGACTTTGAGGAGATCGTCGAAATGGGCGTTCTCGGCGTCGAGCTTGTTGATGACGATGAGGCGAGCCAGGCCACGCTTGCCTGCTTCGGTGAACATGCGGCGGGTGTTGACTTGGACGCCGCCCGTCGCCGACACGACGATGACGGCGGTATCGACAGCGTTGAGGGCGCCCAGGGCTTGGCCGACGAACTCGGGCTTACCGGGGGTGTCGATTAAATAGACGCGTTTGCCTAGATTGTCGAAATGCAGGACCGAGGAATCGATGGAATACTTGTGTTTTTTTTCTTCGTCGTCGAAATCGGAGATGCTGGTAAGGTCATCGACACAGCCGCGGCGGTCGTTGGCCTTTGCTTTGAAAAGGATCGCGTCGGCCAGCGAAGTCTTACCAGCGACTTCGTGGCCGACCAATGCAACGGTGCGAATGTCATCCACAGAATAGGTTGCCATAAATCCTCCGGAAGAGTCCGGCGAGCGGCAAGCCATCGGTCGGTGCATCGGCTCCTAGCAAAGACTATTCACCGCAGAGAGGGCGGAGAACGCGGAGAACGCGGAGAAGAAAGAATAAAACAGAGCTTGAATTCAGTCGGCATCAAATTGGGTCCGAAGAAAATGCCCTGTCAGGCGAAATGTCTTTTGTTGTCCCATCAGTTCCTTTCTCTGCGCTCTCCGCGTGCTCCGCGGTGAATAATTCGCGCTAAGTTGAAACGCTACGACCGGTCGGCCCGCGCTCGCACTGTTGTGTTACCTGAAGTGATTATGACCGAAGTCGCGCAGAAAAACACTCTATTTTTTTGAAAGTTGCATAAAAACTTCACGTAGCGACAAGCTCCCTTCATAAATCGCGCGGCCGATAATGGCGCCGGCCAGGCCTGCATCGCGCAGTTGGACGACATCGTCGAGCGTCGTCACTCCGCCCGAAGCGATCACGGGAAGCGTTGACGCCTGGGTCATTTCCTGCATGCCGGCGACGTTGGCGCCCTGCATCATCCCATCCCGGCTGATGTCGGTATAGATGATCGCCGACAACGGTGGCTTCGCACATTGGCGTGCCAGGTCGATCGCCGAAATCTCCGACACGTCCAGCCAACCTTGTGTAGCGACGCGTCCGTTCTTGGCGTCGATGCCGAGCACGATTCGGCCTGGAAAAAGCTCTGTCATCTGTGAGAGCCAGCTCGGCGATTGCAATGCTTTGGTGCCCACGATGGCGCGCGTCACGCCCCAGGACAGCGCTTCGCGGATGTCGGCCTCGGATCGCAATCCGCCGCCGAGTTGGCATGGCACACCTGCGGCTTCGATGATGGCGCGAACGGTGGCGCCGTTGACGGGTCGGCCCTCCTTCGCGCCGTCGAGGTCCACGAGATGGAGATAGGTCGCGCCTTCATCCACCCAGCGCTTCGCCATCGCCGCCGGGTCGGCCCCGAAGACGGTTTCCTGAGCGTAATCGCCCTGCCGAAGCCGAACACATTGGCCACCGCGAATATCGATTGCGGGATAGATTTGCATGATCGCCTTGTTTTCGTATTCTGCTTGTCGTTTAGCGCTCGCAAGGCGCATTGCGAGCGCTAAACGACAAGCAATGATCACATCGCGCTGAAGTTTCGCAACATCGCCAGGCCCACGGCCTGACTCTTTTCCGGATGAAACTGCGTCGCCATCACGTTGTCGCGCCAGATCGCCGACGTGAATGGCGTCGGATAATCGGTCTCCGCCGCGATGATCGTCGGGTCACTCGGCTTCACATAATACCCATGCACGAAATAAACCGAAGGCTCGCTAGGCAGGTCGCGAAAGATCGGCGCCGGCTTGCGAATGCGAAGCTGGTTCCAGCCCATATGCGGTATCTTCAGGCCGGGCTGCGCGTCGAACCGCACGATCTCGCCCGGGAAGATGTTCAATCCTTCCCAGACGCCTTCCTCGTAGCTGCGTGTGAACAAGAGTTGCAGGCCGAGGCAGATACCCAGAAACGGCCTGTTCGATTGAATGTGCGCTTTGATCGGCTCGACAAATCCCGATTTGCGCAACATCGCAATCGCATCGCGAAACGCGCCGACGCCGGGTAACACGACGCGGTCCGCCTCGGCCACACGTTGCGGGTCTGCGGAAATTTCGGCGGCCGTACCGACCTTCTCGAATGCCTTCTGCACGCTTCGCAGATTCGCCATGCCGTAGTCGATGATAATGATCGGTTTCACAGATGTACCCAGTTGTCAGTTGTCAGTTGTCAGGTGCTGGAATTGAACTGCCGACTGACAACTTATTTACGATTTTGGCGTCTTCGGCTCGCCGCCCCCACGAATCAACCTTAGAGCAAAGCTAATAACGAACATCATTCCGCCGATGACGAGCGAAGTGGCGACCATCAACTCCAGCCAGAAAAAGGCCGGGCGAATGTGCTCGCCGATCGCGTGCCATGCGAGGCAGGTCGCCAAGACGCTGAGCGAAAGCGAGGGGCCGAAGGGCAGTGAATCGTCGCGTTTGACGATCAACAACACGATGCCGAACAGCATGGCCGGGAACGCACTGAGGAAGAACGCTACGATGATGATCTGCCAGCCGAGAAAGCTGCCTGCCATCATCATGAGGTCGGCGTCGCCCAGGCCGAGCGCTTCTTTGCCGAGGCCCTTGCCGAAAAGAAAGCCGATTGCGCGAACGAGAAACGTGCCGATGAGGGCGCCGCAAACACCTGTCGCCAGGCCGGTCTGCCAATTCCCGCCGCCGTCCGCCCAGGCTGGCAACGGGCCCCAGAACGGCCAGCAGTAGACGCCATGCAATAGCTTGTTGTCGGGCGTCTGCCACGAGGCCATGTCGCCCGCCATGAGAATCGGCGGTCCGGCTGTTGCCGATTCGTGAGGCCAAGGCCAGGGCAGCAACGCCGAGCCGATCAACCCGATCAACGTGCCCGTCAACGTCAGCGACAGCGGAATTTCGCGTGTCCGCAGATCGCACACGGATGCGACCATCAAGAACGAAAACAGCAACGCATGCCAGCCGAACCCGATCCAACTCTGCCAGGGGAATACAGACATACTCACTGCCGTCGGATCGGGGCAAGGCCAATGGTGAACGTCGGCGATCACTTCGAGCCAAAATAGCCCCACGAAGCCCAGCGCCGTCGCCAGTTCAACGAAAAAGTAGCCGATCGAATACGACTCGCCACAGGTTCGGCAACGCCCGCGCAACCAGAGATAGCTGATCAGCGGAATGTTGTCGAACCAGCTTATCGCCTGCAGGCAGTTTCCGCAGCTTGAATTGGGCCAGAGCAAGCTTTTCTCCAATGGCATTCGAACGATCGCGACGTTCAAAAAGCTGCCAACGCACGCTCCGACCGTGAACACAAACAGCAGCGTCAGCATTAAGATCATGAATTCCATCCACGTCCGGAGATCGGTGCCTCTGCAATCGATTATATATTTTCACTGACATTGCTTAATACGTGATTTTATCTATCGTGGCTTGACGTAGGGCGTCCGCCCGTCGTGGTAATTGCTTGCCGTAGCCATAACGTTCCGCATGATTGCTACGGTAACAGGATACAACTCACAAATGTTTAGGAGTCGTCGCATGCGCATCGCACTGTCGCTTACTGTTTTCGTCCTTACGCTCGCCGTCCCATCGTTTGCCGGTACGCTGAAAGAAACGCCTGCGACGCTGATGCTACAACCGGGCAAGTTGCTGCATAGCGAGGATTTCACGCAACCGCTCGCCAAGGGTTGGATTGAAGGCAAGGGCAAATGGCTCATCACCGATTGCGTCCTTCGCGGGGCCGAATTGGCGGCGGACATGCACGGCGCGGTCAAGCGTTTGCCCGTCAAGTTCGATAGCGCGGTTATTCAATATTCGTTCAAAATCGACGGCGCGAAGGTCACGTCGTTGAGCATCAACGCGGCCAAGAGGCATATCTCTCGCGTCAAAATTACCCCGACCTCGCTTAGTGTGCAGAAGGATGCTGACAAAAAGAAAAACGAAAAGGCCGTTGTTCTCGATACCGTCACCACATCGATCTCGCCAAGCGAATGGCACACAATCGTCGTCGAACTCAACGGCAAGGACATCATCGCGAAGCTCGACGGCAAACACGTCGCGCTCGGCTCGCATGACGGCATCGCCATGCCTAAGGCGAACATCGGCTTCACCGTCGCCGGCGAATCGATGTCGTTCAAGAACCTACGCGTCTACGAGGGGACGCCACTGCCAACCTGGAACACGACCAAGGCGAAGATCCTAGCCGAGCGAGGCAAGTAGGCTATTTACCGTATTTCGCTTGCGGCTTAGCGCTCGGAACATCCCGCGTGATCGCTAAGCTGCTACCATACCATCCGCTCCGAAGTGAACGTCTGAGCAGGGCATCGTAAATAAATTTCCATTTTTCACTGGATTTGCAGCTGGCATCTTCCGTATAATCTCAACACCTTTTCCATCGCGGGAAAAGCCAAGGCAGGCAACACGATTTATCTCCAAGGAAAGGAGTCCTTACGATGTTCGTTTCCAACAACCCCACTCCCATTGCCATCTACGGTTCCGAGGTCCACCTCAAAGGTCGAGGCGTTGGCCTATGGACAACCGGCTATCATGGCACACTCGCAGCGGCAGGCGCCAAGCCGGTGTTTCTCAAGCCCGCGCGCGGCGATCGGTCCTGGGGTGAAATCCTGGCCGGAACCGTCGGCGTTATCGCTTGCGGATTCGATCAAGCCACACCAGGCAAGATGGGCGATGTCGAATCGCTTTGCATGTGGTGTCGCGAAAATCGCTTCCCGCTCCTCGCCATCGACGCCGGCATGCTGGCCATGAACGCAGCGTTCGGCGGCCTGAACTATGCCGACCTGTCGCGTGAAATGCCCGAAGCGCTGCAGCATCGCCATCCGCCGGAGTATGGCGTTCGGCATGCCATCAATATCTTGCCAGACACGCTGATGGCCAAGCTGATGGGTGAAGGCGAAGTCGTCGTCAACAGCGAGCATCGTGCCGGTATTCAGCGTTTGGCACGCGATTTCGTGGCGACGGCGGTTGCGCTGGACAATGTCATCGAAGCTATCGAGTACAAGAAAGATAATTGGTTTGCCCTCGGCGTGCAATGGCAGCCCGCGTCGACCTCGGCGTCGGGGCTTGACATCCAGGTCTTCCGCGCCTTGTTTGACGCCACAATGCCCGCGATGGCCTCTGGCGCTCGGCCTGCTAGTGCCCTGGCGGGGTGATCCTTGGTCTCTGCTTGTGGCTCTTGCGCTTGCGTGGGATATTCCGAGCGCTAAGCCGCAAGCGGCAGACAGGAAACACTCACGCCTCGCTCGACAAGAACTGATTCGCCACGTTAGTCTTGGCCGGTGCATTCTATTCGCCGGCGTTCATCATACCGGTATGGGCCTGCGAAAAAAAGTCTCGACGCTTTAAGGCCCAATCTTCCCACGGATACGATCGGCCATAGTCGCGTGAGAAGGTCGAGCCGCTGAATACCACCAATTGGCGTCTGTCTCCCTTGCCTGCGTGAAGCCTGTGCCGGGCGATGTTTCGGCATTCGTCCAGCCGCTGAGATCCGTGAACGTGTCCCAGAACTTGTTGACGTTCGTATTTTCCCAGTGGTGGTCGACCTCGTGATAGATGGTGTGATGCAGCCATTGCGGATCTTCGAACGCGTAGTCGAGCAGGGTGCTGCTGGCTTGCAGCGAATTCCAGCCCAGGAGCAACCTGCTGCGATCCTGATCATGCCCCTGCCGGCGGAACGTGAGTGCGGAGCCATCGGGTATTTTGAGTATTGCGTTGTTGCACGTGCGCTGTTCAATATTCGCTAGCGCCTGATCGACGGTGTGGATGTCTTCATCAGTCCAACTCGCATGGGTGGCGACGATGACGCGGTCGAAAATCAGTTCGTTATTGGCATCGTCGATGGAGTTGATGCGCACGTCGGCAGGCGTTGAGTCGTAGATGATGTCGGTGATGAGGAAACGGTCATTTCCTGCGCCGCCTGTGAGGATATTGCGGCCCGCATTGCCGATACCGCCGTTGAGCGTGTCGAGTCCCGCGCCGCCGAAGAGCTGATCGTGCCCGGCTCGCGCGTCCAAATAATCGTCGCCCAGACTGCCCCAGACGAAGTCGGCTGCGGACCCGCCGTAAACGAGGTCATCGTCCGCACCGCCCTCGGCCTGTGCCGGAATGGATGTGCGGTTGTCGAAGAAATCGTTGCCTGCATAGCCCTGAAACACGACGCTATCCACGACGCCGGTGATGGTGAACGTCTGCGTTGTCGCCTTGCCATCAGGATCCGTCAACGTGGCAACGGTTGTGCCGGCAACCGCGGAGTCCGTCGTCGTCGTGCCATCGATGGTGAGCACATTCGTGACGGAACTGTAAACGATGATGTCAGCAAGCAACTCGCGTGGTTCCAGCGATTCATCCGCCGAGTGATGCGGGGGATCGGTACGTGCGTGAACATTGGACATCATCGGCCTCCATTCCGGAGCGGCGATGATGCCTGTTTTACGCAATTTGTCAAGATGGTTTCTTGGGCAAGTAATAGACGCCAAGCCCAATGGTGAGGTACCCCGAACCGTTGGGATCCGATCTTGCAATCCCAGAGGTTTGAAGTACCTAATCTCTGGGATTAAGTATTTTTTCCTACTCCGCCAGCTCTTTCGGCAGCATCGGATTGGCCACTAGCATTACACGGCAGCGGGCGTTTTGCAGGATGTGTGACGCCCAACTAGGCAAGGCGAGCGGCTTGGCACGGTCGATTTCATCTGAGATCGGCAGGATAAGAATATCCGCGTCGCACTTGCGCGTGTGTTGCACGATCACCTCGCCGAGCGATCCCGATAACGGCTCGATGGTCAGCTTACGGTTCACTTGCCGAGCCTGGTCCTCGATCACTTGCTGGACGCCGGCGGATTCTTCCTCCTCCGTCGCCGGCAGAACGAGGATTTTGAGTTCGACCAACGGATCGAGCGCGGTGAGGATCGATTGAAACAGGTCCAGCCCGTTCTTGGTGTCCGCCTGGACGAGAATCACGCGGTCTGCGCCGACTCCTGCGTGGCGCAGCTCGGCGATGGAGCGAGCCTTAATCTCGCCCTGGCGCGGGATGCGGTTACCGCCGCCGAGGTCGAAATGCAGATCGCGATCCTTGCTGAGGATGCGAATCGTGAGCGGCATAGTATCGCCCTTGTGCAAACTCATCCACAACAGAGCGACTTGATCGATCTGTTCATCGGCGGTGAATTTGTTCGACGCGCCAATTACCAATTCGTGGACATTCAAATCGCGCGCGGTACGTAAAAGGGCGTATACGGGATTGTTCGTAGGCATGATAAGCGGATGCACTTGCTTGCCCGCCGACTCCGCGCGTTGCACGACGGCGGTCATCAGCTCCTGGTCGTAGCTGTCGAGGTGCCCCGTCGGGCCCATCGGATCGCCTTCGGGCACGGGCTTGGCAGTCATGACGATGATGTCTGTCGTATCGGCGTCGGTGTCGGCCAGCGTCTTCTCGAGCATGAACAGATTCTGCGTCGACCGAATGGCCACCAGCCGGCGGAACGGCATTTCGATGCCCAGTTCCTCTGCCGTAATCTGGTCTTCCACTTCCTGATTGAATTGTTCTAAATGTTTGTGATGCACGCCCTTCAAGCGGCGCTCGTGGACCCACTCCGAGACATAGAACAATACGAAGAATATCCCTGTGAACGCCGCTCCGAATATCGTCGCCAGCGGTTTGGTGAAAAGATTAAGGAGGGCCGCACTGAGCAGCACGAACAGGATCAACAACAATCCGAACGGTATCTCGACGCCGCCGATCTTGATATTGAATGGGACTTTGTACTCGCGCGGCCTGGTGTCTTTGAAACGCAGCACGACCATCGCCAAACCCTGGAATACGAAGCTCCACACGACGCCGAAAGCATACGCCTCGCCGAGAATCAGTACGTCGCCTTTGCTGAGCGCGATAATCACTAACTGCAGCAGGACGATTAACGTAAGCAGGCGATAAGTCGTGCCGAACTTGGAGTGCGGCTTGAGGAACCATTCGGGCATGACGCCATCCTCAGCGACGCGATTGAGGACGCCATTGGAGCCGATGATCGCGGTGTTGGCGGCCCCGGCGAGAATCAGACAGCCGATGATGACGACAAAGCCGTTGAGACACAGCCTGAGCCACTCCGGGCCAATCATGTTCATGGCAAGTCCGCTGATCAGATTCTCAGAGTAGTCAGAGACGCGCTGATTCTCGGGGATGAGCATCACGGCGAGAAAACTGATGCCTGCGGTAAAGACGAGGCTGTAGATGAAGACGATAAACGCCGCCTTGCGGAAATTTGGTAGCTTCGGCGCTTCGACTTCCCGATAGACTTGCGCCAGCGTTTCCTCGCCACTCATTGCTAAAATCGAATGCCCGAAGGCAATCATTATTCCCATCATGCCGATCAGACCAAGCCAGTCGATCTTCTTGTCCGCCGGTTGAAGTTGTTGCCCGACAGCGGTGTCCTGGAGAAAACCGATCGGGCTTGGATGCATCTCCGGCTTCTTCGTGTCGGCGTCGATCTTCTCTTTTCCATGGGCGTCGATTTTCGGCTTGACCGACAAGTCGGGAATGAATGGCATGGAATTGGTTTGCTTCGTCACGTCATTCTTTGCGATCCCGTTCACTGCCAGGGTGAGCCCGCACCAGACGAGCATGACGGCAACCATGACGGTGGTGGCGATCATAATCTTGAGGGCGCGGTCACTCGATTCATGAATGCCGCGAACATTGAGGCGATAGAAATAGAGAGTGATAAGCATGGCGATTGCGACAGCGCCGCCACACTTGACGATGTCGCGCTGAGCGTGATCCGCGATCACCCAATCCGGGTTGATGATGCGTAAACTGTCGAGCAGCAAACCCATCAGGTAATGGCCAGCCGAGACGCCGCTGATCGGGCCGGTGAGCAGGTAATCGAAGATGAGCGCGGAGACGGCGATCTTGGCGGCGAATCGGCCGAGCGCCTCTTTGACGACGCGATAGACGCCGCCGCGAATGAACAACGAACAGCTTTCGATATACACCGAACGCACGGCATAACTGAAGATCATGACGGCGAGGATGAACCACGGCGCCGCCGGCCCGACAGCCTGTTCGACGATTCCGCCGATGTAGAACGCCGTGCTGCCGAGGTCGCACAACACGACCGCGGCGGTGCGCCAGTAAGAGATAAACGTAAACATGACGCTACTGACGACGATAATACGTGCGGCCTTCCGCATCGTATGGCCGGCACCGGAGGGCGTATTCGATGATGTCATAGAATCCGTGGAGGATGAAGAATGGTACGAAGGGGCCGATGCCCTTTCAATGGCGAGCACACCACGTGCCACGCCGCCGACGAGGTTAGCTGACGGGCTAGAACTTGAAAGTGCTCTGATCCGAATTCGGATCCGCGCCCCGTGAAGTTTGATGCTTCGTTGGTTCCCCCGTTCACGCGGACGAAGCCGCGCGATTTGGCTGCATAGGACGGATTATATGGCGCGGTCGATGTGGCGGCGTGGCAGCTGGCATCCACCCGATTTGTAGTCCTCTCGTACGGCAAGAGGGCTACAAATATTGGCACGCCTCCCACCACGGCCATGAGGTGGGAAAATCCCTCTTGACATTCGATGGGATCGTGGGAAAATTAAACTACCGATGGGCTGTTCGTTTCACCTGTAGAAATGAAGGACGTTATGGATACCAAGACAAGGCGATCCGATAATAAGGGGCGAGTCAGCCTCTTTCAAGATTTTGCCGACCAACTATTGATCCTCAAACGCATAAGCGATGATGAAGTTCGCGTCATCAAGGCAAAGGCAGTGCGCAAACGGTATTCGTTGAAGGATATGCTTGATAAGGTGACTCCGGAAACGCTGCACGCTGAGGTGGAAACGGGACCATCCGTGGGAGTTGAAGAATGGTAGCCTCATACGTCCCCGAGCGTGGTGATGTGGTCATGATCGACTTCGACCCGCAGCAAGGCCGAGAGCAGGCGGGGCGAAGGCCAGCGGTTGTTTTGTCTCCAAGCAGCTACAACGCGAAGGTCCGACTCGCGATTTTTTGTCCCATTTCTAGCCAAAAGAAAAATTACATCTTCGAGGTGAAAATTCCACCCGGCCAACTCGTAGCTGGCGTGATATTGTCCGATCAGGTCAAAAGCCTGGATTGGGCAAAACGCAACGTTCAGAAAAAATGCGTTCTCGACGACGAAGTCCTCGAAGAGGTGCTTGCGAAGGTCTACGCCTTGATCGATCCCGACGAGAACTGACGAACCGCATCATCCATGCAACTCCACCACGTCCTTGTCGTGCAGCACGTGCTCGCGGCCCACGGATTGGCCGTCGTGAACGCCGCTGCCCCAGATGCGAGCGTTTTTGAGTTGCTCCGTAAAATCGCGATGCACCAGGCCGGCCATCTCGACCAGCGTGCTGCCGATGGGACACGTGAACGGTGACGTCATGTCAGCCGGCTTGCCTGGTTGCTTCGTATAGACGCGGATGACGTTCAGGAACTTGTAGATGGCCTCGCTCATTTCCCCCATGCCGGCACCGTGTTCCGCAGAGATGACGTGGATCGGGAACTTGGGCCCGAACATCTCACGAATGATGTCGAGCCGATCCTGAGCACCGGGCAGGTCGATCTTGTTGGCGACGAGCATGGTGCGGATGTACTCGATGGAGTAGTCGTCGATTTGGGCCGGCTTCTCGCCAACGAGCATCGTCTTGACGGCGGCCAAGCGTTCGAGCACCGTCTCGGCGGTAAATGGCGCATCGTCGTCGCCGAGGTCGAGCATCAGAATCGCAGCGTCGGCGGCGCGGATGATGGTGGAGACATACGCTTCCATGAAATCCGCAGTGATCGGCGGCAGGTCGATGAGTTGTATTTTAACGTCCTGCCAATCCATCATGCCGACGTGCGGCTCGCGCGTCGTGAACGGATACGCGGCGACCTCCGGCGTGGCACGGGTGAAGCGGGTGAGCAGTCGGCTCTTGCCCACGTTCGGCGCCCCGACGATGACGTACTGCCCCGCGCCTTGCTTTGGAAACTTGTAGCTGATGCCGACCTTCTTCGGATGCTTCTTCTCATGCTCGATTTCGTCGCGAAGATCCGCCATCTTCGTCTTGAGATCGGCCTGCAGCTTCTCGCTTGCCTTGTGTTTCGGCACGAGCTGAAACATCTTCTTCAGGCACGCCAATTTCTCGTCGGGCGTCTGAGCCTTCTTGTACTCTTCTTCGGCTTCCATGTACTGGGGGGTGAGGTTTGTTGCCATAAGTTCCAGGGGTCAGGAGTCAGGGCTCAGGTAACAGGCGGCAAGCCCCACCATGAGCGTAGCGATTGGTGGGGGTGAATCGCCCTTCATCAGGGATCGCTGATCTCGAAATCGAGCACGTTTTTGCCTTGGTTCAGTTTCATCGTTTTGCCGTCTTTGGTGAAGAGCCAGCCTTGGCTTTCGTGCCAACAAATCTGGCGTTTGACATTATTGACGCGCCCGACAAAAGTCAAATTTCCGTCCGAGGCTGAAGCGTAAGCGAGGCAGTCTGAATGCCTCGCTTACGCTTCAGCCTCGGACATTCAGTATTGTCGGCGGCGTCATTATTGACCGGCTCTGCCTGCACCTATTCTTTTCGCCGAATGTCGTCGAGTTTCATCTTGGCGGTGTCAATCGCCTGTTTCAATTCGTCAATCTGATCCTGCAACTGCTTTCGCACGCGCTGCGTCTCCGCTTCGGCGGCACGGGCGTTGGCGACCTCGGCTTGCGCTTGCGCTTCCGCGGCGGCAGCACGCTGGTTCGCCTGTTCGACGTTGACCTGCCGACGCCAGGGATCGTTCGGATTCATCAAAAGCCACACGTTGAAACCGCCCGATCCGATTAACAGAAAGAACATCAGGCCCACCACGCAAACCAACAACGGCACCGCCGGGAACGGCGATCGTGCCGTCGCACGCGGCTGCGATGGCTCAGGCGACAGGATCGACGCTAGTTTGTTCGCTGGCGAGGCCGGCGTGGGCTTTGCCTGAATGCCCACGTCCAATGCATCGGCAGCACCCGGCGAGAACGTGTTCCCACATCGGCCACAATGCACCGGCTGATCCGCCAAGTCCTTCGTGATCTCGATGCGCGTTTCGCATTTCGGACAAAAGACGGCTATCGCCATGGTTTTGCTCCCTGTCTGTTGGTGTGAGGTCATTGTATATTGTGGGGAGAACCAAAGAAGCCCAACCAATCGCTTCGCTCATCGTGGGGCTTGCGTTTTTGAAACTCTCAACAGGTGGGTGATGATGCAACTCTTCGACCAAATCCAAGACGCCAAGAAACTCATTCAATCACGCTGGGCAGGTTCACCCAAGGTTGGCATCATCCTTGGCACGGGGCTGGGCGGGCTGGCCGAGGAGATTCAGGATGCCGTCAAGATTCCGTATCAGGACATCCCGCACTTCCCCGTTTCCACCGTCGAATCCCATGCCGGACGTTTGGCGTGTGGTACGCTCGGCGGCAAACCGGTGATGGCGATGGAGGGCCGATTCCATTTCTACGAAGGCTATACCCTCCAACAAATCACCTTCCCCGTTCGCGTCATGAAGGCGATGGGCTGCGACGTGCTCATCGTCTCCAACGCCTGCGGCGGCATGAACCCGCAGTGGAACAAAGGCGACATCATGCTCATCGAGGATCACATCAACCTCCTGGGCGACAATCCGCTGATCGGCAAAAACGACGACCGCCTTGGTGTGCGCTTTCCTGATATGTGCTATCCCTACGACCACGAATTAATTCGCCAGGCCCAGCAAATCGCGCTGGAGGAAAAGATCGTCGTGCATAAGGGCGTCTTCGTTGCGGTTGCTGGGCCGAACTTGGAAACACGCGCGGAGTATCGCTTTCTGCGAGCAATCGGCGCGGATGTTGTCGGCATGTCGACAGTGCCCGAGGTGATCGTCGGCCTGCATTCGAGCATGCGGATACTGGGCCTCTCGATCATCACCGACATGTGCCTGCCCGACGCGCTTGAACCGGCCCATTTGCCGGACATCATCGCGACGGCCAACGCCACCGAGAAGAAGCTGCGCGTGCTGGTTCGGCGAATCGTTGCATGTGTTTAGCGCCCTCATGTTTACGCGTTCGCATGGCACCATGCGAACGCTAAACGTAAACAACGAAATCCTCTAGCTTGGACCGGTCCAATGACCCCGACACCACATCGCACCCGTGACCTCACTGCCATTGCCATTGCATCGTTATTCCCGCTGGCAATGGCGATGATCTACTTCGTCATTCTGGATGAGCCTGCCGGCGACGAAAACCCAGCGGTGAGGATTGCGTATGTTTCGAGCAAGGTAGTGCAGTTTCTCTTTCCCGCCTTATTCGTGTTTTGGTTTGAGCGCCAGGCCATCCGCTTCGCCTGGCCGACTTGGCGTGGCCTACCGATGGCGATCGGGTTTGCGACGATCGTTGCTGTCGCGATGGTGTGCCTATACCAGTTCGTACTACGCGACATGCCTGCCTTCGCGGTGACGGCGCCAGAGATGATTTGGCATCGCCTGACCCAATTCAAGCAAACGACGCCGGCAGCGTACGTCGGCATGGGCGTATTCATTTGCTGCGTGCATTCGCTTGGGGAGGAGTATTATTGGCGCTGGTTCGTGTTCGGATGGTTGAGGCGTCATGTGTCGATGTGGTCGGCGATCGTGCTGTCAAGTCTGGGCTTCATGGCGCACCACGTCGTGATCGTGTGCGTCTACTTTCCGAATGACATCATTACACTGGCATTGCCGTTCTCGCTCGGCGTAGCGGTCGGCGGTGGCGTGTGGGCGTGGATTTATGCCCGCAGCGAATCGCTGTACGCGCCGTGGTTGAGCCATTGCTTGATCGACGTTGCGATCATGGCGATTGGATATGTCATGCTCGAACGATATTGGTAGTGCGGCGGTCAATCATCCTCATCCTCGCCGAACTCGATATTTTCCTGAGGTTTGAGCGGATTCGCCAAGGACTTGGACTTGCGGCCGGTGCTATTACGTGGTGGATGCACCAGACCGGCCTTTTCGAGCAATGACTGCTGGAATATGGCCGCGACTTCGTCTGCGAACTCCTCGAGGTCGCTCGGTCTGCCTGCCTCTTCAAATTGGATAGTGAATACTCGTTTGCCGATCGTTACGATGTCGCCATCTTGAAGGACTTTCTTCTCGGTGCGGTCGCCGTTGACTTTCACGCCATTCGTGCTGCCGAGATCGCGCAGAACCCAGAAGCCGCTCTTGTAAAGTTAACTCGCAATGTTTGCCGGAAATATTGGAGAATTGCAAGCAGATATCGCAGGAATCCCGTCGGCCGATGGTGAGCGGCGAGCGAGTGAGCGGAATGTTGTCGCCGCCGCCTTTGGGGATCAAGGCTCCGTTGGGTTGTTTGGCTTCCATAGACGAGTCCGAATTGGGCCTTTGATAGCTGCGTGATTGCTGCGTGCCTTCCCTGCCTGCTAAACCATAGCATGCAATACCGCGTTTCTAGCCCATCGGGAATCGGTTTTTGTTTATTACGGAATACTAATCGACGTGCGGGGAGTGGCTGGCCAAATCTGCGGAAGACAAGGCGTGTATGCGGATTATTGCCTCGGATTGTTTTTCGCTTTACGCAAATATCGGCGATTTACGTCGGAACCGGAAGTAACCTAAGTTGGATGTCGCTCATCTCGCTCATCCTTTTTGGCATGAGCAACATGATCGACATCCAAAATCTTTCACAACTGACTTTGCGTATCGATCAGCCTGTGTTAGGATCACCTCAGCGCGGTCTCCGCAGGTCTTCCTTAATATTTAAGGTAGCTGGGCAAGCGCGCGCAGACTGGGTGCCTGCGCTTTCTTTTC